>RXIX01000034.1 GCA_003989075.1 Candidatus Competibacteraceae bacterium | reverse complement strand
CAGGATCACCAGATCCGGCTGCTGGCGGTCAATCAGATCGATCAGCGCCGCTTCAAACGCCGGCCGGTCGGCAAAGCCTCGGTGATCCAGTTCCAGCGCCGTAACCCCAGCCCGGCGCGCCCGCTCCAGGCCCGGCACGCCCGGCCGGTTGCTGATGACGGCCGCGATATCGACCGGCAATGCCCCGCTGCCGGCCTGATCGAGAATCGCCTGTAGATTGCTGCCGCGCCCGGAAATCAGTACCACTACACGGCATTTTTGCTCCACGCTCACGGCAGGAACTCCACGAAGGGTTCACCCTCGGCAGCGGCGATATGGCCCAGCGGCCAGACGGTTTCACCGGCGTCGCGCAGCACGGCCTGCGCCTGTTCAGCATCCTCGGCGGCGACACAGATCACCAAACCTACGCCGCAGTTGAAGGTACGGCGCATTTCCGTTTCGGCGACGCCGCCCTGTTCCTGCAGCCACTGGAACAGGGCCGGGCGCTGCCAGCTTTGCAGATCCACCACCGCCTTGCTGTGCACCGGCAGCACCCGGGGCAGGTTCTCGGTCAGGCCGCCGCCGGTGATATGGGCGATGGCGTGTACGTCGAGCTGTTCGAGCAGCTTCAGCACCGGCTTGACATAAATGCGGGTGGGCGCCAGCAGCACCTCGCCGAGGGTGCGCCCGTCGGTAAAGGGTGCATGCAGGTCCGCGCCACTGACCGCCAGAATTTTGCGAATCAGCGAATAGCCATTGGAATGCGCCCCGGACGAGGCCAGCCCGAGCAGCACGTCGCCAGGCCGGACCCGCGTCGCATCGATGATCCGCGCCTTCTCGACCACGCCGACGCAAAAGCCGGCCAGATCGTAATCGCCGGCGTGATACAGGCCGGGCATTTCCGCAGTCTCGCCGCCGACCAGCGCCGCGCCGGCCTGTGCGCAGCCATCGGCGATGCCCTTGATCACGTCCGCCGCCACATCCACGTCGAGCTTGCCGGTGGCGTAGTAGTCAAGGAAAAACAGTGGCTCGGCACCGACCACCAGCACGTCGTTAACGCACATCGCCACCAGATCGATGCCGAGAGTGTCGTGGCGGTTCAGGTCCAGTGCCAGCTTGAGTTTGGTGCCGACGCCATCGGTGCCGGACACCAGAATCGGCTGCCGGTAGCGGTCCAGTGGCAGCTCGAACAGGGCCCCAAAGCCACCGAGGCCGCCGAGCACGCCCGGGCGCAGGGTGCGCCTGGCATGTGGCTTGATGCGGTCCACCAGGCGATTGCCGGCGTCGATGTCCACCCCGGCGTCGCGGTAGCTCAGGGAAGGGGATTGCGGAGAGTGATCGTTCACGAAGCTGACCTCAGGGCTCGCGTTGCCGGGATCGGGCAGGGCACGGGCGGTCACCGCCGCCCTGCCGGCGCTGTCAAAACTTATGCTATCTTACCGCACTTCGTTTGAAAGCCAGGAAATCGCCGTGATCGCCGAGTCTTACAACCCACAACTCATTGAAGCGGAAGCGCAAGGTGACTGGGATGCGCGTCAGGTCTTTGCCGTGCGCGAAGAACCGGGCCGCGAGAAGTTCTACTGCCTGTCCATGTTCCCCTATCCGAGCGGGCGCCTGCACATGGGCCATGTGCGCAACTACACCATCGGTGATGTGATTGCCCGCTATCAGCGCATGCTGGGCAAGAACGTGCTGCAGCCGATGGGTTGGGATGCCTTTGGCCTGCCGGCGGAAAATGCGGCGCTGGCTTCGCGCGTGGCGCCGGCGCAGTGGACCTTTGACAACATCGCCTACATGAAGCGGCAGTTGCGTTCGCTGGGCTTTGCCGTGGACTGGACGCGGGAAGTGGCGACCTGCACCCCGGCGTATTACCGCTGGAATCAGTGGCTGTTCCTGCGCATGCTGGAAAAGGGCATCGCCTATCTGAAAACCGGCGTGGTCAACTGGGATCCGGTTGATCAGACCGTGCTGGCCAACGAGCAGGTGATCGAGGGGCGCGGCTGGCGCACCGGCGCGCTGGTTGAGAAGCGCGAAATTCCCATGTATTACCTGGCGATCACCCAGTACGCGGACGAATTGCTGGCGGAACTGGATCAGCTGCCGGGCTGGCCGGAACAGGTTCGCCTGATGCAGAAGAACTGGATCGGCAAGAGCCACGGCGTGCGCATCGGCTTTCCGCACGCGGTTGGCGAAGGCGGCACTCTCTGGGTATTCACCACCCGCGCCGATACCCTGATGGGCGCGACCTATGTCGCAGTGGCCGCCGAGCATCCGCTGGCGCTGCACGCCGCGCAAGGCAATCCCGAGCTGGCGGCGTTTATCGACGAATGCCGGCAGGGCGGTGTCACCGAGGCCGAACTGGCCACCCAGGAAAAGAAGGGCATACCCACCGGGCTGAGCGTCACCCATCCGCTGACGGGTGAAGCGCTGCCGCTGTGGGTGGCCAATTATGTGCTGATGGGCTATGGCGAAGGCGCGGTGATGGCGGTGCCGGCCCACGATGAGCGCGATTTTGCCTTCGCCCACAAGTACCAGTTGCCGATCAAGCCGGTGATTCGCACCCGTGCTGGCGATGCCACGCCCGCGCCCTGGCAGGAAGCCTATGCCGAACATGGTATCTGCATCAATTCCGGCCGCTACGATGGCCTGGACTTCGCAGCGGCGGTCGATGCGATTGCCGCGGATCTGCAGGCGCGGAGCCTGGGTGAGAAGAAGGTCACCTGGCGGCTGCGTGACTGGGGCGTATCCCGGCAGCGCTACTGGGGCACGCCGATCCCGATCGTGCATTGCCCGGCCTGCGGCGCGGTGCCGGTGCCCGATGCGCAGTTGCCGGTGGTGCTGCCCGATCACCTGATTCCGGACGGCTCCGGCAATCCGCTGAACAAATACAGCGAGTTCCTGCACTGCGCCTGTCCGTCCTGCGGTCAGCCGGCGCGGCGCGAAACCGATACCATGGACACCTTCGTGGATTCGTCCTGGTATTTCTTCCGCTATTGCACACCGGGCGCATCGACCATGACCGACGCCCGTGCTGATTACTGGATGCCGGTCGATCAGTATATCGGCGGCATCGAGCATGCCATTCTGCATCTGCTGTATGCGCGCTTCTGGACCAAGGTGATGCGCGATCTGGGCCTGACCGGGGTAGCCGAGCCCTTCGCCAAGTTGCTCACCCAGGGCATGGTGGTGGCGCCGACCTTTCATCGCGACGGCGCCGATGGCCGCAAGCAGTGGTTCAACCCTGCCGAGGTCACGGTGCAGACCGACGATAAGGGCCGGCCACTGACTGCCATGCTCAAGCGCGACGGTCAGCCGGTGGCGATTGGCGGCATCGAAAAGATGGCCAAGTCGAAGAACAACGGTGTCGATCCGCAGGCGCTGATCGAGCAGTACGGTGCGGACACCGCGCGGCTGTTCATCATGTTCGCCGCGCCGCCCGATCAGGCGCTGGAATGGTCCGATTCCGGTGTGGCGGGCGCCTACCGCTTCCTGCGCCGCGTGTGGAGTTACGCCGCCGAGCATCAGGAGGCGATCCGCGCCGCCGCTGAGGTGGATGCCGCCGCGCTGTCCGCGCCGCTGCGCGAGTTGCGCCGTGAACTGCATGAAGCCCTGCGCCAGGCTCTGTTCGATTTTGGTCGTCACCAGTTCAACACCGTGGTGTCCGGCGCCATGAAGATGCTGAACGTGCTGGCGCGCATCGAGGCCGGCGCTGATCCGCAGGCCGCTGCGCTGCGCCGCGAGGGCCTGAGCATTCTACTGCGGCTGCTGTCGCCCATCGTCCCGCACATCACCCATGCCCTGTGGCGGGAGCTCGGTTATGGCGCGGATGTGCTGAATGCGCCCTGGCCGGAACCGGACCCGCAAGCGCTGACCCGCGAGCTGCTCAGTCTGGTGGTGCAGGTCAACGGCAAGCTGCGTGGCCAGATCGAGGTGCCGGTCGAGGCCGATCGCGCTGCCATTGAGCAGGCGGCCCAGGCCGAGCCAAACGTGCAGCGCTTCATCGACGGCAAGCCGGTGCGCAAGATCGTCATCGTGCCGGGCAAGCTGGTCAACGTGGTCTGCTGAGCGCGGCGCCATGCGTAGCTTCCTGCCCGGGGTAATGGCCGTTCTGCTGCTGGCTGCCTGCGGTTTCCAGCCGCGCGGCCAGGCGCAACTGCCGCCGGAACTGGCGGTGCTCTATATCCAGAGCCAGACAGCGATAGCGACACCGCCCGGGCTGGTCAGTCGCAAGCTGCGTACCCTGCTGGCCAGCAGCGGCGTGACCGTCGTCAATGATCCGGCCCAGGCGACCGCGACCCTGGTGGTGCTGCGCGAAAGCGATGGCCGGCGCACGGTGAGTGCGGACCGTTTCGACGTCAAGCGCGAGTACATCCTGGCCTACGATGTCAGCTACGAAGTGCGGCTGGTTAACGGCAAGGTGCTGGTGCCGGCGGAGAGCCTGATCGCCAATCGCGCCCTGCTGTTCGATGAAAACCAGGTGCTCGGTTTCGAGGCCGCCCAGGAGGCGCTGGCCAACAGCATGGCCGAGGATCTGGCCTGGCAGATCATTCGCCGCCTGCAGGCGCTCAAGTCTTGAGAATCCGCACTGAACAGCTCACCGGGCAGTTGCGCAAGACCCTGGCGCCGCTGTATCTGGTGCATGGCGAGGAGCTGCTGCTGGCGCAGGAAGCCGCTGATGCCATTCGCGCTGCCGCGCGCCGCCACGGCTGCGCCGAGCGCGAGGTGTTGCAGGCCGGCAGCGGCTTCGACTGGAATACATTGCGCCAGCAGGCCGCCAGTCGGTCGCTGTTCGCCAGTCGGCGCCTGCTGGAGCTGCGTCTCGGCGAGGCCAAGCCCGGCGAGGCCGGTGCCAGGGCCCTGATCGAATATGCCACCCGTCCGGCAGACGACGCGGTGCTGCTGATCACCACCGGCAAGCTGGATTGGCAGGTGCAGAAGAGCCGCTGGTTCACGGCCCTGGACGAGGCTGGCGTGATCGTGGCAGCACCAGCCGTGGAGCGGGCCCAGTTGCCGGGCTGGATCGAGCAGCGTCTGCGTGAGCGGGGTCTGCGTGCTGCGCCCGAGGCCCTGGCGCTGCTGGTGGAGCGGGTCGAAGGCAATCTGCTGGCGGCGGCGCAGGAACTGGAAAAGTTGGCACTGCTGACGGAAGGCCAGAATCTGAGCGTCGAGCAGGTGCTGGCGGCGGTCGGCGACAGTGCCCGCTACAGCATCTATGATTTTGTCGAAGCCGCCTTGCGTGGCGTGCCGGAACGGCTGGTGCGCATTCTGGATGGTCTGCGCGGCGAGGGCGTTGAACCGGTGCTGGTGAATTGGGCACTGCAGCGCGAAGTGCGCCTGCTGGCCAGTCTGGCTTTCGCCCGTGAGCGGCGCCAGTCGCTGGAACCGGTGTTCGCTGCGCACAAGGTCTGGGACAAGCGCAAGCCCCTGCTGCAGCAGGCCCTGGCGCGGCTGGGTCCTGGTGAGTGCCGCGCGCTGTTGCATGCCTGCGCCCGGATTGACCGGGTGGTCAAGGGCCTTGAGGCTGATTCGCCCTGGGCAGCGCTGCTGACGACCGGCCTGCGTCTGGCAGGGCACCCTGGCCTGGGCCTGACGGAAGTGCCGCGCATGCCGCGCGCGATCTCCCGGAATCCATCACCCTATCCATGACTGGGCCCAAGACGGGCCACGAGGTTGAGAAAAAGCGCCATGACTGTCCATACGGAAACTGCCCGCGACCTGGATCGCTATATGATCGCGATCGGCCAGCGTGCCCGCGCCGCATCGCGGATCATCGGTCGCGCCGATACCCGCACCAAGAATGCCGCCCTGCTGGCCATTGCCCAGGCGCTGCAGGACGCGGAAGCCGCTCTGGTCAGCGCAAACCAGCGCGATCTGGCGGCTGGCCGCGCCGCCGGTCTGGATCCGGCCTTGCTCGATCGCCTGGAACTCAGCGCCAGGGGTGTCCAGGCCATGGCCCAGGGTCTGCGCGAGATCGCTGCCCAGCCCGATCCGGTCGGCGAAATCAGCGACTTGAAGTATCGGCCATCCGGTATCCAGGTTGGCCGGATGCGTGTGCCGCTGGGCGTGATCGGCATCATTTACGAGTCGCGGCCGAACGTGACCGCCGATGCCGCCGCGCTGTGTCTGAAGGCCGGCAACGCGGCGATTCTGCGCGGTGGCTCCGAAGCCCTGCAGTCCAATCAGGCCATCGCGGCCTGCATCCAGCAGGGTCTGGCGGCGACCGGTTTGCCGGCAGATACGGTGCAGGTGATTGATACGGTTGACCGCGCCGCCGTGGGCGCACTGATCGCCATGGCCGAATACATCGACGTGATCGTACCGCGCGGCGGCAAGGGCCTGATCGAGCGCATCAGCCGGGAGGCGCGGGTGCCGGTGATCAAGCATCTCGATGGCGTCTGCCACGTCTATATCGATGACCGCGCCGATCTCGATAAGGCGGTTCGGGTGGCCTATAACGCCAAGACCCAGCGCTACGGCACCTGCAATACCATGGAAACCCTGCTGGTGGCCGAAGCTGTCGCGGCGCAGGTGCTGCCGGTGCTGGGCCGGATGTACCAGGAGGCCGGCGTGGAACTGCGCGGGTGCGCCCAGACCCGCGATCTGTTGCCCGGTATCGGCCTTGCCAGCGAGGAGGACTGGTACGCGGAATATCTGGCGCCGGTCCTGGCGGTGCGCGTGGTCCGCGACCTGGATGCCGCCATGGCGCACATCGCCACCTACGGCTCCGCTCACACCGATGCAATTATCACTGAGGACTATGGCCGGGCGCGGCGCTTCCTGCGCGAGGTCGATTCCAGTTCAGTAATGGTGAATGCCTCGACCCGCTTCGCCGATGGCGGCGAGTATGGCCTGGGCGCCGAGATTGGTATCAGCACCGACAAGTTGCATGCCCGTGGCCCGGTTGGTGTCGAAGGTCTGACCACGCTGAAATTCGTGGTGCTCGGCGATGGGCACGTCCGGGGTTGAGAGCGGCGCCGCAACTGGCGGAATTGAATGACCGGGGAGTGCATGACGCATGACTTGTCGCACTGTTGCCATCCTGCTGTTCGATGAGGTGGAGGTGCTGGATTTCGCGGGCCCCTTTGAAGTGTTCGCGGTCGCGGGCGAATTGCACGAGCCTGCTCCATTTCGCGTGTACACGATTGCCGCTGGCCCGGGTCCGATCCGCGCCCGCAATGGCCTGTCGGTTAATCCCGACTATCGTCTGAGTGATGCGCCACGCGCCGATGTGCTGATCGTGCCGGGCGGGATCGGGACCCGGGCGCTGCTCGGCGATACCGATCTGCTCGATGGTATCGCCGCTGCCGCGCGCCAGGCAGAACTGGTCCTGTCGGTCTGTTCCGGGGCACTGCTGCTGGCCCGGGCGGGTCTGCTGGCAGGCTTGCGGGCGACCACGCATCACGAGGTGCTGGATGTGCTGCGCGAACTGGCCCCGGCGACCGAGATCGTGGCCGGGGCGCGCTACGTGGACAATGGCCGGGTGATTACCGCAGCCGGCATTTCCGCCGGAATCGATGCCAGCCTGCATATCGTCGGCCGGCTGTGCGGAGAACAGGTCAGTGCCCGCACTGCCACCTACATGGAATACCGTAGCCTACCGTGAGCACCATTCTGCCCGGCGATGCCGCGCGCATCGCCCATACCAGCCGCCATCCACAGCCGATCGGTATTCTGGGTGGCACCTTTGATCCCATTCACTATGGCCATTTGCGCACCGCCCTGGAATTGCTGGAAGCGCTGGACCTGGCCCAGGTGCATTTCGTGCCCTGCCGGATCCCGGCGCACCGCGCTACGCCCGCCGTCACCGCCGAGCAGCGCCTGACCCTGGTGCGCCTGGCCACGCTCGGCCAGCCGGGTTTTGTCGCCGACGACCGCGAGTTGCGCCGCGAGGGGCCGTCCTACATGGTCGATACCCTGGCGGCACTGCGTGCGGTGGTGGGCGCTGAGACGCCGCTGTGCCTGATCGTCGGCACCGATGCCTTCCGCGAGCTGCACACCTGGAGCCGCTGGCAGAGCCTGACTGATCTGGCGCACATCGTGGTGATGCAGCGCCCCGGCATCCTGCAGCCGCTGCCGCCGCTGCTGGAGTCCTTCGTCACGCCGCGGGTGATTTACGACGCCAACGACCTGCGCCGGCGGCCAGGCGGCGGCATTCTGTTCCAGCCGGTGACCCAGCTCAACATTTCCGCCACCCAGATTCGCGCCCTGCTGGCGCGGGGGCATTCGCCGCGCTACCTGTTGCCGGAAGCGGTGCTGGCCTATATCCACGACCGCGGCCTATACCGGTCGCCGTCGCCGGCCCTTTCGCTCCCTGATTGAGGAGAAACAGAATTTCCATGCAAGCTGAAGCCCTACAGCAGATCGTCATCGACGCCCTGGAAGACCTGAAAGCCCAGAACATCACGGTTCTTGACGTGCGCAACATTGCCAGCTTCACCGACCTGATGATCATCGCCAGCGGCAGTTCCACGCGCCAGGTCAAGGCGCTCTCTGACCGGGTGGTCGAAAAAAGCCTTGCGGCGGGCGTGCGCCCACTGGGCGTTGAGGGCCAGCGCGAGGCGGAATGGGTCCTGGTCGATCTGGGCGATATCGTGGTGCATGTCATGCTGCCGCAGACCCGCGATTTCTATGGCCTGGAGAAGCTGTGGTCGGTGGACACGGCCCGGGCCGGGCGGCGGTAGCGGGCGGGCAAATGGAATGAAACGCCACATCCTGTTGCTGTGTCTGGGCGTCGGCCTGATGAGCCTCGGCGTTCTCGGCGGCGGCTGGTATTTCCTGGCCCAGGCCCGGCAGGAACAGGAGGCGCAACTGTTGCAACAGACGCGGCTGGCGGCTGATGCCTTCGAACAGCACACGGTGCGGGTGGTTAGCTATGTGGATGTTCTGCTGTGGAGCCTGCGCGCCGCCTATCTGCGTACTGGCTCCCTGAGCGAGATGCAGACCTTCATCAATGAAATGGTGTTCGATAGAAACACGATCGACAGCATCAACATCATCAGCGCCGACGGGCTGATCGTTGCTTCATCCCGCGACCGGACCGGAAAACCGCTGAACGTGGTGGACCGGGAATATTTCCAGTATCACCGATCGACACCGGAGGACCGGATTTTTATCTCTGCGGTCGAGTTCGGGCGCATTTCCTCACGCTATATGTTTCGGATTTCGCGTCGCATCAGCAATCCGGACGGTTCCTTTGCCGGCATCGTGATTGTCGCAGTCGATGCCCAGTGGTTCTCAAGCTATTACCAGTCGCTGAATATTGGGCGGCAGAATGTCGCCGCGCTGCTGGGCGTGCACGACCATAAGCTGCGGGCGCGCGCGCCCGAACCCGATCCCGCGTTATGGGCGGTTGTGATCGAATCGCCAGTCTGGGCCCGGCTGGCGCGGGAGCCGGTCGGTGTGTATGAGGCGGACAGTGCAGTGGACGGTATTCGGCGCACCTATGCCTATCGCAAGGTGAGTGGCCTGCCACTGGTGCTGGTGGTGGGGTTCTCTGTGCAGGACATGGCTGATCGGCTGGCCACACGCCGGCTTTGGCTGATGGTGGCGGAAATCAGCGTGATCGCCGTGATGATAACGCTCGCTGCTTTGCTGGCGCTCATGATGATGAATCGACAAAAGCTGCTGCTTGCGCATCAGGAGCTTGGCGAGGCCTATGTCAAAATTCGCGAACTGGCGCTATTTGATGCCCTGACCGGATTGCCCAATCGCAGGCTGTTCATGGACCGGTTTCAGCTTTGCCTGCTGACGGCAGAGCGCAATGGTGAAGCGCTGGCCCTGTTGTATGTCGATCTCGATGATTTCAAGGCGATCAATGATCAGCTCGGCCATGACGCCGGCGATGAGGTTCTCAGGGAAGCTGCATCCCGCATGCGCGATCTGCTGCGCTCGAATGACACCGTATGTCGCTGGGGTGGCGATGAATTTCTGATCCTGTTGCCGAATGCCGCCGGTGTGCCAGCCACCAGCGCTATTGCGGAGCGACTGATCGCCAGGATCACGGCGCCCATGACCTGCGATGGAAACCCCTGTCGGGTATCGGCCAGCGTGGGACTGGCGCTGTTTCCAGAGCATGGGCGCGAGTGGAGTGCGCTGCGCAAGGCCGCCGATGCCGCCCTGTATGAGGCCAAGCACCGCGGCAAGTGCCAGTGGGTCGTGGCGTCTTGTGAATCGTGCTGACCTTGTTCCCGGGAGTGCCAACTTGAAAATCCATCTGCTGGCTATCGGCACCCGGATGCCGGACTGGGTCAAGGCTGGCTATGCTGACTATGCGGCCCGGCTGCCGCGCGAATGCGCGCTGAACCTGGTGGAAATTCCCGCCGCCAGGCGCGGTCAGGGCCAGAATCCTGACCTGACGCGCCTGATGCGCGACGAGGGCGAGCGTTTGCTGGCGGCGGTGCCGTCCGGATCGCGGCTGTTGGCCCTCGACGAGCGCGGCCGGCATTGGGATACCGCAGAACTGGCTGCGCAACTGGCCGGCTGGCTGCGTGAGGGCCGCGATCTGAGCCTGCTGGTTGGCGGGCCGGATGGACTGGACCCGGTCTGTCGTGGTCGCGCCGAGCAGCTTTGGGCCCTGTCGCGGCTGACCCTGCCGCATCCGCTGGTGCGGGTGCTGGTCGCCGAACAGCTCTACCGGGCCTGGAGCCTGCTGCATCATCACCCTTATCACCGTGCCTGAGCGGACCCATGGGCTGTTTGCACCTTTATCTGGCGTCGGCCTCGCCGCGCCGCCGTGAGCTGCTGCGCCAGATCGGCGTGTCCTATCGTCTGCTGCGGGTTGCGGTGGATGAAACGCCGCTGCCCGCTGAGGCGCCACCGGATTATGTGGCGCGTCTGGCGCTGGACAAGGCACGGGCTGGTTGTGCGGCCTTGGGCCGGCGCAAACCGGCACCGGTGCTGGGCGCCGATACAGCAGTGGTGATCGATGGCCTCATTCTCGGCAAACCCCGCGACCGTGCTGATGGCCTGGCGATGCTGGCGCGGCTGTCCGGGCGCGAACATCAGGTGTTAAGTGCGGTGGCGCTGGCCACCCCACAGCGCGCCGCAGCCATCGTCCAGGAAAGCCGGGTGCGTTTCCGCACGCTGAGCCCGGAGGAATGCGCCGCCTACTGGGACAGCGGTGAGCCGCTGGACAAGGCCGGCGGCTACGCTATTCAGGGCCGCGCGGCGGCCTTTATCCACGACCTGCGCGGCAGCTACTCCGGTGTGATGGGGTTGCCGCTGTATGAGACGGCCGAATTGCTGCGCACCTTCGCCGTGTCTCCCTGGCATTCACCTTTTCCCTGAGCGACTCACACCTCTATGGCCACGCGTACCGAAGGCGGCACCGGCGATGAAATTCTGATCAATGTAACGCCCCGTGAGACCCGGGTGGCGGTGGTCGAAAACGGGGTCCTGCAGGAAATCCTGCTCGAACGTGTCGGCAAGCGCGGCCTGGTCGGCAACATCTACAAGGGCCAGGTGTGCCGGGTGCTGCCGGGTATGGAGGCGGCCTTTGTCGATATTGGCCTGGAACGGGCGGCGTTTCTGCACGTCTCCGATATCCGCCCGGAGAGCCTGCCCGACAGCCCGACGCCGGCCAGTGGCGAACGCTGGCCGGCAATCACCGAACTGGTGCGCGAAGGGCAGGAACTGGTGGTACAGGTGATTAAGGACCCGATCGGCACCAAGGGTGCGCGCCTGACCACCCATGTCACCCTGCCATCGCGCTTCCTGGTGTTCCTGGCCGATTCCGATGTCGCCGGGGTATCGGTGAAGATCGACGGCGATCGCGAGCGCCAGCGCCTCAAGGAGATGATCAACGCCTTTCGCACCGAGTTTGGCGGCGGCTATATCGTGCGCACTGCCGCTGAGGGCGCCGAGCCCTGGGCACTGCGTGCTGACATGCAGTTTCTGCAGCGGCTGTGGGCGTCGATCCGCGAGCGCATCGGCGAGACCTCCGGCATCGTCACCCTTTATGAAGACCTGCCGCTGGTGCTGCGGGTGCTGCGTGACTTCATCGGTGACAACGTCGAGCGGGTGCGTATCGACTCGCGCGAGACCTGCCAGCGCATGCTGCAGTTCGCCGAAAAGTTCGTGCCTGAGATGGTGCCGCGCCTGGAGCATTACCCCGGCGAGCGGCCGATTTTCGAGCTGTATGGTATCGAGGAGGAGATCCAGCGCGCGCTGGGCAAAAAGGTGCCGCTCAAGTCCGGCGGCTATCTGATCGTCGATCAGACCGAGGCGATGACCACCATTGACGTCAACACCGGCGCCTATGTCGGTCATCGCAATCTTGAGGAAACCATCTTCAAGACTAACCTGGAGGCAGCCGCCGCCATCGCCCGGCAACTGCGCCTGCGCAATCTTGGCGGCATCATCATCCTCGATTTCATCGACATGGCCAGCGAGGAGCATCGCCGCGCGGTGCTCAAGGCGCTGGAAAAGCATTTGGAGAAGGATCGCGCCAAGAGCCACATCTCGCAGGTGTCACCGCTGGGTCTGGTGGAGATGACCCGCAAGCGCACCCGCGAGAGTCTGGAGCAGGTGCTGTGCGAGCCGTGCCCGCTGTGCCATGGCCGCGGCTCGATCAAGACCGCCGAGACGGTTTGCTATGAGATTTTCCGCGAACTGCTGCGCGAGGCCCGCCAGTATGCGCCGCGGCAGTTCGTGGTACTGGCCGCGCCGGACGTGGTCGATGTGATGCTCGATCAGGAATCGAACAGCGTCGCGCAACTGGAAGCCTTTATCGGTATTCCCATCAAGTTCCAGGCTGAAGTGCTCTACAGCCGTGAACAGTATGACGTGGTGCTGATGTGAGAGTCGGGTTGTGGGGCTGGACGCGCCGGGGTCTGCGCTGGACGCGCCGGCTGCTGCTGGCCCTGCTGCTGCCGCTGCTGCTGCTGGCGGCCATGACGCAATGGTGGCTGCTGCCACGTCTGAACGATTATCGCGCCGATCTGGCTGCTGCGCTGGGCGAGACCTTGCATCTGCCGGTGCGCATCGACGCGGTGAGTGGCGCCCGCGACGGCTGGCGGCTGGGCCTGCGTTTGCGTGGCGTCAGCCTGGACGACATTGAGCGTGACGTCACTCTGGCCCGCTTCAGTCAGGTGGTGGTGACCCTGAACCTGTGGCGTTCGCTATGGGCGTGGCGGCCGGTCGTGGGCCGTATCCGTATCGAAGGCGCAGCGCTGACCCTGGAGGAGGATGCCGATGGTCGGTTGCGTCTGCGCACGGCCACCGATGGCGGCGAAGCCGCAGCATCCCTGGCAGCGGTGGGTTCTGCGCTGCTGCAATTGCCGCATGTGGATATCGTCGGTGAGCGCCTGGTGCTGCACCAGCGTGATGGCCGCATCCTGCAACTGCTGCATCCCTATCTGCGCTGGGAGGCGACTGCAACCGGGCAGCGCCTGTCCGGCGCGGCGGAATGGCCGATCGAGGATGCCGCTACCCTGCATGTGCATCTGAACCTGGAGCGCCGCGCTGGCCTGGGTCAGCCGCTGAACCACGGCTGGTCCCTGCACGGTCAGGCCGGTTGGTTGGAGAGCAGTGGCCGCAAGTCGAACCCTTTGGCCCGCTTCGAGGCGACCCAGACCGCTGCCGGCGGCTGGCAGGGCCGCATCGACAGGCTGCGCGCCGAGGATGTGCTGCGCTGGGCGCAACCCTGGCTGGATGATGCCGCCCGCGCCTGGCTGCTGCCGTTGCAGCCACGCGGTGAGCTGACCGGGATCGCACTGGTGCTGGAGCCGGATGGTGCCCTGCAGCAGGCCACCCTGCGTGTGCAGGCACTGCAACTGGATTCGACCCACGGCTTGCCAGCTATCGGTCCGCTCGATGGCGAGGTGCAATTGGGGCCGGAACAGGGCCGCCTGAAGCTGGACAGCCGCGCGCTGCGGGTCGATACCGTCGGCGTGCTGCGTGCGCCCATCGCACTCGATACGCTGCGCGGTGCACTGGCCTGGCATCGCGAGGGCGCGGCGCTGCGTCTGCAGAGCGATGGCCTGGAACTGGCCAATGCCGATCTCGCCGCGCGCTTCTGGGGCAGCATCAGCGTTCCCGACCATGGCGAGCCCACCCTGGATCTGTATGGCCGCTATCAGCGGGTGCGCATCGAGCAGGCGTATCGCTATTTGCCGGTGGTGGTGATTCCGCCGGATGGCGTGGCCTGGCTGGATCGGGCCTTGCGCGGCGGGCATGTGATCGGCGGCGATTTTCGACTGCGCGGCACGGCGGCGGCCTTCCCCTTTGATCATGGCGAGGGCCTGTTTGATACCCGTTTTCAGGTCGAGGACGGCGTGCTGGACTATCTGCCCGGCTGGCCGCGTCTGGAACGGTTGCGCGCTACCGTCCATTTTCATAACCGCGGTTTGCGCATCGATGCCGACAGCGCGCGCCTGCTCGATGCAGTGATGGAACGGACGCAGGTCAGCATCGCCGATCTGGAAAATGTGCTGGTCATGGTGGACGGGCGGGTGCAGGGACCGGGTGCGACGCTGTGGCAGGCGCTGCGCGACAGTCCGGCCGGCCAGGCGCTTGGCGATAGCCTGCCCGATCTGCGCATCAGTGGCCAGAACAGTCTGGATCTGAATCTGGCGATTCCGACCGATAGCCGGCCGACGCGGGTGCAGGGCCGGGTGGGTTTGCTGGAGGGGCGGCTTGGATTGCCGGCCTGGGGACTGGAACTGGAGCGGCTGCGCGGCGAGATCCGTTTCAGCGAGAGTACGCTGGAAGGGCGCGAGCTGCGGGCCGTGCTGCGTGGTGAGCCGGTGCGGCTGGATCTGGCCCTGACCGGTCGCGAGGGGCAGCGTGAGCTGCGTACCCAGGTGCGCGGGCGGCTGGGCCTGCGGGCCTTGGCTGGGCCGGCAGCGGCTCCACTGGACGACGTGTTCAGCGGAAAAAGCGACTGGCAGGCGCTGCTGGTGGTGCCCAGCAGCGCGGCGCGGCCCTTTACGCTGGATCTGCAGTCGGATCTGCGCGGCATGGCGGTGGATCTGCCCGAGCCGCTCGGCAAGAGCGCGACCGCGACGCTGCCGCTGCATCTGGTGCTGCGGCCGGGAGCGGCGCGCCTGCTGGAACTGGCGCTGGATTATGGCAGCGAACTGCGCGCAGCTCTGGAATTGGCCGATTTCACCACGCAGCCGCGGTTGACGCGGGGCGAGTTGCGTCTTGGCAGCGGCGCGGCGCAGTTGCCGGAGTTGCCGGGGCTGGTGGTTGTTGCCGATGTGCCGCGCTGGGACTGGAGTCTATCCAGCGGCAGGACGTCCGCGAGTCTGGCGGTGCCGGCGCTGCTGCGGCAGCTTGATGCGCGTATTGGGCACTTGAACCTGGCCGGACAGCACTTTGCCGCGGTGAACCTGGCACTGAGTCGTCAGGAGCAGGGTTTGCGCCTGGAACTGGATGGACCGGATCTGGCTGGGCGGATCACCGTGCCGGAACAGCCGACGCCGCAGCGGCCGGTGAACGCGGCGCTCAGTCGCCTGCGTCTGCGCGTTGCTGATCAGGAGGCCGAGCCCTCCACTGCGCCCTCCCGGTCTCCGGACCCGCGGCAGTGGCCACCGCTGGTGCTGACGGTGGCCGATTTGCAGATCGATGACCGATCTCTGGGCCGGTTGCGGCTGGTGGCGGTGCCGCGCGTTGGCGGTCTGCGCCTGTCCAGTCTTGATCTGCAGTCGGCGCAGCAGACCGTCACCGCCAGCGGCGAATGGGCCTGGGGCCTGGGAGGCGAGCCGGTATCGACGTTGCGCGCGACCCTGAACAGTCCGGCGCTGGGCGACACGTTGACGGCGCTGGGCTATGCCAGCGCCGGGCTGGCCCAGGGTGCGACCGAAGCGCGCCTGGCGGTGGAGTGGCCGGGGGCGCCGACCGATTTTGCCTTGCAGCATTTGTCGGGTGAGCTGGTGTTTCAGATGGGGGCCGGACAGTTGCTGGATATCGATCCTGGCCTGGCGCGGATGGTGGGCCTGTTCAGCGTGCATAATCTGGTGCGCCGGTTGAGCCTTGATTTCAGTGATCTGTTTCAGACCGGGATGAGCTTCGACCGTATCAGCGGTCGTTTCCGGTTTCACCGCGGGCAGGCGCAAACCGATGATCTGGCGATTGAGGCACCGGCGGCGCGTATCCTGATCGAGGGGCGCACCGGCCTGCAGGCACGCGACTACGATCAACAGGTGACGGTGATTCCGCGTCTGGGCGGAGCCTTGCCGCTGGCCGGGGCCATCGCGGCGGGTCCGGCGGCTGGCGCGGCGCTGTTCGTCGCTGAGCGGCTGCTGAAGGAGGATATCGAGCGCGCGACCCGCTATCGCTATCACCTGACCGGTTCCTGGGATGATCCGCAGTTGCAGCGGCTGACGGAACCGGGAGTGGGCATGCCGGCGCGTCAGGGTTTCAGCAGTGATAATTGAGCGTCCGGGGGCGGTCGGTGGTCGAATCACTCACGCTTGATCACGGGAGGAGTGCCTGCATGTCGATCATGGCTGCCATTCAGATGGTGTCGGGTGCCGATCTGGCCGGGAATTTGGCGATGGCTGCCGAGTTGTTGGCGCGCGCCGCTGACCGGGGTGTGCAACTGGCTGTGTTGCCGGAGAATTTCGCGCTGATGGGGCGGCGCGACGGCGATGCGCTGGCCTTGCGCGAGGTCGAGGGGCGGGGGGCGATTCAGGATTTTCTCGCCGAACAGGCGGCCCGGCATCGGCTGTGGCTGGTGGGCGGCACGATTCCCTTGGCAGCGCCGGACGAGACGCGGCGGGCGCGCGCGGCCTGTCTGCTATTTGATGACCGGGGGCGGCAGGTGGCCCGCTATGACAAGGTGCATCTGTTCGATGTGCAGGTGGTCGGCAGCGCGGAGCGTTACGCGGAATCGGCAACCATCGCGCCAGGCGATCGTATTGTAGTGGCGGAGACGCCGCTGGGCCGGCTGGGGCTGGCGGTATGCTATGACCTGCGCTTTCCGGAGCAGTTTCGGGCGATGGTCGATCAGGGCATGGAGATTCTGGCGCTGCCGGCGGCGTTTACCGCTGCGACCGGCGCGGCGCACTGGGAGACGCTGTTGCGGGCGCGGGCGATTGAGAATCAGTGCTATCTGATCGCGGCTGCGCAGGGCGGGCGGCATGATAATGGCCGCGAGACCTTTGGGGATAGTCTGCTGATCGATCCGTGGGGACTGGTGCTGGATCGGCTGGCCTGGGGGCCGGGTATTGCCGTGGCAAAGATGGATCGGGCGTTCCTGC
The DNA here is from genome assembly GCA_003989075.1 of Candidatus Competibacteraceae bacterium. Lineage (GTDB taxonomy): Bacteria > Pseudomonadota > Gammaproteobacteria > Competibacterales > Competibacteraceae > RXIX01. Next base: position 9,381 of record RXIX01000034.1, on the reverse strand, counting down.
AGGACATCCGGCAGCGTTTCCCGGCGTTGGAGCATCGGGTTGCGGACAGTGCGCTGGCGCGGTCCTGAGCGTGCGTTGTGTGACGACCAGGTCCGGCGATCGGCCATCACGGCCGGCATCATTGAGTTTATGCGTCAGCCAGTTCCTTAGGCACCATTGCTGCATGATGCGTAGCGGCCGTGAGCCTGAACACGACGCCCATGCCGGAAAACCGAATATCACATCACTCCAGCGAGACCGCCATGACTACTGACACGCTCACGCTTGCCCGCCAGCATCTGCTCGCGCCCGCTGGCCTTGGCGAGGACCATCTGCAGCGCGCCCTGTCCTGCCTGCTCGGTCACGCCATTGATAGCGGCGATCTGTATTTTCAGCAGCGCCGCGCCGAATCCTGGTCGCTGGAGGATGGGCAGGTGAAAAGCGCCAGCCATGCCATCCAACAGGGCGTTGGAGTGCGCGCGGTCAGCGGCGAGAAAACCGGCTTCGCCTATTCCGATGAAATCCTGATGCCGGCTCTGCTCGAAGCCGCCACTGCCGCACGCGCCATCGCCCAGCGCGGCGGTGCCGGCCAGCTCCAGGTCTGGCGCAGCGTACCCCGGGCGCCGCTGTACCAGGCACTCGACCCGCTCGACACCCTTGATGCCGCCGCCAAGGTGCATCTGCTGGAAACGCTGGATGCCGAAGCGCGCCGCCTCGATCCCCGGGTCAGCCAGGTCATGGTCAGTCTCGCCGCCACCCAGGACATCATCCTGATCGCGGGCAGTGATGGCACTCTGGCCGGCGATGTGCGGCCGCTGGTGCGCCTGAACGTGACTGTGCTGATCGAGGGCAACGGTCGCCGCGAGCAGGGCAGTTGCGGTGGCGGCGCGCGGGTCGGCTACGGCTGGTTCCTCGATCAGGAACGCGCCCTCGGCTATGCCCGCGAGGCGGTGCGGCTGGCGCAGGTCAATCTTGATGCCACGCCCGCGCCGGCCGGCGCCATGACCGTGGTGCTCGGGCCGGGCTGGCCGGGCATCCTGCTGCACGAGGCTATCGGCCACGGTCTGGAAGGCGATTTCAATCGCAAGGGCACCTCAGCCTTCAGCGGTCGCATCGGCGAACGGGTCGCCTCGCCGCTGTGCACGGTGGTCGATGATGGCACCCTGGCCGAACGGCGCGGTTCGCTGAACATTGACGACGAAGGCACGCCCACCCAGTGCACCACGCTGATCGAGCGCGGCGTGCTCAAGGGCTATCTGCAGGACAAACTCAACGCCCGGTTGATGAACAGCACGCCAACTGGCAACGGTCGCCGCCAGTCCTACGCCCATCTGCCGCTGCCGCGCATGACCAATACCTATCTGCTGCCGGGTGCGCATGATCCCGCAGAGATCATCGCCTCGGTGGAGCGCGGGCTGTATGCGGTCAACTTTGGCGGCGGTCAGGTCGATATCACCTCAGGCAAGTTCGTGTTCTCGGCCAGCGAGGCCTATCTGATTGAAAAGGGCCGGGTCACCCGCCCGGTCAAGGGCGCGACCCTGATTGGTAACGGCCCGGACGTGCTGACCCGGGTCTCGATGGTTGGTCACGATCTGCAACTCGACCCTGGCGTCGGCACCTGCGGCAAGGACGGGCAAAGTGTGCCCGTCGGGGTTGGCCAGCCGACTCTGAAAATCGACACGCTGACCGTCGGCGGCACGCAAGCCTGAAACAGCGTGCCCTTTCGATCCCCCTCACCGGTGCCATTCTCCATGTCCGAAGCCCTTGACCACGCCACCGCGCCCCTGCCCGAGTGCAGCCAACTGCAAACCCTGGTCGCCGATATCCTCGCCGAGGCGCGCGCCCAGGGCGCCACTGCCGCCGAAGCCGCGGTCAGCTTCTCCAGTGCCCTGTCGGTCACGGTGCGCCTGGGCGAAGTGGAAACCCTGGAGCATCACCGCCAGCGCGGCCTGGCGGTCACGGTCTACAGCGGCCACAGTTGCGGCTCGGCCAGCACCGCTGACTGGCGGCCTGCGGCAATCCGCGACACCGTACAAAGCGCCATCGCCATTGCCCGTCATACTGCTGCCGATCCCTATGCCGGGCTGGCCGATCCGGCACGGCTGGCGCGCGATATTCCAGATCTCGATCTCTACCATCCCTGGTCGCTGAGCGCCGAGGCGGCCATCGAACGGGCCCGTGACTGCGAAGCAGCGGCACGGGCCGTGGATCCGCGCATCAGCAATTCCGAGGGGAGCAGCGTATCCACCCAGTCCAGTCTGGCGATCTATGGCAACTCGCACGGCTTTTGCGGCGGCTATCCGACCAGCCGCCACGGTCTGAGCTGCGCGGTGATCGCCCAGGATGCGAGCGGCATGCAGCGCGCGCATTGGCACAGTGTGGCCCGGGCCAGCAGCGGCCTGGAAACAGCGCACGCAGTCGGTCAGAAGGCCGCGCAACGGGCTCTGCGCCGCCTGGGCAGTTGCCGTCTGAGCACCCGACAGGTTCCGGTCCTGTTCGATGCGGAACTGGCGCGCGGTCTGATCGGGCATTTCGTCGCCGCGATTCGCGGTGGTGCGCTGTATCGCAAGGCCTCGTTCCTGCTGGATCGGCTGGGTACGCCGATATTCCCGGATTTCGTGACCATCCGCGAGCGGCCGCATCTGCGCGGCGCTCTGGCCAGTGCGCCGTTCGACGCCGAGGGCGTGAGCACGGCTGACCGCGATCTGGTTCGCGATGGCGTTTTGCAGGGCTATGTGCTGGACAGCTATTCAGCGCGCCGGCTGGGCATGGAGACCACCGGCAATGCCGGCGGCACCCATAACCTGATCGTCGAGCCGGGTGCGCTGGATCAGGCGGCGCTGCTGCGACAACTGGATACCGGCTTGTGGGTGACGACCCTGCTCGGGCACGGTGTCAATCTGCTGACCGGCGACTATTCACGCGGCGCCGCCGGGTTCTGGGTGGAGAATGGCCAGGTGCAATACCCGGTGCATGAGATCACCATCGCTGGCAATCTCAACGATATGTTCAGAAATCTGGTTGCGGTAGGCAGCGACGTCGATGTACGGGGTGGGATTCGCTGCGGCTCGCTGCTGCTGGAGCAGATGACAGTGGCGGGGGAGTGAATTTCAATCGGCACGCTTGCGCAGCAGAAAATGGAACCGATCCGCTTCCTGCCGGGCTTCCAGCAGTTCATGGCCGAGCTGCTGGCTGAAGCTCTCGAAATCACGCACCGAATCCGGATCGGTGGTGATCACCCGCAGCACCTGGCCGCCTTGCAGACCGGCCAGCGCCCTGCGGGTCTTGAGAATGGGCAGTGGACAGCGCAGCCCGGCGGCGTCAAGTTCGGCATCAACGGCAATGGCGCTCATGGATGGATTCCCCTGTGGCAGCCCATTCAGGGCAGGTTCAAGTGCTGCATTCCAGCATGCGGCGGCGGTTGGCGCAAACCCGCAAATCCCGGAACCGCGCCTACGGCTATCGAGTCTCAAGGCCAGTCTCCGTTCGCTCATGGAACCGCCATGTCCCACCGTTCGCTTGTTACCGTCCTGAGTCTGAGTGTGCTGCTGAGCCTGACGCCCGCCGCGCCAGCACGCGCACAGACGCCGCTGCTGCTGCCGGACATTGGCGATCCTTCCCAGGTCTATTTCAGTCCCGATGAAGAGCAGCAACTGGGCCTGGAGATCATGCGCCACCTGCGCGACCGTGACCGCGTGCTTGACGATGTGCAGCTCACCCAGTACATCAACTCGGTCGGGCAAAGCCTGGCCAACTATGCCGACCAGAACGGCGTGCCCTTTACCTTCTTCATGGTGCGCGATCCCAGCATCAATGCCTTTGCCCTGCCGTACAACTTCATCGGGATCAACACCGGCCTGTTGCTGGCCACGGAGCGTGAGGATGAGCTGGCCGGGGTCGTCGCGCACGAAATCGCCCACGTCGCCCAGCACCACATCGTGCGCGCTATCGCTGACAACCGGCGCATGACCCTGCCGATGGCGGCGGCGATGCTGGCTTCGGCAGCACTGGCCGCCAGTGCTGGCGGTCAGGCCGGGCGTGCGGCCATGGTCGGCTCGATGGCCGCCAATGCCCAGCGCCAGATCAGCTTTACCCGCGCCAACGAACAGGAAGCCGATCGTATCGGCACGCAGGTGCTGGTTCAGGCCGGTTTCGATCCGCGCGGCATGAGTGACTTCTTCACCAAGCTGGAACGCATGTCGGGCGGCGAGGATCGCACCCAGATACCGGAAATGCTGCTGACCCACCCGCGTCCGGAAAATCGTGTCGCCGATACCCAGGATCGTCTGCCATCGGTACCCGCGCGCCGCACGGTGCCGCGCGACCGCCAGGCCTACCTGCTGGCCAAGGCCCGCGCCCTGGTGCTATCCACCAGCGATACTCGCAGCCTGATTCGCGAGCTGGAAATTCGTCTCGCCAAGGCCACACCCGCCGAAGAAGCGGCCACCCGCTACGCCTATGCCCTGGCGCTCAAGCAGGCCGGTCGCTACGACGAATCCTATCAGCAGGTCGAGCGCCTGTTGCGCGAGCAGCCTGATCGGCTGGCGTTTCGCCTGGAAGCGGCGGAAATTGCCTTGGCGCGCGGCGATCGCGCCGAGGCCTGGCGCCTGTTCGAGGACACCCGCCGTCTTTATCCGGATGACTTCGTCCTGGCCATGTACTACGGCCGGGCTTTGGCCAGCCAGGGTGATGGCCGTCAGGCGATGCGTCTTTTGCAGCCGCACCTGCGCCGCTATCCGAATGATCCCACCCTGTATGCCACCTATGCCCAGGCCGCGCAGCGCGCCGGCGATCAGGCCGCGACCCGCACCACGCTGGCTGAATATCACTACCTGAACGGCGATCTGCGCGCCGCCATCGAGCAACTGGAGATCGGGCTGCGCCAGTCCGACCTGTCGCCCAATCAGGAAGCGCAACTGCGCGCCCGTCTCAAACAGTTCAAGGCTGAGGCCATCGCCCGCAAGCTGCCGGGCATTGACCGGAATACGCCCTGAAGGTCCCCGGTGTACGCGCGGCGAGTGTCTATACTTGAATCATCGTCGACTCACCGGAACCCACGCGCCTGCCATGTCTGATTCTGCTTCGACGGCCGATGGCCACGTTCTCGAGGTGGGCCTGTTGCTCGACCAGGCCCGCAGCTATCTGGATTTTGGTGAACGGCTGCGCCAGTGCGCCGCCCGCTTGGGCGAAAATGCCACCGATAGCACCGATTGGGGTGAATTGCTGCAGCAGCACTTCGCCCAGTTCCGTGCCGCGCTGGACCCGTCCATTACCGATGCGACGGTGCCCAGTGCGGATGGCGATCCGCAACTGGCGCGGCTGTGGGCTGCGACCTTTGCCACCTGGCAGCAGACCCTGTCTGCGCTGGGTGCTGCTGTGCCCCTGCTGGAGGGGGTCACAACGCGCGCCGGCTGGCCGCACTATCTGCAGGTCCAGGATGAATATCTGGGCCTGCTGCAGGCGGCGGCCCGCGAGGCGCTGGATATCCTGCAGCAGCGCCTTGAACAGCGGCAGGCAGCGGGTGAAACCGTCAGCGGCCTGCGCGATCTGTACAACCTGTGGGTGGCCTGCAATGAGGAAACCTATGGCCGCATGCTGCGCGGCGAGCACTACGCGCGCCTTGTCGGTCATCTGCTCAATGCCCTGCTGACCTGCTGCCCGCGTCCGGGAGACGTGTCATGATCGGCTTAAGCGCTGAACAGATCGCGGCCGAGCTGCAGGCCTTTCGCGAGCGGCTGGAGTACGGCGCCCAGACCCTGGCCGGCCTGGGTGAGGTGGAAACCGGTGTCTCGCCGCGCGATCCGATCTACCAGCAGGACAAACTGGTGCTATACCGCTATCGGCCACGGGTGGCCGCGCCGCATCCGGTGCCGCTGCTGATCGTCTACGCGCTGGTGAACCGGCCGTACATGATGGACCTGCAGGAAGACCGCTCGCTGATTCGCGGCCTGCTTGATGCCGGGCTGGATGTTTACCTGATCGACTGGGGCTATCCGGACGCCGGCGATCGCGACCTGAGCCTGACCGACTATGTCCACCGTTATATCGGCGACTGCGTCGATGCCTTGCGCGCGCGTTGCAGCGTAGCAGCGATCAATATGCTGGGCGTCTGCCAGGGCGGCGCGCTGAGCCTGTGTTTCGCCGCGCACTTTCCCGACCGGATCCGTAATCTGGTGACCATGGTCACGCCGGTGGATTTTCACACCCCGGACAATGTGCTCAGTCACCTGATCCGTCATGTCGATGTGGATCGGCTGGTTGATACACTGGGTAACGTACCGGGTGCGCTGCTGAATTTTACCTTCCTGTCGCTGAGTCCATTCCGCCTCGCCGGGCAGAAGTACGTCGATCTGATCGACATCCTCGACGATACCGCAGCGCTGAAGAATTTCCTGCGCATGGAAAAGTGGATTTTCGACAGCCCCGATCAGGCCGGCGCCGCCTTTCGCCAGTTCGCCAAGGAGTTTTTCCAGCGCAACGGCCTGATCAAGGGCGAAGTGATGCTGGGTGAGCGGCGGGTGGATCTGGCTGCGGTGACCATGCCGGTGCTGAACGTCTACGCCAGCCAGGATCATCTGGTGCCGCCAGCGGCGTCGAAAGCGCTCGCCGGCTGTTGCGGCAGTCGCGATTACACGGAACTGTCCTTTCGGGGCGGGCACATTGGCCTGTACGTCAGCGCCCGTGCCCAGCGCGAGGTGCCACCGGCCATCGCCGGCTGGCTGCTGACGCGCTAGGGCGATTGGCCCAGGTGGGCCACCGGCCTAGGATTCGCGCGGCTTGCGCGGCTTGCGTTCCCGTTCCACCAGGCCCGGTTTGCTGGCCGCGGGTACTGGTTCCGGACTCTTGTCCGGAGACTTTTCCGGGGTCCTGGCTGCGGATTCGATCGGACTGGTCGCCTGCGCCAGGTTCTGCGACAGCAGCGACAGGCCACTGACCGGATCGGCTGGGTTGTAGGGCTTCTGGAAATGCTCGTTGACGCTCTTCCACAGCGACAGGTTGTGCTCCACCAGCTCGGTCATCATCGCCAGCGGATTCTTGCCGATGAGTGTGCGCATCTGTTCGCGGAACAGATGCTGCTGATCAACGAAAGCCTGCAGGCTCTTCTCCAGGTAGTTACCCATCATGCCCTGCAGGGTATCGCCATAGAAGCGAATGATGTGCGCCAGCACTTCCGTGGTGAAGATCGGATTACCCTGTTCTTCCTGCTCGCTGATGATCTGCAGCAGAATGCCCCGGGTAATGTCGGTATTGGTGCGGGCGTCGATGACATGGAAATCAGCGCGGTCGAGCACCAGCTGCTTGACGTCTTCGAGGGTGATGTAACTGCTGATGGCCGTATCGTAGAGCCGGCGATTGGGGTATTTCTTGATGATGCGCGGTTCGCTCATGGCAGGCTATAAACAAAGGCGCGGCGCCACCGGTCGGCGACGCCGCGCGCTTTAGGGCTTAGTGGTAGTAAAGACCGCCGTTGACAGTGATGTCTTCACCGGTGATGTAGCCCGCGTCTTCAGCCGCCAGGAAGGCGACCGTGCGCGCAATTTCAGAAGGCTCACCCAGGCGGGCGGCCGGGATGCCGGCGATGACTTTTTCGAGCACGTCCGGACGGATCGCCCGCACCATCTCGGTGCCGATGTAGCCCGGCGAGATCGAGTTGACCGTCACACCCTTCTTGACGCATTCCTGCGCCAGCGCCTTGCAGAAGCCATAAACCGCAGCCTTGGTCGCGGAGTAGTTGCTCTGGCCGGCCTGGCCCTTGAGGCCGTTGACCGAGGCGATGTTGACGATCCGGCCCCAACCGCGCGCAGTCATGCCTTCATAGACCTGCTTGGTCATGTTGAAGAGACTGTACAGGTTGGTCTTGATGACCGCGTCCCACTGCTCGGGGCTCATCTTGTGGAACATGGCATCACGGGTGATGCCGGCGTTGTTGACCAGAATTTCAATCGGGCCGACTTCCGCTTCGATCTTCTTGCACACTTCGGCGCAGGATTCAAAGCTGGTCACGTCAGCCAGATAAACGGGGATATCCAGACCCTCGGCGGCGCGGGCCGCTTTCCACTTGTCCACAGCCTCGGCGCTGAGGCCATTGTAGTCAACAGCCACGGCCTTGCGGCCCTGCTCGATCAGCGCCTTGCACATCGCCGTGCCCAGACCACCAATACCACCCGTTACAACGGCAACTCGGGACATTGCAAACCCTCCTAGGTTTATGGTTATGGATCAATCACGCTCGACAGCCAGGGCAACGCCCTGACCACCACCGATGCACAGGGTCGCCAGACCCTTCTTGGCGTCGCGACGGACCATTTCGTGCAGCAGACTCACCAGGATGCGGCAGCCCGAGGCCCCGATCGGGTGACCCAGGGCAATGGCGCCGCCATTGACGTTGACCTTGCTGGTATCCCAGCCCATTTCGCGGTTGACCGCGATCGCCTGTGCGGCAAAGGCCTCGTTGGATTCGATCAGATCAAGCTGTTCCACGCTCCAGCCGGCCTTCTTCAGGCAGGCGCGCGAGGCGGGGATCGGGCCGGTGCCCATGATTTTCGGGTCGACGCCGGCCTTGGCGTAGGCGGCGATGCGCGCAATCGGCTTCAGGCCGAGTTCGCGGGCAGTGCTCGCCGCCATGACCATGACCATCGCGGCGCCGTCATTGATGCCGGAGGCATTGCCGGCGGTCACGCTGCCATCCTGCTTGAAGGCCGGGCGCAGCTTGGCCAGACCTTCTGCAGTGGTGCCGGCACGGGGGAACTCATCGGTATCGAAAGCGACCGGGGGGCCCTTGCGCTGTGGAATCTCGATCGGGACGATTTCGTCCTTGAAATTGCCGGCCTGGATGGCGGCTAGGGCCTTGCCCTGGGATGCGGCAGAGAAAGCGTCCTGCTCTTCACGGGAGATGTTCCACTGCGCAGCGATGTTCTCGGTGGTGATGCCCATGTGGTAATGGTTGATGGCGCACAGCAGACCATCGTTGATCATCGAGTCGACCAGCTTGGCATCGCCCATGGTGGTGCCGCGGCGCGAACCCATCAGCAGGTGCGGCGACAGGCTCATGCTTTCCTGGCCACCGGCGATGACGATGCGATTGTCCCCGTCGCGGATCGACTGATAGGCGAGATGCACCGCTTTCAGGCCGCTGCCGCAGACCTTGTTGATGTTCAGGCAGGGTACTTCGATGGGCAGACCGGCATTCAGCGCGGCGGTGCGGGCAGGATTCTGGCCCGTACCAGCGGTCAGCACCTGACCCAGGATGACTTCATCGATTTGCTCGGGCTTGACGCCGGTTTTCTGCAGCAGGCTCTGAATGACCTTGGCGCCGAGAACGTTAGCCGGAATGGTTGACAGCGAACCCATGAAGTTGCCGATTGCGGTCCTGGCGGCGGCGACGATAACCACGTCTTCCAT
>RXIX01000033.1 GCA_003989075.1 Candidatus Competibacteraceae bacterium | reverse complement strand
TGCATAGCGGCTCAGATGCGACGCAGGGCCTGCCACCAGCGTCGCCACACGGACAGGGTCGGATCAACCGCCGCCCGCGCCCACAACACAGTCACATTATCCTGATGCGGGTGATCGTGGGCGGTGATCGCCGCCAGCAGCGCCTGGCAGGCTGAACCGCTGCTCCAGGCGCCGCGCAGCACTCTGGTGATCTCCTGCTCGCTCAGGGTCAGCAGGCCATCGCTGGCCAGCAGGATGCCATCGTTGTGATGCAGAGCGAAGGCCCGCCGCGACAGATCGACCAGTTCCAGATCCTCGCCGGTGACGGCGCTGATCAGGGCGTTGCGGGCCGGATGGCGAGCCGCCACGTCAGCGCTCAATTCACCGGTCGATACCTGCTGCGCCAGCACTGTACGATAGGCGTGATCCTGATTCAGGCGCAGCAAGCACCCACGCCGCCACAGCCATAAGGGCGAATCGCCGACGCTGATCCAGTACAGCCCCTCCGCAGTCAGCACCACCGCCAGCAGGGTGCAGCCCATCCCATCCAGCTCTTCCGGTGCACGGGCCGTTTCCAGCGCCATCCGCGCATTGACCTGCAGTAGAGTCCGCTCCAGTCGCTCGGGAATGGTCGCAGCCACCACCGCATCATAGGACTCAATGAAGGTACTCACCGCGAGAGCGCTGGCACGGGCACCGCCCTGCGCACCGCCCATGCCATCGGCCAGCACCAGCAGCAGCTCACCTGCCTCCAGCTCCGGCGGCAACTCGAACACGCCAAAGTCATCCTCCTGACGTGTGCGCGTACCCTGGACCATGCCTTCCTCATGCAGCCAGTTTGCCATGCGCAATCCCTCTCTAGCCTTGGCTGTTATCACTCCAGTCAAACGCCGGCCCGCACAGCGGTACAAAGCGCAGACAGGTCGCGCCGAACTGCAGCGTTTCGCCACCGTTCAGCTCCACCGACTCGCGCACCGCGCGCCCTTCCAGCAGGGTGGCTGTCGCCACCGACTGCAGATAAAAACGCCGCGAGCGCATGCTGTAAATGATCGCTGCCTGGTTATCCAGAGCGATGGCCGTATCACCAAAATCCAGGCGCACCCGAGCACCGGGACCGCGGCCGATATCATTCACCCCATAGCCGAGCGGCAACACCGTGCCACGCCCCGGACCGCCGGTCACGACCAGCCAGCCGACCAGCAGCGCCGGGGCCACACCGGATACTTTGCCACTCGCATATTCCACTACTGGCGGCGGCGTATCCGGTGCCGGACGTGCGGCGGTCTCACTGCGCACAATGCGCCGCGTCGGCTCCTGCGGCGACTCCTGCGGCGGAACCGGCGGACCTTTCCTGAAACCACGGTACAGGGGCATGGTACTGGCTCCTTTCTGGCGATGCGGGCTCACGCGCCCGCGATACGTTACACGCCCGACCCCGACTCCTCACTGACCCGAAAATGCAGGCGCACTTCACCCAACTCCACGACATCACCGTTCTTGAGGATGTGGCCATGCACCCGCTCGCCATTCACCCAGGTACCGTTAGTGGAGCGCAGATCGCAAATCCGGAAGGTTCCATCCGGCAGGTGATAAACCTCGGCGTGGCGACTGGATACCGAGTCATTATCAAAAGCCAGATCGTTATCCGGCAAACGGCCCAGCCGGCACAGCGGCGAACACAACCACAGATCCCCCTTGCCAACCACATCGGTGCGAATAAAGCGCGCGTGCGACAGAAGCCTGGATGGCGGCGAGGCCACGGCAGGCCGGCGACGAAACAATGACCAAAAGGAAAATTTCGCATTCATTTTTGGTTGAAACCTGACGAGGCTGGAGCATCCCAGGGATTGAACGTGCGCGGCGGCGCGGGTGCAGGTGCGGGCGCGGCAACCGGTGCCGTGGGCGCAGGTGGTGCGGATTTGCCACGCGCACGACTCGCACGCTTGCGCGGCGGTGATCCGGACTTGCCAGCGCCGGCAGCCGGCACCGGTGCCTTTTTAGCCGGTGGGGCCGATACAGCATTGCGGGATTTGCTGGCTGCCGCCGCTGCCGCTGCCGCTGTTGCCGCTACAGGCACTGCAGGCGCCAGATCGGGACTGTCGGCATCCGTCGCTGCCGGCGGCTCATCGCTGGCGGCGTTCTCCCCGGGCACTGCCGGTACTTCGGGCGCTGGCAATGCCTGTGCCGGCACCTCGGTAGCCGGTAGCGCTTCCGCGGGTGGCGCGATCCCGGTCTCAGGTGGTGGAGTGGACTCCGGCGCAGCGCCCCACCCAGGTGCAGGTTGAGAGATCCCAGCAGGTGCAACCGATTGCGGTGCTTCTTCCGCGACTGCCGGCGGTGGTGCAGGCGGTGGAACGGTGGCAGGCAGCGTTTCGCTCGCCGGCAGCGTGGCCGCCGACGGTGGCGCGGGTGTGGTGCTCAGAGCTGGAACCGGAACCGGAACCGGCTGCTGCAGCGGCGGAGCGGACGGCCACAACCCAACCAGCACGATCACCAGCAGCGCGATGCCGAGCACGCCCCCCAGAACCATGAAGCGGGTCCGCTGGGATTGTGGCTGCATCGGCACGGGCGTGGCCATGGCCGAACGGGTTGGTAAACCCGGGCGCGTGACATCACTCATCCAGTTCTCACTGCCCGCTGGCGCCAGACGGCTTTGGGTTGGCGGATCGACGCGTGCGCGTGATGGCACCAGGATCACGGTCTCGTCACCCCCCTCCTCTTCACCATTGAGCGCTGCCTGCATCTCGGCGACCGTACCAAAGCGCAACTCGGTGCGCACTGCCAGGACACGGTCGATAACCCGCAGCAGGTTGCTACTGTAGCGGCCAGCCCCAACCTGCCGTGCCGGCACCAGAGTGTCATCCAGCAGCCGCTCGGCGGCCTCGGCGGGCGGATGCCCAGCCACGCAGCGATACAACACCGCACCGAGCGCGTAAAGATCGGTCCAGGTGCCATAGCGGTCATTGCGGGTGGTGTACTGCTCGGGCGGCGAATAGCCGGGCGTGATCAGGCTGGTCACGCTGCGGCTATGCTGGCCGATCGCCGCACGCGCCGCACCAAAATCAATCAGCAGCACGCGGTGGTCGCTTTTGCGCACATACAGATTGGCCGGCTTGATATCGCGGTGCAAAAAGCCCTGTTCATGCACCGCCTGCAGGGCTGGCAGCACGTCTTCGAGCAGGCCACGAATATCCTGTTCGCCCAGGGTTTCACCATCACGCAGAATCGCGCTCAGCGGCTGGCCTTCCTCGTAATCCATGACGATGTAGGCAGTACCATGGGCTTTGAAATAGCGCTTGATCCGCACCACGTAGGGATGCTGCACCCGGGCCAGCACCCGCGCTTCGTCGAGAAAGCGCTCCAGACCCCACTGGTAATCGGACCCCCTGCCATCAGCGGCGGCGTTCATGCCCTGGGTGTTGGCCTGCACGCTCACACCATCGGCATCCCGGTAGGACCATTCCAGCGGGAAGTACTCCTTGATCGCCACCCAGTTTTCCAGATGGGTATCAAAGGCCCGGTAGGTGACACCAAAGCCGCCGGCACCAAGAATCGCGTCGATGCGGTATTCATCGAGCATGCAGCCGGCGGGCAGTGCGTTAGCCCGGCGCCGTCCGCCACCGGTGGTGGGTGCGGTCGGCGGCGAGCTGCCGGACGTGGACGGTGGTGCGGTGCGGGTCATGGGCTGGCTTCGTGCAGGTGGACGCGGCTAGAAATCGGCGCTGCGCGGCGTGCGCGGGAACGGAATCACGTCGCGGACGTTGGCCATGCCGGTCATATAGCTGACGGTGCGCTCAAAACCCAGGCCAAACCCGGCATGCGGCACACTGCCATAACGGCGCAGATCCCGATACCAATTATAGGTGCTCTTGTTCATGCCCAGTTCGTCAAGACGCGCATCCAGCACCTCCAGCCGCTCCTCGCGCTGGCTGCCGCCGATGATCTCACCGATGCCCGGCGCCAGCACATCCATCGCTGCCACGGTGCGACCATCGTCGTTCAGTCGCATGTAGAAGCTCTTGATCTCCTTAGGATAGTTCATCAGCACCAGTGGCCGGCCCACATGCTCCTCGGCTAGATAGCGCTCATGCTCGGATTGCAGATCGATGCCCCAGCGCACCGGAAAGGCGAACGCGCGGTTGGCCTGTTCCAGGATGCGCACCGCTTCGCTGTAATCCATGCGTTCGAACGGCGCATTCACCACCTGTTCCAGACGCTGAATGCAGCTCTTGTCGATGCGCTCGGCAAAGAAGGCCAGGTCATCGCCGCGTTCGTCGAGCACAGCGCGGAAGATGAACTTAAGCAGCGCCTCGGCCAGATCAGCGTTGGCATACAGGTCGGCAAAGGCGGTTTCCGGCTCGACCATCCAGAACTCGGCCAGATGCCGGCTGGTGTTGGAGTTTTCGGCCCGGAAGGTTGGCCCGAAGGTGTAGACCCTGGACAGGGCCAGGCAGTAGGACTCGACGTTGAGCTGGCCAGAGACAGTCAGAAAGGTTTCGCGGCCGAAGAAATCCTGCTCGAAATCAACACCGCCGGCGGGTGTGCGCGGTGGGTTGAGCGCATCCAGGGTGCTGACCCGGAACAGTGCGCCGGCGCCTTCGCAGTCGCTGGCGGTGATGATCGGGGTGTGCACCCAGAAATAGCCCTGCTCGTGGAAAAAGCGGTGAATGGCCTGCGCCAGAGCGTGGCGAATCCGCGCCACTGCGCCGATGCTGTTGGTACGCGGCCGCAGGTGCGCCACGCTGCGCAGGTATTCGAAGCTGTGTGCCTTGGGCGCGATCGGATAGCTTTCCGGATCCTCGACACCGCCGACCAGTTCCAGGGCCTCGGCGCGCAGTTCCAGCGCCTGACCCTTGCCGGTGGACGCGACCAGTTCACCTTGGGCACGGATCGCGCAGCCGGCGCTCAGGTGGGCGATCTCGCTGGCATAGTTGGGCAATTCGGCCGGTGCGACCACCTGCAGGGTGGCAAAGCAGGAGCCATCATGGACGGCGATGAAGGATAAACCGGCCTTGGAATCGCGGCGGGTACGCACCCAGCCCTGAATGGTGATCCGCTGGCCCAGCGGCACCCGGCCGCCGAGCACGGCGGCGATGGCATGAACGGACATTGAACGATCTGCTCCGGCAGACAGCCGGACGATAGCGCCCGGCATCATGGTCATGGGTCAAGTGGCAGAACAGGCCTAAAGCGCGTCCTGGTATTTCTGGGCATGCAGCGCCCGCGCCTGGCCTGGCCAATCCTCGCGGCGGATGCGTCCGGCGAATTTGATAACCGCTTCGATGCGCTCAATATCGGCATCACTGAGCAGCGCCAGATCGCGGAACGTCAGCACCCCGCAGGCATTCAACTTCTTTTCCAGCGCCGGACCAATGCCAGCGATCAACTTGAGATCGTCGGCAGCCGGCATCGGCGCCGGTGGCGCTTCCGGCATCGCGACCGTGGTCGGCAGCTCCGGTTTTCCGGCCGCTGCCACAACGCCTTCCACAGCAGGCGCAGCAGTCGGTTCCGGCATCGATACGGGTGCTACCGGCGCAGCAGCCGGTTCCGCAACGTCTGCCACCGGCGCAGGCGGCGAGGGCACGGCCTCCGGGGCTGACTGCAGCAGCGCCGCTGCCGAAATCACTGCGGGCGCTTTACGCTGTTCACTGGACAGAGCACCACCCCGGCGCAATACCGCGAAATAATCATCCCACCACTGGTTCTGGGTCTGAATCCAGCGTTGCAGCACCTCTTCCATCTGCCGCACCCAGGCATTCATCACTTCGGGCGTGCCTTTTTCCTGGGCGACATGCTGCACCCACTCCTCCACCCAGGCCGCTTCCTTGACCAGGGTCTTTTTAACTGCCGCTTCCCAGGTGTTCAGATTCTTCAGATAGGTATCCCGCCATAATTCCACGCCCGGCGGTGGCTGAAAGGGTATCGCCGCACACAGGCTTTCCCAGAGGCGCTTTTGCGCATCGGTCCACGTCTTGAAAACGTCTTCACGAATCCACGGATTCACGTTCACAACCCCTCCAGTACTGTAGAAACCAAGTGACCCTTAGCCGCAATGCCATTCAGCCAGCGCCCAATTCATCGCGTTCATCAGCGCCATTCGCGTTTGTGAATCTTCCCTGGACTCAAAGCAATGACACATACCGAGCACGCTCTTTACATCTTCATCTTAGGACCGCACCTGACGTAACGCCAGATTCGCCACCGCCCCGGCAGCGCTGCCTGCACCGGCATCGTGCGTGATCGCGCCCCGCCGGCAAAGCCGGATTGCTATAATCCGCCATCCTGGCAGCCGTCACCGGCGGCGGCATTTCGTTTACCTTTGCATATTGGGCAGAACCAGACATGGCGTTTTGGCAACGGCTGCGGGAAGACATCTCCTGCGTATTCGACCGCGATCCCGCTGCGCGCGGCTTTTTCGAGATCCTGACCTCCTACCCCGGCATTCACGCCGTCCTGTTCCACCGCCTTAACCATGCGCTGTGGAACCTGGGCCTGAAATGGCCAGCCCGCTTCCTGTCCGCTATCGCCCGCTGGCTGACCGGCGTGGAAATCCACCCGGGCGCACGCATCGGCCGGCGCTTCTTCATCGACCACGGCATGGGCGTGGTGATTGGCGAGACCGCCGAAATCGGCGACGACTGCACGCTCTATCAGGGCGTGACCCTCGGTGGCACCAGCTGGAATAAGGGCAAGCGCCATCCCACCCTGGGTAACAACGTTGTCATCGGCGCCGGGGCAAAAGTGCTCGGCCCGTTCACCGTCGGTGATGGCGCCCGTATCGGTTCCAATTCGGTGGTGGTCAAGGAAGTGCCCGCCAATGCCACGGTCGTTGGCGTGCCCGGCCGGGTGGTCGAATCCGGCAGCGGCGTCACCGATCAGGTACGCCGTGAAATCGCCCGCAAGCTCGGTTTCGACGCCTACGGGACCACGCCGGACATGCCCGATCCGGAAGCGCACGCCATCAATCAGATGCTGGACCATATCCACGCCCTTGATCGCACCGTCCGCCAGTTGTGCCAAACCCTGCGCGCAGCCGGTATCGAGCCGGGTGAACTGTGCCTGCCGGATCTGAATGGCTGCGAACTACACTCGGCAGCCAGTCAGGAAGGTTGGCTGGTGCGGGCGCGCAGCACACCAGCGGCCACCCCGGAAAGCTGATGCAAGAACTGAGCACAACCGCCCGGGCGTATTTCAGCCAGCCACGCAACAGCGGCGCGTTCGATCTGGCCGCGCCCAACGTTGCCGCAGCCCGGGTCGGCGAGCCGGCCAGCGGCGCCATCGTGCAACTGCATCTGCGCATTGCCGCGGACGGCACGATCGACGCCGCGCGATTTCAGGCCTATGGCTGTGCCTGGACCATCGCCTGCGCTGACTGTCTAGCCGGGTGCCTGGCCGGGATGACGCTGGCCGAGGCTGCCCAGTGGCGTCATCACCTGCTGATGGAAATACTCGCCGTGCCGGCGGAGAAGCTGCATTGTGCAGTACTGGCCGAAACCGCGCTGAAGGCGGCCTTACGCAACTGGGCGGAGAAACCATCGGCGAATGCCGCCGTCCAAGCGCCATGACCGGCCTTTTGATTCCACCCCTTTCCCATGCCGAGGAGGTTCTGCCCATGTCGATTACCCTGACCGAAAAAGCCGCTGACCGTGCCCGCGGCTATCTCGCCAAGCAGCCCCAAGCCCAGGCCGTGCGCCTGGGTGTGCGCAACACCGGCTGCTCGGGCTATATGTACACCGTCACCCTGGCCGAGCAGATTACGGCCGATGATCAGGTGTTTGAATCGCAGGGTGTCAAGGTGGTGGTCAGCAGCCAAAACCTGCCCTATCTGGATGGCCTGGAAGTGGATTACGCCAAGTCGGGATTAAATGAAGGGTTCCGCTTCCGCAATCCGAATGCCAAGGAGATGTGCGGCTGTGGCGAGAGCTTCAGCGTCTGAATGCGCCGGGGAACAGCGCGCGGACGCTTCCTGCCCGCTGTTCCCCGATACCGCTACTCCCACGCCGCCAGATCCGCGCGCAGAATGCGCACCCGCCGCAGAATCGCCTCGCGCTGCAGATTGAAAACCACCATGCCAGCGGTGATCACCGCGCCCAGTCCAAGCAGGATCAGGGCGCGGCCCATGCTCTGATCGGCATAGAAGCGCAGCAACTGCCCGGCCACGTTCAGCACCAGGAACACCACCCCGGCATAGAGAAATGCGCGGATGCGCAGGGCAATGCCAGCCAGCACGCCGAGCAGCGCCAGGGCCAGCGCCAGCACGAACACGCTCAGCTCCGGACGCAGCACCACATCCAGTCCGGCACCGACATACAGCGCGCTCAACGCCGCCAGACGCGCGCCATTCAGGACGCTCGGGCGCAGTTCATTCCGGTGCAGATGCAGCAGCGCCAGCACCGATACCGCCGCCGGGATGATGTAGAACTGCCACAGCCCATAGCGCTCCACCCACAGCGGCGCCCATAGATACACCGCGCCATTCAGCGCCAGCACGCCCAGATACAGCGGCCCAGGATGACGCAGCCGCGTCGCCAGCGATAAATACAGCACCGCACTCGCCAGCAGCGTTGCCCCGGTCCAGGGTGCGGCCCATTGCCAGGGTACGGTCACCCAGGCCAGCAGCGGCAAGCACAGGGCCAGGCGATACAGGGGCAAGCGACCGCTCAACTGATACAGCAACAGGGCACTGTAGGCAGCGAGCAGCAGCGCCGCCGTATCCAGGGGCGCAAAGGGCGCCAGCCCCAGCAGCAGCAGCCGCACATAGCCGAACAGCACACCCAGCAACAACGCCGTCAGATAAAGCGCGCCCGGCTCATCGACCCGCCGCCAGGCCCGCCATGCGCTGCAACCTGCCAGCAGCAACAGGGTTGCCGCCACTGCCAATGCATCGGCCGGCAGACCCAGCCACCAGGGCGCACGGCCCCAGCCTGCCCGATGGATCAGCAGCGCATAGCCATGGCTGCCCAGCGCCAGCACCACCAGCGCCAGCAGCCAGTGCCTGATTTCGGCCAGGGCCCGCTCCAGCGCCAACAATCCCGCCCGCTGCTCCTCGGCAGCAGCATCCACCCGCGCCGTCAGTGCACGTTCCAGCAGCGCGCAGGCCCGCCACAGCAGCACGGTTTGCAGCGCCCACCACGGCGTCACCGCGCCAAGCACCGCCAGCAGCACCGTATCGCGACCCGATAGCCAAACCGCGTAGCTGGCCGCCAGCCCCAGCAGCAGCCCCCCCTGCAGCGACAGAAATTCACCCTGCCAGATACCCCGCGCCAGCAGCGCCAGCGCCAGCACCGCCAGCGTCAGGCTCATCATGGTCCAGTCCATCCCCGGCGGCAGCACCAGCAGCGCCAGCACCAGCAGCAGCACGCCATCCAGCCAGATGCGCAGCGCCGCCCATCCGGCGGACCAGCGCTGCGCGCCATAACGCCACACCAGCAGCAACAGACCATGCCACAGCGCCAGCGCCAAGGGCAGCGCCACCGACGGACTGAAAAAGGCCCGCCAGGAACTCACGAACAGCAGCGCCAAAGCCAGCAGCAGCAGATGCGCCGGCAGACTCTGAGCAGGCCGCAACAGGCAGGCATGGCTCGCTGTCAGGACCGTCAGCACCAGCAGCAGCACCCGGGCCACAGGCTCCCCGGACAGCAGGCCCGGCGTCGCCAGCCACCCGCTATAACCTTCCAGCATCGAGGCTGCCAGCAGCAGCACACTCAGCAACAGCAGTGGTATCCAGAACAGCGGCTCATCCAGGTCATGCCGCCGCCAGCCCAGTGCATGCGCCAGGCCTGCGCCACGCCAGCGCCATGCCGTGCCCAGCAGGCAGAGCAGATTGATCCACAGCAGCGCTGCCGCCAGCACCGTGACCTGCATACTCGGCATCCCGACTGCCAGCAGGCCGCTGAACGCCAGCGCCGCCACCATCAGCCAGCCAAGCCCAATCCAGGCGCTATTGCGCAGCAACAGAAACAGGTACAGCGCCAGCAGGCCCAGACCAGCAGCCGGCGACAAGGTGCCGATCACCACGCCGGCAATCACACCCCGTAGCACGCCCACCAGCCCCAGCAGCGGCCATAGCGTCGGCGCTACCGTCCAGTCCGGCCAGCGTGCATTCCAGCGCGGCAGCAGCAGATTGCCGGCAAACCACAGCCCGTAGCCCCAGAGGATGGCGACACCGGCCAGATCGCGCGCCTGCAGGTCCAGCGGCGCCAGCAGACTCGCCAGCAGACCGCCCAGCAGCAACGCCAGACCCAGGCCACGCCACTGCGCCGCGTTCGGCCAGGGCCGCGCCACCGGGAACAGGGTGATGCAGAGCAGCACCAGCAGCATCGTCAAGCCCGGATCGCCGGTGAGCGCCACCCGCACCGTCCCACCCAGCGCCAGCGCGAACAGCAGTCCCGCCATGCCCTGCAGCGGTTGCCGCCAGTAGGCCAGCGGTTCGGCTCTCTCCCGCTCCAGACCCAGCGCCGCCAGCGCCATGAGTAGGCTGAGCACCCCATTGACCACGGGCTGACCCAGGGCGAACAGCGTCAATGGCGTCCACCACGCCGCCACGCTCCACGCGCTCACCGTCACGGTCACCAGTGCCGCGACGGCATGCGGTGCCGAGCGATAGTGATGGCCGGCGATACTGAATAGCAGCCCCGCCAGCAGCAGGGTTGGCATCCCGTCCAGCACCGGCCAGCCCAGCGCACCCAGCGCCGGCACCAGCGCCACCGGCAGAGCCGCAGTCAGCAACGCACAGATCTGCAGACTCTCCTCCACCTGCCGGGCACCGTCCGCGCCACCCGGCACGCTGAAGCCCAGCAGACCCGCCAGCCGCCCGGTCACCGGTTTTGCCAGCACGGTAACGCTCAGTCGCCAGACCAGCAGCGCATACAGCATGGCTGCCACCCCCAGCCCCGGCAACGCCACACCCAGTCGGACCAGTTCGACCAGCAGCCCCGCCAGACCCAGCCCAAAGGGCAACACCATCCAGCGGAACTGATGCAGGGAACCGATCAACAGCAGACTGCCCAGCAGCGCCAGCAATGCCGACCACGGCCACAGCGGCCCCGGCAAGCCCTCCAGCAGCCGCAGGCCAAGGTGCAACAGACCGATGCCCCACAGCACCGTCATGGCCTGCCGCAGCGGTACGCGCACCATATCGGTCAGGGTGAACCCCGGTTCTGCCGTATCCGCCAACAGCTTCCGCACGCGTTCAAATTGCTGTGCCCGCCAATCCAGTCGCCACAGCAGCAGCCACAGCGCCAGCACCAGCACGAACTCCATCAGTCCGCTACCGGGTGCTGGGAAATAGCCCAGTTTCACCAGCACTCCGGCCAGCCCCAGCAGCAGCAGCATCGCGTAAAACAGCCCCTGCTGGCGCAGCGCCAGACTCAGCCACAGCAGCAGCAGCGCCGCCAGCGTCAGCAATACAATCGCTTCCGGGCGACCCAGTGGATCAGGTGACAGCGCCCAGCCGCCCAGCGCCAGGGCCACCACCACGTTGACCCGCGCACCCAGTATCCACAGGGCACGATCCGGCAGACTCCGCCCCGGATTGTGCAAACCCCATCCAGCCCATAACACCGCCAGCGCCAGCAAACCAAACGCGGTCCGCAACGCCCAATCCAGATCCATCCAGACCGGCGCATAGGCCACTGCCAGGGTGCTCAGCAGCATCACCCCAGCATTGGCCCACAACCAGCGTGGATCCGCGTCCGGCAAGGTCCGCACCAGTTGCGTCGCGCCCGCCCATGACACCGCTGCAGCCAGTGCCGTCGCGCTGGCCAGAACACCCGGCTGCCCCCAGAACAGGCTCCACCCGGTCAGCCCGATCAGCAGCACCCCAAACAGTCCCAGGCATTGCCAGGCCAGCGCCGGCGACCGCGGCCCTGCCCAGCGGGCCAGCGCCAGCACCGCCAGCAGTCCGGGCAGACTGGCCAGCGCCTGCCACGGCAGCGGCAGCGGCTGCAAAATGCCAAAGCCATACAAGCCGGCTACGCAGCCCAGCAGCAGATACAGCGGCGGCCAGGTGCGGTATTGCCAGGTCATCCAGCCGTACAACAGCGCGCCCAGCGTCAGCGTCACCAGCGCCGCTGGCGTCGCCTGTACCGCGATCGCCACTGCCACCGCCGACAGTCCATACAGCGCAAAACTGAACCGGGACAGGAAAATGGATTTATTGGCCCAGTCCTTGAACGCGGCATCGACCCTGAACAGCAGCACGCACAGCACCATCAACACCGGTCCGGCATACCCGGTCGGCAGCGGCGTCGGCCAGATCCAGGTCAGATGCACGCAGGACACCGCTGCCGTGTACACCAGCAGGCCAGCGGCGTAATAGCTGGTCAGCCAGCGATCGACGAACAGCCGCCGCAGCCATTCGCGACTGAAGCGGTGCAGGCCATAGCCCAGCAGCGCCAGCAGCACGCCATGCAGCAGCGCCAGATTGCGCCAATCCGGCGCGATCTCCGCCAACGGCGCGGCCAGTTGCACCGCCGCCAGCGCGGCCAGCAGGCGCGCGTAGGGCCCGCTCAACGCCCGATCCATCAGTGCACTGCTCAGTGTCGCCATCCAGGCAAAAGCCACCAGGGTCAACAGCGCAACCAAGCCGCCGATCAGCAGCAGCAGACGGTTGCCAGCGCTGGCCTCGATCAGGCGCACCGCAACCAGCAGATCCAAAGGCCCCAGCAGCATCGCCAGGGTCAGCAGGGTGCCACTGGTCATCACCAGTTCCGGGCGCTGGCGGCGGAACTGGTAACCGGCCCACAGCAGGAAAGTGCTGAACGAGAACAGACTGGTGAAGACCACCAGGGCATTTACAAAGCCCTCGGTATGCGCGATCAGGAACAGTGCACCAGCCAGAAAGCAGAAACCGCCAATAAACCAGCCGATGTTCTGCGCCAGAAAAGGCGCAATCAGCCGCGGCCAGCCGGATAGGACTTGCAGGGCTTTTTCCAGCGGACTGGGCGCAGCCGGCCGCCAGTTGTCGCTCTCAACCGGTGTGATTTCAGGTACATCTACGGATGCGGATGCGGATGCGGATGCGGATGCGGATGCAGGTGCAGGCCACGGCATGGCGGATGAATACTGGGTCAGCGGACGCGGCGGCGGTAAGGGTGCCTGCGGTTCCAGTTCCAGACGCGGTGACACCGGCGGTTCGCGCTGCACATCCGGCACGCTGGACGGTTCTGGGGCTGGCGTGGGTGCCGATACGGGTGTTGGCACTGACACAGCCGGCAGCCAGGGCGCCGGTCCCAGCGGACGTTCGGCCATTTGCCCAAGCAGACTCCAGGCCAATGCGCGCCGCTGTTGCCACAGGGTGTCATCCGGACCCATACCGCCCGCGTCGAGATGCCGCAGCCCGACGCGATCCAGTTCGGCGTTCAAGCTCTGCCCTCGCTCAGGCGACAGTGCGCCGCTCTCCAGCAAGCGCTGCAATTCCAGCCGCAACAGCAGCAGGTTTTCCAGATCAACCGGCGCGCAACGCGCATTGCCACCGCTGGCCGACCAGGCCGGAGCTGTTCTCATGCCTGGTCTACTCTGCGCGTCAGGCAGCGGGCTGGCGGCCAACCGCAACCGCGCCTGCCTGAGCTGCTGGCGCGTCACAATCAGAACAATCAGCAGGATGAACGGCGATAGCAGCCACAGCGCCGCTACCAGAACCAGCAATGTCCACTCCATGGCGGCCCCCGCTTGCTTCTGTTTTCAGCGCTTAGCTTTGCACCTGCTTGCGCAATGCTGCCAGTTCCGCCTCAAGCTCGCTATCGGTTTCCAGCTTAAGGAATTCGCGCTCGACCTGACTGTAATCGCCATACAACTCCTCGCGGGCTTCCATACGCGCCTCCATTTCCCCGACCTTATCGGCCATGCGCCCAAAGGACTGATTAAGGTTCAGCCCGGTCTGGAAACGGTCATTGACCTGATCCATCTGCTCGCGCGCCTGGGCAGCCCGCTGCCGCGCCACCAGACTGCCCTTCTTCAGGCGCGCTTCTTCCAGTTTCGCCTCCAGAGCCCGCAGTTGCGTCTTGAGCCGTTCACTGCTGCGCCGGGCCGACTGCCAGGACGCCTCCAGATTCGTCACGATGCCATCGTGCTCCTTGCGGCGCAGCAGCGCCTCACGGGCCAGGGTTTCATTGCCCGCTTCCATGGCCCGCCGCGCGCGCTGCTGCCAGTCCTCAGCCTGACGGCGCTGATGTTCCAGTTCCTTGGCCAACTGCTTCTCGCTGGCTACGGCATCGATCACCCCTTCGCGGGCGCTGGCAATGTTCTCCTCCATTTCGCGAATCAGTTGCTTGATCATCCGCTCCGGATCCTCGACGCGATCGACCAGATCGTTAAGATTGGCGGCGATTACATCGCTAATGCGCTTGAACAGATTGGCCATGGCACACCTCCGGGCAGTCAGGAACAAGGGCCGAAAACGCTTTAAGTGCCTTGAGTATAGTCAGCGTTTTTTTGTTTGAACAGTGTTCAATTAAAGCCCTGAAAAAATCCGCCCGGAGGCGGATTGCGGTCTTTTTCAACCGCTGCCGTGTTCAATCCGTGTCACTCATCCTGCTGCCGACCACCTCGACCACGGCGTTGACCGGTACCCTCATCGGCATGAGCAGCCTTGCGCTGCCGGCCAGCGCCACGATCATCATCAGCAAGCCGCCGGCCACCACCGTCATCGTCATTGCCAAACTGCTGGCCATTGCGTTGCCCCTTACCCTGCCGGCCACCACCATGGCCACCACCGTCATCGTCATTGCCAAACTGCTGGCCATTGCGTTGCCCCTTACCCTGCCGGCCACCACCGTCATCGCCACCGTTGCGCTGCGGCGAAGCATTGCCACCCTTGCCGCCGCCAGTACCGTCCAGCACCTTGCCAAAGGCATCCATGAACGCCTTGCTCTCGGAATTGCCGCCCCCACCGGACTTCTGCTGCATCATTTTCATTATATTCATCACACCCTGCGCGGCGTCGTCCTGATCCGCCTGCACAATGGGCGATACCGACACCGCCAGAACCGCCAATACGATGCTTTTCACGTTCACCTTCTACTCCTTTGATTTATCGACTGCTTTAAAAAAAGCGCCCGGTACCCTGATGCAAATCAAACGCCATTTTTTCATTTTCAGGGCCACGCCAGGCGCAGCATCGCCATATCGTACAAGCACACAGGATGACTCTTTGCTGAACTGTCATGCGAAATGTGGAGATCATCGCGCGCCGGTGCACCGGTGCACCCTGAAAATCTGGAGGATACAACTGTGACTCATGTAAAAGCCATGCACACCCCCGGCGAACGCGTCGCCATTGTCGCCGGATTGCGCACGCCCTTTGCCCGGCAACTGAGCGCTTATAAGGATCTCAATGCCATTGAACTCGGCGTCATGGTCACCCGTGAACTGCTGGCCCGGGTCGATCTGGACCCCATGCTGATCGAACGGATGGTCTATGGCTGCGTCGGCCTGATTCCCGAAGCGCCCAACGTCGCCCGCGAGGTGCTGCTCGGCGCCGGCATGCATCCGCGCACCGACGCCTACACCGTCACCCGTGCCTGCGCGACCAGCTTCCAGTCCGCCGTTGACATCACCCAGGCCATCCTGCTCGGCGAAATCGAGATCGGTCTGGCCGGCGGTTGCGATTCGACATCGGTGCTGCCGATCCAGACTTCGAAAAAGCTGTCGCGGGCGTTAATTCATTCCAGCAAGGCCAAGAGCCTCGGCGACAAGCTGGCCCTGTTCAAAGGCATCCGCCCGCCGGACCTGATTCCAGTCTCGCCGGCGGTCAAGGACTATTCCACCAACCTCGGCATGGGCGATATCGCCGAGCAGATGGCCAAGAATCACGGCATCAGCCGCGCGGAACAGGACCAGTTCACCCTGCGTTCGCACCAACTGGCGCAGCGCGCCTGGGATGCTGGCAAGCTCGATGGCGAGGTGATGCGCGCCTTCGTGCCGCCGTTCAAGACCTGTGTCGAACGCGACAACAACATTCGCGGTGATTCCAGCCTGGAGCAACTGGCCAAGCTGCGCCCAGCCTTCGACCGCAAACACGGCACGGTGACTGCTGCCAATTCCACACCGCTGACCGATGGCGCCGCCTCGCTGATCCTGATGCAGGAGCGCCGCGCCCGGCAATTGGGTTTTGAACCGCTCGGCTACATCCGTTCCTATGCATTCGCTGCCATTGATCCGTTCAACGATGGACTGATGGGACCGTCCTATGCCACACCCATTGCGCTGGACCGCGCCGGAGTGACCTTGAGTGACCTGACCCTGATCGACATTCACGAGGCCTTCGCCGCACAGACGCTGGCCAATCTGAAAAACTGGCCGTCGCGCCGCTTCGCCCAACAACAGCTCGGCCGCGATGCAGCGATCGGCGAGGTGGATATGGACAAGCTCAACGTTCTCGGTGGCTCGCTGGCCTATGGCCACCCATTCGCGGCCACGGGCGGGCGGATGATCATGCAGGTCATTCATGAGTTGCGCCGGCGCGGCGGTGGGCTGGGACTGGCGACTGCCTGTGCGGCCGGTGGACTGGGCGCGGCAATGGTTCTGGAAGTAGCGTGACTGCGGAGCACACTGCCATGACGAACGAATTGAATCTGACCGTTTTCCAACTGGCGCTGCGCGAGGATGGCATCGCTGTTATCACCATCGATCTGCCTGGCGAAAGCCAGAACACCCTGAAGGCGGCATTCGTCACCGAGGCCAATGCCCTGCTCGATCGCCTGGAACAGGATCCGGCCATCCGGGGTGTGGTGTTTATCAGCGGCAAGCCCGGCTCGTTCATCGCCGGCGCCGATATCCACATGCTGCACGCCTGCCAGAGCGCTGCTGAGGCCACGGCACTGTCCCAGGCCGGCCAGCGCTTTTTCGACCGGCTGGAGCAGTTCAAGGCGCCGGTGGTGGCGGCGATTGATGGCGCCTGTCTGGGTGGCGGGCTGGAACTGGCGCTGGCCTGCCGTGGACGGGTGTGCACCGACAGTCCGAAGACCGCGCTCGGCCTGCCGGAAGTGATGCTCGGTGTGCTGCCCGGCAGCGGCGGCACCCAGCGCCTGCCGCGCCTGATTGGCATTCCAGCCGCGCTGGATCTGATGCTGACCGGCAGGCATCTGAATGCGCGCAAGGCGCAGCGCCTGGGTCTGGTGGATGATGTCGTACCCGCCACCATCCTGCTGCAAACCGCGCTTGGGCTGGTGCAAAAGCTCCAGCACGGCCGCGCCACTCTTCGTAAAAAGAATGCCAGCCTGCTCTCGGTTCAGCGCCTGACCAAACTGGCGCTGGAAGACAATCCGCTCGGGCGGCGGGTGCTGTTCCAGAAAGCCCGCGAGCAGGTGCTCGGCAAGACCAGGGGCCACTATCCAGCACCGCTGCGCATTATCGACTGCGTGGAAACCGGCGTGAGTCAGGGTTTCCGCAAGGGTCTGGCGGCGGAAGCACTCGGCTTTGGCGAACTGGCAGTGACACCGCAGGCACGGCAGTTGATGAACCTGTATTTCGCCACCACGGCCATGAAGAAGGACAACGGCGTGGCCGATGCGGGCATTCAGCCACGCCCAGTGCACAGGATCGGCGTGCTCGGCGCCGGGCTGATGGGCGCCGGCATTGCCTATGTCACGGCCAACAAGGCGCGGCTTGCGGTACGCCTGAAGGATAAGGAAGTCGCGGGCCTGAATCGCGGCCTGGCGTATATCGACCGGCTGATTCAAAAGCGCCTGCAGCGGCGTTCCGTGACCGCGTTCGAAGCCGCCCAGGAACAGGGACGGGTCACGCCGACCTTGGATTTCAGCGGCTTTCATAATCTCGATCTGGTCATCGAGGCGGTGTTTGAGGATCTCGAACTCAAGCACCGGATGCTGGCCGATGTCGAGGCGCATTGCCCGGCGCAGACGATTTTCGCCACGAATACCTCGTCGATTCCCATCGCGCACATCGCCGCTGCGGCGCAGCGCCCGGAACAGGTCATCGGCATGCACTACTTCTCGCCGGTGGAGAAAATGCCACTGCTGGAAATCATCACCACCGCGCACACCGCGCCGGAGGTGATTGCCACCACGGTGGACTTCGGCCGCAGGCAGGGCAAGACCGTGATTGTGGTCCAGGACGGCGCCGGCTTTTACGTCAACCGTATCCTGGCCCCGTACATGAACGAAGCAGGCCACCTGCTCAACGAGGGCGCAGCGGTGGACGCAATCGATCAGGCCCTGGTGCAATTTGGCTTCCCGGTCGGGCCGTTCGCGCTGCTCGACGAAGTCGGCATCGACGTTGGCTCCAAGGTCGGCCCCATTCTCCATCAGGCCTTTGGCGAGCGCATGAAGCCGGCGGGCGTGGCCGATAAACTGCTGGCCGATGGCCGCTATGGGCGCAAGAGCAGGAAGGGTTTCTATCTTTACGAAGGGGTCAGGAAAGGCGAGAAGCAGGTCGATAAAAGCGTCTACGCGGTCCTGGGCGTCAGCGGTGACAAGAGCATCGCCGCCGGGGAAATCGTCGAACGCTGCCTGCTGATGATGCTGAACGAAGCCGCGCGTTGCCTGGATGAGCGGATCATTCGCAGCGCCCGCGATGGTGATATCGGTGCGGTGTTCGGCATCGGTTTCCCGCCCTTCCTCGGCGGCCCGTTCCGCTATGCCGATAGTCTGGGCATCGCCAGCGTGGTGGACAAGCTGCAGCAATACCAGCAGCGGCTGGGTGAACGATTCGCGCCAGCGGAAAGCCTGCTGCGCATGGCCCAGGAAAAGCGGACTTTCCACCCCGTGGATTGAGCGCCACATCCAGACACGGATTTCCCGACGGTGGCCGCTTGACTGAACGGGAATCCGTGCCGTGCCCCAGGTAACAGCAGGGCGCTCATCAACCACGCTGCTGTTACCACCGGAGCCGCGCCGGCACAACACACCCACCTGAAGGCCGGGCAAGTTCTGTTATGATAACGGCTCCGCGCCGGATACCCTGGCCGGCCGTTCTCTAACTGACCTGATCTGCCATGCACCCAGCTCTGAACATCGCCAAGCGCGCCGCACTGAGCGCCAGCCGCATCCTCCTGCGCCACTTCGATCACCTCGAACGGTTGAATGTCACCGCCAAGCAGCGCAATGACTTCGTCAGTGAAGCTGACGTGCAGGCGGAACGCGAGATTATCCAAACCCTGCGCAAGACCTATCCCAACCACGGCATTCTCGCCGAGGAATCCGGCGAGCACAGCGCCCAGGATGATGAGTACCAGTGGGTCATCGATCCGCTCGACGGCACCACCAACTTCCTGCACGGCATCCCGCACTTTGCCATTTCCATCGCCCTGCGCCACAAGAACCGTCTGGAAGCGGCGCTGATCTACGATCCGATTCGCCAGGAAATGTTTACCGCCGCACGTGGCGCCGGCGCGCAGCTCAACGATCGGCGCATGCGTGTCAGCAGCGTCATCCACATGGAAAACGCCCTGCTGGGCACCGGCTTTCCCTTCCGTCATCCCCAGCACCAGCCTGCCTATCTGGGCATGTTTGGCAAGCTGTTTGGCAGTTGCATCGAGATTCGCCGCGCCGGGTCAGCCGCGCTGGATCTGTCCTACGTCGCCGCCGGACGCCTGGATGCCTACTGGGAAATCGGTCTGAAACCCTGGGACATGGCCGCCGGCGCGCTGCTGGTACAGGAAGCCGGCGGCCTGGTCAGTGACTTTGGCGGCGGCAACGAGTTCATGCGGACGGGCAACATCGTCGCCGGTAGCCCCAAGGTGTTCAAGGCGCTGCTGCAGGAGATGCAGCCGCACCTGACGCCGAGTCTGACGCGCTAGCGCCGGAAGCCCGAGGTGATCGGATAGCGCCGATCGCGGCCAAACGCACGCGGCGTGATGCGCACCCCGGGCGCGGCCTGACGGCGCTTGTATTCATTCAGAATCACCAGTCGCGCCACCCGCTCGACCACGGTACGGTCAAAACCGACCTCGACCAGTTCCTCCACCGAGCGATCCTCCTCGACATAACCATGCAGGATGGCATCCAGCACGTCGTAGGGCGGCAGGCTGTCCTGATCGGTCTGCTCGGGGCGCAGTTCCGCCGAGGGCGGCCGATCAAACACCCGCTGCGGAATCACCGCACCCTGCCGATTGCGCCAGGCGGCCAGCCGGTAGACCATGGTTTTCAGCACATCCTTGATCGGCGCGAACCCCCCGGCCATGTCGCCATACAGCGTCGAATAGCCAACCGCAGTTTCGCTCTTATTGCCGGTCGTCAGCACCAGCCGGCCGGTCTTGTTGGAAATCGCCATCAGTAGCACGCCCCGGCAGCGCGCCTGCAGATTCTCCTCGGTACTATCCGCCGGCCGCCCAGCCAGCACCGGTTGCAGGATATCCAGAAATACCCGGAAGGCCGGTTCGATAGGCATGATCTGGTAATGCACGCCCAGCGCCCGTGCCTCCTCCTCGGCATCGGTATTGCTCATCTCGGCGGTATAGCGCGATGGCATCAGCACCGCCTCGACCCGCTCCGCGCCCAGGGCATCGACGGCGATCGCCAGAGTCAGCGCCGAATCAATGCCACCGGACAGGCCCAGCACCACACCGGGAAAGCCGTTCTTGTTGACATAATCACGCACCCCCAGCACCAGCGCCTGATAGATGCCCTCCTCGATGCCGGGCTCGACGGCGATCGGTCCCGGCAGAGGCCGCACACCGCTGGCCGTGAGCTGGAGATCAACCGGATACAGCCCCTCAGCGAAGAACGGTGCCCGCTGCAACAGCGCGCCATCGGCAGCCACCACCAGCGACCCGCCATCAAACACCAGCTCATCCTGGCCGCCGAGCAGGTTCACGTAAATGATCGGAATACCACCCTCACGCACCCGGTGGCGCAACGCCGCCAGCCGCTGATCGCCCTTGCCGGCGTGGTAGGGCGAGGCATTGAGATTAACCAGCAGTTGCGCCCCAGCTTCGGCCGCCTGCGCCACCGGCCCCGGCAGCCACACGTCCTCGCAAATACTCAGCCCCAGGCGCACGCCGGCGATCTCCACCACCGTCGCATCCTCGCCGGGCACGAAATAGCGCTTCTCATCGAACACACTGTAATTGGGCAGCCACTGCTTGAAATAGGTGGCGCGCACCGCGCCATCGGCAATCACTACGGCGGCATTGCGCAGGCCTTCCGGACTGGGCAGCGGGCACCCAACCACGGCGGCAATGCCGTTGATGGACGCACACAGACGCTGCAGCGCCGGTTCCACCTGAGCAATGAACGCCGGGCGCAGCAGCAGATCTTCCGGCGGATATCCGGTCAGCGTCAGTTCCGGAAATACGATCAGATCAGCGTGCAAGCGGTCGCGCGCCTCGGCGGCAGCGGCGCTGATGCGCTCGGCATTGCGGGCGATATCACCCACCAGAAAATCCAGTTGGGCCATGACGACCCGGAAAGGGGAGTCTTTTGCCATCACAGCATGTCCCGGTCTCGCAATGCACAAATGGCAAATGCCGGACCATTCGGATGAGTGGGATGATCGAAACCAATGTGAATTTTAAAACCCAGCACACTCAAATAGTCGGTGATGCTGCTCTTCGACAACCATCGACTGGTCGGCTGCGAGCCACCACAAAACCCCTGCCAATTCAGTGCATCCTGATATCGATATTCGATCGATTCATATTGAAATTCCTGATATGCAGCGGTTTCCAGTCTGCCAAACTTTTTGGATAAATCCCGGCGACTCTCAATCACAGCAGCATCGTAATAATGTGTCCAGATGAAAATCCGGTCAGTTACCTTGGCAATTAAATCCAGCATTTCCATGGGGTTCTGCATGTGATAAAGCACACCACTGGCCAGCACCACATCATATTGACAGTCCGCATTCCTGAGATAGGGAATAAAATCGCCCAATGCAAAGTGGATGCGGTCAAGTCCAAAAATTTCCTTGATGCACAGACACTTTAAAAATGCGCGCGTATTGGCTTCAATAGCCAGCACACTGGCGGCGCCCATGTTGTGCAGCATGTATGAGTGGCCGCCCTCCAGAGGACCGAGTTCAAGCGCCCGCATATCCTTGAAACCACCAAAAACCTGCCCGGCCCACTTGATTCGATCGTCATCAAATAAATTCGCTGTACCTGGCGTCGTAGTCAAACCACTACCGGAAAGCATGGCCGATGACCATTCCCCTGAGAACAGGTCCAGTATGTTCTGGGGGTTAGGTTCCTGAGAAACATAGGCATCCAATATATTCACTGCCATGACGATCCACTCCCAAAAGGCATCCCACCCCAAAAAAAACAAGGCTGAGCTGCCATGACAGCCCAACCCTGTTTATTCAACTCAGGCCAGTATTAGCTGAAGAACGTCTTCATCGCCGCGCCGATGTCAGCCGGCGAACGGACGATCTTGGCGCCCGCAGCTTCCAGCGCCGCGAACTTGTCAGCCGCAGTACCCTTGCCGCCCATGATGATGGCGCCCGCATGGCCCATACGCTTGCCCGGAGGTGCGGTGACGCCGGCGATATAGGCGACCACCGGCTTGGTGACATGAGCCTTGATGAAGGCGGCGCCTTCTTCTTCGGCGCTGCCGCCGATCTCGCCGACCATGACGATGCCTTCGGTCTGCGGATCGTCCTGGAACAGGGTCAGCACATCGACGAAGCTCATGCCGTGGATCGGGTCACCGCCGATACCGACGCAGGTGCTCTGGCCGAGGCCGGCCTGAGTGGTCTGCCAGACCGCCTCATAGGTCAGGGTGCCGGAGCGCGAGACGATGCCGATCTTGCCGGGCAGATGGATGTGGCCGGGCATGATGCCCATCTTGCAGGCGCCGGGGGTGATAACGCCGGGGCAGTTGGGGCCGATCAAACGCACGTTCGGGTAGTTATTGGTCAGCGCAGCCTTCACCTTCAGCATGTCCATGACTGGAATGCCTTCAGTGATGCAGGCGATGACCTTGATGCCGGCGTCGGCCGCTTCCAGGATCGCGTCACCGGCGAAAGGCGCTGGCACGTAGATCATGCTGGCATCGGCCCCAGTGGCCTCGACCGCTTCGAGCACAGTGTTGAACACTGGCTTGCCCAAGTGGGTTGTGCCACCCTTGCCGGGGCTAATGCCGCCGACCAGGTTGGTCCCATAGGCGATCGCCTGCTCGGAGTGGAAGGTACCCTGCGAGCCGGTGAAGCCCTGGCAGATGACCTTGGTATTTTTGTCGATCAGAATGCTCATGGTCGTTTCGTTCTCTCTGTTCGTGGAGGCCGGAGGCGGGTCCGACTCACTTAGCCGCGGCGGCTACCGCCATCTTGGCGGCATCGGTGAGATCGTCGGCGGCCATGATGTTCATGCCGGACTTGGCCAGCATTTCACGGCCAGCTTCCACGTTGGTGCCCTGCAGGCGCACCACCACCGGCAGGGTGAGACCGACTTCCTTGACCGCGTCGATAATGCCCTGGGCGATCGTGTCGCAACGAACGATGCCGCCGAAGATGTTGACCAGGATCGCCTTGACCTTGTCGGAGGACAGGATCAGCTTGAAGGCGCGCGCAACGCGTTCGGCAGTGGCGCCACCACCGACGTCGAGGAAGTTGGCCGGCTCGCCGCCATGCAGCTTGCACACGTCCATGGTGGCCATGGCCAGACCGGCGCCGTTGACCATGCAGCCGATGTTGCCATCCAGCGCCACATAGTTCAGGCCGATTTCGTGGGCGATATGCTCGCGCTCATCTTCCTGGCTGGGATCGCGCATTTCGGCGGTGTCCTTGTGCCGATAGAGCGCGTTGTCATCGAGGCTGATCTTGGCGTCGAGCGCCATCACCTGGCCGTCGTTGGTCACGATCAGCGGGTTGATCTCGACCATGCTGCAGTCTTTCTGCACGAACAGGTTGTAGATACCGCTGACGACCTTGACCAGTTGATCGACCTGCTTCTTGGCCATGCCCATGCGGAAGCCCAGGTCACGGGCCTGGTAGGGCTGCACGCCGGCAGTCGGATCGATGGTGAGGGTCAGGATCTTCTCGGGAGTCTTGGCGGCGACCTCTTCGATATCCATGCCGCCTTCGGACGAGCCAATCAGGATAATGCGCTTCTTGCTGCGGTCGACCAGGCAGCTCAGATAGTATTCCTTGGTGATATCGACGCCGTCCTGGATCAGCAGGGCGTGGATCGGCACACCTTCGGGACCGGTCTGGTGGGTGACCAGGGTCGAACCGAGCAGACGGCCGGAGAGCTCCTCGACGTCCTGCAGGGTACGGACAAACTTCACACCACCGGCCTTGCCGCGGCCGCCGGCATGGACCTGGGCCTTAACAACCCACGGACCGCCCAGTTCCTTGGCGGCTTCCACCGCCTCCTGCTGCGAGGTCACCTTGATGCCCTTGGGCACCGCCACGCCGAACTGCTGTAGAAGTTCTTTCGCTTGGTATTCGTGCAGGTTCATGCGGAGTACATCCCCCTTTTTGATGAAGATGTTGATTGTATCGCGAAATACCCTAATCTTCACGCGGTAGCGCGAAGACGGGCCATTGGCTACCCCATCCGGGCGGCGGCGCGCCTAGAATTATAAAGTAAATCGCCGCTGCCGATGCGCCTGTTGCCGAGGAAATGACTATCACCGACCCGCTTGCCGGCCTGAAGGCCAATCGCTTCCTGGACCGCCGTTATCACTGGCTGGTGTTTCGAGCTTTCAATGCCTATCGATTGATCCTGGCGGCGCTGTTGCTGGTGGCGCTGGCCCTGGATGATCAGGG
This sequence comes from Candidatus Competibacteraceae bacterium, assembly GCA_003989075.1. Taxonomy (GTDB): domain Bacteria; phylum Pseudomonadota; class Gammaproteobacteria; order Competibacterales; family Competibacteraceae; genus RXIX01. The sequence goes on along the minus strand of RXIX01000033.1, from coordinate 2,313 downwards.
ACGGCTGTTTGGCCGGCAGAACCCGACGCTGTTCCTGGATGCGGCGCTGGTCTACATGCTGCTGGTGCTGGCGGCGATGGGCAGCAGCTTTCTGCGTCGGCCGGGCCTGCTGCTGCAGGCGCATGTGCAGATGCTGGTGGATCTCATGGCGCTGACGGTGATGATCCATGCCTCAGGCGGACCGTCGAGCAGCCTCAACAGCCTGTTAATTACCGCAGTAGCGGCGAGCAGCATTCTGCTGCCGCTGACTTCGGCGCTGCTGGCAGCGGCGCTGGGCTTTCTGCTGCTGACCGTGTCCTGGTTGATCGGTCAGTGGCAGGGCCTGCGCGGCACGACGCGGGCATTGTGGCGCGAGCAGGGCCTGCTGGACTGGCTCAGTTCGCTGGGCAGCGCCTCGGATGAACTGGTGCGCCTGGGTATTCTCGGCGCAGTGCTGTTTCTGGTGGCGGGCCTGACCTATGCGCTGGCGGAACGGGCGCGGCGCGGCGAGGCACTGGCGCGGCAACGCACGGCGGAACTGCTGGATATCGCCGAGCTGAATCAGGGCATCATCCGCCATCTGCAAAGTGGTGTCGTGGTCACCGATACCGAGGGCCGTCTGCTGCTGATCAATGCCGCTGCGCAGAATCTGCTGGATGTAGCGGTGGTCGCGCCGGGCCTGATGCTGGCTGAGCTATCGCCGCCGCTGTGGCAGCGCCTGCGCGACTGGCAAAGCGGCGCGGCCAGCGAAGCGCCCGCCTTTCGTCCTGCCGATCACCGGCCGGAACTGATCGCCCGCTTTACCCAATTGGGCGAGGCGCGACACGGCAGTGAAAATGTCCTGGTGCTGCTGGAAGATTCCGAACTGGCCGCCGAACGTCTGCAACAGCTCAAGCTGGCGGCATTGGGTCGATTGACCGCCGGCATCGCCCATGAAATTCGCAACCCGCTGGCGGCGATTGGCCATGCTGCGCAACTGCTGCAGGAATCGACCAGCGCCAATCCCACCGATCGCCGCCTTGGGCAGATCATTCATAATAATGTGCAACGCGCCAACCGTATTATTGGCGATGTGCTGGATCTGGCGCGGCGCGACCGGTTGCGGTCGGAAACCTTTGCCCTATTGCCGTGGCTGGAAAGCTTCATACAGGAATGCGCCAACGCTCTTGAAGCGCAGCCCAGGCCGCTGCTGGCGCTGCAGGTGGAACCGCCGAATCTGCAGGTCAGTTTTGATCCGCACCAGTTGCGTCAGGTGCTGTGGAATCTCTATGGCAATGCCTGCCGGCATGGCAGCCTGCCGGGTGAAACGCCGCGCATCAGCCTGAGTGCGCGTCTTGATGCCGGGCGTGGGCGGCCCCTGCTGGAGGTGCAGGATGCCGGGCCGGGCGTGCCTGCTGAGCATATTGATCGCCTGTTCGAGCCATTTTTCACCACACGCAGTGATGGCACGGGCCTGGGGCTGTATCTGGCGCGTGAGCTGTGCGAGGCCAACCGCGCGCAGTTGCAATATGTGCCCGGTGCCGAGGGCGGGAGTTGTTTTCGTATTGTGTTCGCGAGTTGATGCCGCTTTGCCGCCCTCGCCTGGCGCGCGGGATGCCGGTGAGGATGCCAACCGAGTCTCCTTGGCCCTGCACGCGCGGGAGTTCGTTGAACTTGCATAAAGGCCGACTTTCATGGATGCCTATAGCGCTCTGATTGTTGATGATGAAGCGGATATCCGCGAGCTGATCGAGCTGTCGCTGCTGCCGCTGGGCGTAAGCTGTCAGCAGGCGGAGAATCTGCGCGTGGCGCGAATGCTGCTCAAGCGGCAGGCTTTCAGTTTCTGCATGACCGATTTGCGCCTGCCCGATGGCAGTGGTCTGGAACTGGTGGCGCAGATTCAGAAGCAGTTTCCGAACCTGCCGGTGGCGGTGATTACTGCGCATGGCAATGTGGAAAGTGCGGTTGAGGCGCTGAAGCTGGGTGCGTTTGATTTCGTGTCCAAGCCCTTTGATCTGGGTGTGCTACGCAATCTGGTAAGCACGGCGCTGCGTCTGAATCGGGGTGAGCAGCGGCAAGCGGATGGCCGGCCGATTCTGCTCGGTCAGTCAGTGGTGATGGCGAATGTGCGGGCGCTGATTGCCAAGCTGGCGCGTAGTCAGGCGCCGATTCTAATTGCCGGTGAGTCGGGCACTGGGAAGGAAATGGCGGCGCGCTTGATTCATCTATCGGGACCGCGTGCGGATAAGCCGTTCGTGCCGGTGAATTGCGGGGCGATTCCCGAGCAATTGATGGAGAGTGAGCTGTTCGGCTACAAGAAGGGCAGTTTTACTGGTGCGGCGCAGGATAAGCATG
>RXIX01000032.1 GCA_003989075.1 Candidatus Competibacteraceae bacterium | reverse complement strand
TCGCACCGGCACATTGATGAACGTAAAGCTCTGCTCGGTTTCGCGCAGGTCCAGCACCCGCGTCGTGCCCTGTGGCGCGGTCTCGCCAGCCTGTTGCAGCGGCAGATCCTGACCGTTGCCATCCAGCAGCCCCAGTGCCAGCGGGATGTGGAATGGTTCCTTGTGCGGCTGACCGGGCGTGGGCGGGCAGGACTGGCGCACGGTCAGAGTGTAGCGGTGCGAGGCGACATCATAGGCATCACTGACGGTCAGTTCGGGCGTGCCGGCCTGGTGATACCAGCGCTTGAACTGGCCCAGGTCAGCGCCATTGGCATCGGCCATGGCGGCAACAAAGTCATCGCAGGTCACCGCCTGACCGTCGTGGCGCTGGAAATACAGATCCATGCCGCGACGGAAACCGTCCGCGCCGAGCAAAGTCTGCAGCATGCGGATCACTTCCGCGCCCTTGTTGTAGACGGTGACGGTGTAGAAATTGTTGATTTCGATATAGGAATCAGGGCGTACCGGATGCGCCATCGGCCCGGCGTCCTGCGGGAACTGGCTGCTGCGCAGGATGCGCACGTCCTCGATGCGCTTGACGCCGCGCGAGCCGAGATCGCTGGAGAATTCCTGATCGCGAAACACGGTCAGCCCTTCCTTGAGACTGAGCTGGAACCAGTCGCGGCAGGTGACGCGATTGCCGGTCCAGTTGTGGAAATACTCGTGGCCGATCACGCCCAGGATGCCCTGATAATCGGCATCGGTGGCGATGTCGGGACGGGCCAGCACGTACTTGGTGTTGAAAACGTTCAGGCCCTTGTTTTCCATCGCGCCCATGTTGAAATCACCGACCGCGACAATCATGTACAGGTCCAGGTCGTATTCCAGCCCGAAGCGCTGCTCATCCCAGGCCATGGCCTGCTTGAGCGCGTACATGGCATGTGCGCACTGGTCGATATTGTGCGGCTCGACGTAGATGCGCAGGGTGACCAGACGCCCGGACTGCGTAGTAAAGCTGTCCTCGATGTAGTTGAGATGGCCGGCGACCAGCGCGAACAAATAGCAGGGCTTGGGAAAGGGATCGTGCCAGGTCGCCCAGTGGCGGCCATCGTCCAGCGTGCCGCTGGCAACCGGATTGCCGTTGGACAGCAGCACCGGATAGCGGGCCTGTTCGGCAAGCAGCGTGGTGGTGAACACCGCCATCACGTCGGGACGGTCGAGGAAATAGGTGATGCGGCGGAAGCCCTCGGCCTCGCACTGGGTGCAGAAGTTGCCGCTGGATTGATAAAGCCCTTCCAGTGCGGTGTTGTCCTGCGGGTGGATGCGTGTGGTCACAGCGAGTTCAAAGCTCGCCGGCGGATCCAGCAGGGTCAGGTGATCGGCGTCGATGCGATAGTGCGCATCGCTCAACGGCTTGCCGTCCAGCGCCAGCGCCAGCAGTTCCAGATGCTGCCCATCCAGGATCAGCGGAGTTCCGGCGGGCGTGGTTTCAGCGCGCACGATATGCAAGCGGGATTGCACGGTGGTGTGCGCATCGCCGAGATCAAGGTGCAGATCAATGCGCGGAATCCGATAGGCAGGCGGGGTGTAATCGTGGAGATAGGTCGTCTTGGGCGTCTTGGTCGACATCATGCGGGCCACTTGCACAGGTTGGGGGAACGAGAGGTTTGGCAAGGCGGCGCCCCGGTTTGTTCAGCGCCGTGCCTATTCTGCCTATTCTGCCGCATTGCCTGCACGTTCCACTCACAATGCGATGCTGAACGCTGCCGATAGGCCGACATGGAGACACGATCCACCGGGTCGGGCTGGCGCAGATATCACGAAACGTCAGGTCCGCACCGGACGCTTGGCCAACTTGCGCTGCAAGGTGCGACGGTGCATGCCCAATTGCCGCGCCGTGGCGGAGATGTTGCCGTCGTTATCGCGCAGCACACGCTGGATATGCTCCCACTCCAGACGGTTGACACTCAGGGGCCGCTGATTGATTGCAGCACCCGCAGCGCCACCGGTCGCAGCCAGCGCCGCCACAATCTGATCGGCATCGGCCGGCTTGGGCAGGTAGTTAACCGCACCGAGCTTGATCGCCTCGACTGCCGTGGCGATGCTGGCATAACCGGTCAGGACCAGGATGCGCGTGGCCGGCTCCAGAGCGAGCAACCCGGGAATCAGCAGCAACCCGGAATCTCCAGCCAGATTCAAATCCACCACGGCGTATTCCGGCGGATCAGCACCGGCGGCTTGCTGCGCGGCGATGCTGCTGTGAGCACTGGTCACCGCGAAACCGCGCCGCTCCAGCGCCCGCGTCAGCACCCGGCAGAAGGCAGCATCATCATCGACCAGCAGCAGGCTGGAACGATCAGCGGCATCGGTATCGGCACTCATCCGCGCGCGCCGGCATGGGCGGGCAAATCAATGCGGGTACAGGTTTCACCGCGTGGATCGCGCCGCAGGCTCACCCGTCCGCCCAGGCGCTCCAGCGCTGCATTGGCCAGCAGCAGACCAATCCCCAACCCTTCCTCCTTGGTGGAAAAAAACAGCTCGCCGGCATGGCGGGTCGCTTCCGGGGTCAGCCCCGCGCCCCGGTCGCGAATCTCGATCACCACCCGTCCCTCACCCCAGCGTCCTTCCAGATCAACACGGTGTGGACTGGCATCGGCGGCATTGTTAAGCAGATTGATCAGCGTCTGGCCCACCGCCTGCGGCGCAGCTACGGCCGGCGGCGGCTGCGGTCCACTGCAGCGAACCGCCAGCGGCACCCCCGGACGCAGCAATTGCCAGCGCTCACGAATCTGCGCCAGCAGCACATCCAGCGACTGGGTCGCCTCGCGATCCGCCACCAGATTGGCGCCGCGCAGCAGATCACCCAGGATGGCCTTGCAGGCATCCACCTGCTGGCGCAGCGTACCCAGATCGGCACACAGCACGGCATCATCGCCATGGCTGTATTCCATCTCCCGGGCCAATACCGCGATAGTCGACAACGGCGTGCCCAGTTCATGGGCCGCGCCAGCCGCGAACAAGCCCAGCGCCAGAATCTGCTCATCGCGCAGCGCCTGCTCGCGCAATTGCGCGACCTGCTGATCGCGCAAGCGCAAGGCCGCCGCCAGCCGTGCCACAAAACCGGCAATCAGCAGCGCGCTAATGGTGAACACCAGCCACATACCCCACAGATGGGTCTGAAAGCCGGGACCGTGGCCGCTGAGCATGCCCGGCAGCGGCCAATAATCGAACATCAGCACGGTATAGAGCGCCACCGTGGTGAACGTCGTCACCCAGACCAGAGCAGCCGACAGCAGCGCGGCAGCGATGATCAGCGGCAGCAGCAGCAGCGATACGAACGGATTACTCGCGCCGCCACTGAAAAACAGCAGCAAGGCCAGCGCCAGCACATCCAGTTGCAAATAGACAAACAACTCTCCCGCTCTAACCGGTTTCAGGCGCCGGGCACGGGGATGCATGGCAATACCGGTCAAGGCACTCCAGCCCAGAAACAGCAGCACCGCCAGCGGCGGCAAGGGCTGCGGCGGCGTCAGTCCAAAACGCAGCCATAGCAGCATCACCATCGGTCCGAGCACCACCAGCGCCCGCAGCAGCAATAATCGTCGCCAATCGTCCATTCCGCCCCACTTCACTCATCCAGCGCCGCACCCGCGCGGCTACGAGCCCATTCTAACCGGTCCGGCTTCAGGCATCGGCTGCGGCAATTTGTCGCATTCCCGCCGCGCAGCGCACGCCCTAGCATGGAGAAAACCCTTGTTCACCCGATTCAGGAGCACCCTGCATGATTTTTTCCAGCACCCGAAGCCTGCCGTTTCCGCGCGCCAATGCCCTGCTCATCAGCGTCCTGCCAGCCCTGCTCGTCGGCTGCGGCGGTGATGACGATCCCGGCGAGCGCGCAGCTACGGTGCGCTTTGCGGCACAGATCAACGGTGAGGCCTTCACCTGCGGCAAAACCTACAGCGGCGTCGGCGTGGGCCAGCCCGGCAGCTATCAGGTCAACGACTGGCGCTTCTACGTCCATGACGTGGCCCTGGTCAAGGCCGATGGCAACCGCCAGCCACTCGATCTCGATCAGGACGGCACCTGGCAATATCAGAACGTCGCCCTGCTCGACCTGCGCCAGGACTGCGGCAGCGGCACACTGCCCAGCAACAACGTGGTCAAGGGCGCCGTGCCCAGCGCGAATTACACCGGCATCTGCTTCAAGGTCGGTGTGCCCTATGCACTCAATCACCTCAACGATGCCACCGCGCCCTCGCCGCTGAATGCCTCCGGGATGCTGTGGAACTGGCGTGGCGGGCGCAAGTTCATCCGGTTGGACGGTTTTGGCGCGCCTGGCAGCGACAACAGTACGGCCTTCGTGGTCCACCTCGGCAGCACCGAGTGTCCCGGTGCTGATCCGAGCGCGCCCCCCGTCGCTGCCTGTGGCTATCCGAATATCGCCGAATTCTGCCTGGACAACTTCAACGTCGATCAGGATCGCGTGGTCATGGACATGGGCCATGCGCTGGCAGGATCCAATGTCGCCTTCAACACGGCCAATACAGCATCCGGCTGCATGTCCGGCAATGCCGATCCCGAGTGCATTCCGATCCTGCCGCGCCTGAATCTGGATTTCACCTACGTCGCCGGGGCCAGCGCCACGCCCGAACACTACAGCAAGGTCACGCCACAGGTTCTGTTCAGCGTGGGCAAGCCATGAAGCTGCAACGCTATCCCGCCGGCGTGCTGCTGCTCAGTGCACTGCTGACCCTGACCGCCTGCGGTGGCGGCGATGGCGATGGCAGCGACACCACGACACCGCAGCCGCCCACAACCGATGCCGGCTATGCCTGGTCATTGCCAGCCGGTTTCCCGACGCCGAAGGAATCCGCTGATAACCCGATGTCCGCCGCCAAGGTGGAACTGGGCCGCCACCTGTTTTACGACCTGCGCCTGTCGGTGAACCAGACCACCGCCTGTGCCTCCTGCCACCTGCCAGAGCGCGCCTTTACTGATGGCCGGGTTACCGCCATCGGTGCGACCGGTGAAGTGCATCCGCGCAACGCCATGAGCCTGACCAACGTGGTCTATAACGCGACGCTCAACTGGGCCAACCCAGTGCTCAGCATGCTGCACGCCCAGGCGCTGATCCCGATGTTCGGTGAATTTCCAATCGAATTGGGCTGGAGTGATCACGAGGCGGAAATCCTGGACCGTCTGCGCCGCGATGGGCAATACGTGCAACTGTTCGCCGCAGCCTGGCCCGGCGAAGCGGATCCGTTCAACGCCGACCGGGTTGCCAAGGCGATCGCGGCCTTTGAAGCCACGCTGATCTCGGGCAACTCGGCCTATGACCAGTCTACGCTGCAGGGCAAGTGGGATGCGATGAGTCCGGCGGCGCGGCGCGGTCAGGAATTGTTCTTTTCGGAACGCATGGAGTGTTTCCACTGCCACGGCGGCTTCAACTTCAGCCAGTCGGTCAGCCACGCCGGCACCACGATTACCCAAACGGACTTTTTCAATAATGGCCTCTACAACATCGGTGGCACCGGCGATTACCCGCTGGATAACCGGGGACTATGGGAATTTACCCAGCAGCCTGCCGACATGGGCCGCTTCCGTCCGCCGACGCTGCGCAATATCGAATTGACCGCGCCCTACATGCATGATGGCTCGATCGCCACACTGGATGAGGTGCTCGATCACTACGCGCGCGGCGGGCGACTGATCAGCAGTGGACCGTTTGCCGGCGATGGGGCAAAGAGCCCGTACAAGAGCGAACTGATCGTGCCCTTTATCCTGAACGCACAGGAAAAACAGGATCTGATCGCCTTCCTGAACAGCCTCACCGACTGGGAGTTCATCTGCGATCCGCGCTTTGCCGATCCATTTGGCAACTTCCCACGCCATGCCCGTTGCCCCTGATGCCTTCTGGAGAATTTCCAATGCGATTTGATAAGCACTATGCCCGGCGACGCCTGCTGGCGATTGCCGTGGCGCTGGCCTGGAGCCTGGGCATACCAGGCCTCGACCATTCGCCCATTGTGCCCACGGCTTATGCTCACCACGGCGGTGGCGGTGGTGGCGGTGGCGGCGGCGGTAAGGGCGATGGCATGAAGACCACGCGACCCACACCGGCGAGCACGCCCCTGCCGGCAGCAGGCCAGGGCAAGGGTGGACGTGGCACCGAGAGCATGAAGCCATGACAGGGTGGCACAGCGGATGGCTGCTGCTGATTCCGACACTGGGCTTCTGCTGCGGCTGCGCCAGTCTGGAATCCACCAGCACCGGCCAAGGCTACGGCGCGGTGGCCTATGCGGCCAGCACCCAGGATTGGCGGCTGCGCTGGCAGGCCGCCGATCCGCAGCAGGCCCGACAGCAGGTTTTACAGGACTGTGCTGCTGCCGATTGCCAGGTGGTGCTGGAATTTGGCCCCGGCCAGTGCGGCACCCTGGCGCTCGGTTCGCGCGGCATCGGGATCGGTCAGGGCGCCACACCCGACGCTGCCGAAAGTGCCGCGCGTGCTGCCTGTCAGCAGCAGGGCTCCGGCTGCCGGGTCGCCACGGCGGAATGCAATCGCTGAATCATGCCGGCCTCTCAGCCCGGCATCACGCAAGCCAAGTCAAGAGGATCAACATGCATCTGCTGGAACAAAGCGAAACAACGGCGATCGGCAAGGTCGCGCGGGCAGCATCCGCCCGGCGCGCAGCGGCGCTGATGAACTACGGCAACCTGGCGGCGATCCTGCTGCCGTTTCCACTGCTGATTTTCTGGTTTGGCGCGTCGATGCTGGTCTACGCCCTGAACCGACACCATCCCGATCCACGGGTCGGTCACTACACGCAACAGGCCGCCTATCGCTTCTACGGCATCACCGGCTTTTTCATCGCTGCTGGCACCTTCATTCCCGGTGGCGGCTGGGCCTGGCACCTGAGCGCATGGATTGCGGCAGCGCTGATTCTGATTCCCTGGTCGATCCGCGACCTGCGACGCATTTACCGCGAAACCTGGCTGGATATCGCCCTGGACGAGGCAGGTCAGCCGCTGCCGGGCGCAGTCGCTGCCGCTATCTAGACGCTCACAGGCGCAAGTGCCGCACCTGCCGCTGCAACTGGCGCACCTGCTCGGGTGAGGCCGCCGGTCCGTAACGCAGTGCGGCGTAATGCTGGCCGAGGGCACGAATCGCTTCAGCCAGATCGGGCCGGGCGGCGGCAACCCGCTCGCTGAAATCCAGCGGTCCCTCGTGCCCACCGCGCACCAGACCCCGCCGCGCCAGTCTTTTGCACACCTGCTGCCAGGCACGTGCCACCGGATCGCGCTCGCGGCGACTCTGCCAGCGCAGTCCGGCATAGACCAGCCCGAGCACACTCAGCGCCAGCAGCAGCGCCAGGATCATCTCCTCCCAGTCCACTTCGCCAAACCCCAGCCCGGACAGGAAATCCCGCTGCCGCTGCGGACCATAGGCCAGCACCCACTCATTCCAGGCGATATTCAGCGCATCCCAGCCCAACGCCAGTTGCCGCAGCCACTCCAGATCGCCACCGCGCCGCGCCAGGAACGGCAACAGCCCACCCGGATCCGTCACCGCCGCATAAACCCCATCCCGCACCCGGTCTGGCGCTACCGCTGCAGTCGGATCAATCCGCACCCAGCCGCGCTCCTCCAGCCAGACCTCGGCCCAGGCATGGGCATCGGACTGACGGACAATCAGGTAATTGCCCAGTGTGCCCGGCTCGCCGCCGAGATAACCGGTCACCACCCGCGCTGGCACACCCGCCGCGCGCATCAGGAATACAAAGGCACTGGCGTAGTGTTCGCAAAAACCTTCGCGACTGCGGAACAGAAAATCATCGACGCCATCAACGCCCAGCAGCGACGGCTTCAGGGTGTAATAGAACGGCTGCTCGCGAAACAGCGCCAGCGCCCGGTTCACCCGCGCCTCGGGCTGGGCATCGGCCTGCTGCCAATCCGCCGCCAGCATCCGCGCCCGCGAATTGCCACGCGCCGGCAGTTGCAGGGCACGCACCCGCTCCGCCGCACTCAGCTCGCCGGTGCGATACTGCGGATAGGAACGCAGCTCATAACGATAAACCTCATTGACCGGCTCGCTGCGCAGCACCTGAAAGGTGTGGGTCATCAGCGCGCCCGGCGGCAGGCGCGCCGGCAGGTCCAGCGCCAGCAGCCAGCGCTGGTTGCTCGGCTCCAGAATCACCGCATAATCCAGCGCCGGCCCCAGCGGGGTGAACGGCATCAGCGTTGCCATGGGTCGTTCATCGGCTGTAGTCCAGCGCCGGCCATCGAACTGCTCCAGAACCGGACCGCGCCAGTAGCGCTGGGCCGGCGGTGGCAGTACGCCGGTAAAGCGCACCCGAAAGGCAACTGCGCCGGACTGAATCAGCTCGCTGATCGTGCCCGGCGTCATCTCGTCCGACAGCCCGGTGCGACCCTGATAGGCATCCTTGGGCAGCCCCCACAAGGGCCCGGGAATACGCGGAAACAGCACGAACAGGATCAGCATCACCGGCACTGCCAGCAGCAGCATGCGCCCGGTCAGGCGCAGCGGCGCCAGTCCACTCAGACCGGCATGCTGGCGATGCAGCGTCACCTGAGCCGTCAACAGCAGCAGCACCACGCCCAGCAGCCCGGCCACCACCGGAATATCCTGGCTGTAAAGCAGCTTGCCCATCACCAGCAGATAGCCGAGGAACACCAGCACCACGCCATCGCGCAGGTCGCGCGTTTCCAGCAGCTTGCAGGCTGCCATCGCCGCCAGCAGCGCCACGCCGGCATCCCGACCGAGCAGGGTTTTGTAATGCGCCAGCACCGCACCAGCCGCCAGCAGTGCCAGCAACAGCCGCAACGCCGGCGCAGGCAGGGACCAGGAGTACCAGACGATGGCGGCGCGCCAGCCGGCCAGCGCCAGAAAACCCAGCACCAGCCAGATCGGCAACTGGCCGGCATGCAGCAGGACCGCCAGGGTCAGCGTCACCAGCAGCCAGACCAGCCCCGGCGGCGACAGCGGCTCACCAGGTGGTGGCGTTGCGCGGGCGCGTTTCCAGAGTTTCATGATGTCGTCTTTACCCCGTCACCGGAATACAGCGCCAGGACTTCCAGGCAACGGCGGCGCTGCTGCTCGCCCTGCCCCGGCGCAATTGACACCCCCGGCAGGCGCAGGCCATAGCGGTGACCCTCGCTCTCGGCCTTGAGCACCCACTGGCACAGTTGCCCCAGGCGCGCTTCGGTCGGATCGTCACCGAGCAATGCCCAGTCCAGCCACAGCTCCGGGCGCGTCTGATCGGTGAAACGCTTCACCAGCAGCGGACCACCGCGCGTCGCCGCCTTCCAGGCAATGCGGCGGGGCGAATCCCCCGGCGCGTAGGGACGAAATCCGGCATAGTCCTCGCTGCCCGGCCCTTCGGCACGCTGACCACTGCCACGGGCGCCAGCCTGGCGCACCGGCAAGGGCCGCCGGCCACGCGGTGCCGGATAGACTAGACAGGCCGCGTCAAACTCGACCCAGCTCCACGATTGCAGCAGTCCAAGCGGATAACGGGTCAGCACACGAATCCGCCCCGGACGCAGCCAGCCGCGCCGCTCACTGGGCATTGCCAGCGTCACCAGCGTCGTACCGCTGGCCGGCAGATCGGCGTAGCACGGCGGCTGGTCCTGCCCCTGCAGGGCAATGCCGTAGCGCGGCCGGGGATCAGGGTTCTCCAGGCGCACGCCAAACAGCGCCGGCTGACCGGCGAACACCGGCGCGACCTGGGCCGGATGCACGATCAGGCCAAGCAGGTTGTCATGCGCCTGCCACATGCTGTTCTGCGCCACCGCCGCCAGCAAAAAGGTGAAGGCAAAACCCATGCTGTTGCTGTAATTGATCGACCACAGAAACAGTACGAATAGCAGCAGAGCGAAGGCATAGCCCTGGCCGGTGGGCAGGATGTAGATGCGGCGGCGTTCCAGGCGCAGCGGTTCGCGGATCGGGCGCTGGCCACGGGTCACCCAGGCCTCGAAACGCTGGCGCAGCGTCGGCATCTGTACGGTCGCGTCGTTCATGTCGTGCTTATCGGCGTTTCATCAGCGGGCACGCCCTCGCCCAAAGCGACCACGACCCGGTTGCGCCCCTCGGCCTTGGCCTGGTACAGCGCATGGTCGGCGCAGCGCAACAGGTCATCGATGGTCTGCATGGACGCGCCAAAGGTGGCTACACCAATACTCACGCTCATCTTCAGCAGGGCATACCGGGTCACGATCTCGTGCCGGCTGACTGCCTGACACAGGCGTTCGGCCAGACAGCGGGCTTCGGCTCGCGCGGTATTGGGCAGAATCACCCCGAATTCCTCGCCACCGAGCCGGCCGACAATATCCAGCGACCGCAACTGCTGCTGCAGCATGCCCGCCAGACTGCGCAACATCTCGTCGCCGGATTCATGACCGTAGGTATCGTTGATGGTCTTGAAGTGGTCAATATCCAGCATCAGCAGCGAAAATGGCGTGCTGTAACGCTGGGCGCGAACCACCTCTTCGATGCCGCACTGGGTGAAATGGCGGCGATTGTAAAGCCCGGTCAACTCGTCGGTTATGGCCAGGGTTTGCAGACGCTGTTCCAGGGCCTTGCGCTCGCTGATGTCGATAATGGCGAAAAAGACCGCCAACTGGTCCTCAAACTGGATCAGGGTCGCCGACAGATTGGCCCAGAACAGTTCGCCCGCAGCGGTGCGCAGACGCACTTCACGGTGCTGCAGGAAACCCTGCTGGAGCAATTGCGCAATCAACTGATCCCGTTCCTCGGGCTGGACGTAGAATGCCTGGGTTGATTTGCCCAGAATGTAGGTACGAGACACGGTGAGTTTCCGCGCGGCCTGCGGATTGAGGTAGAGAATAATGCCGTCGTCGATACGGGAAATGACGATCGGAAACGGCGCGTTCTCGACCAGATTACGGTAGCGCTTTTCGAGCGCGCGCAACTGCGTTTCCGATTGCTTGCGCAGGGTGACATCCTGCATGGAGACAATCGTCCGGCCATCGGTCAGACGCCAATAGCGAAACTCGATCTCCTTGTTCGTGCCGTCCCTGCACATGACTGAAAAGCAGCGGGGCGTCTCGATCCGCATCCACTGACTATCGCGTTGCCACGCCTCCATGACCGTCTGGCGATACTCGGGATCGGGATAGGCGCGCACAAGCCAGTCGTCGAGATGGCGAACCTCCTGTTCGCTGTAGCCGGTCAGCACCTTGAAACCGCAGTTGAAGCGCAGCACCTTGCCCAGCGGGTCCAGCACCACGATGCCGAGACCCATATCCTCGAACAGGCCATCCAGCAGATCGCGCTGTCGGGCAATAACGACCAGCGCAGCACGCAACTGATGCAGGCGGACCCCGATAAACACAGCGATGCTGGCCGTGCCGATTACGCAGCCAAGAGCCAGATACAGCCAGAAGCGGTTGGGCGGCAGCGCCGGATCGTAGAGAAAACCCTCCAGGGACAGGCCCGGCGCCACCATGCCCAAACCGGCGTAGACTTCGGCGATATGCTGCCAGCGCCCAGGATTCATATAGCCGATCTGCACCACATCAGGCAGGATCAGGCGCTGGCTCTGCGCAGCCTCAAAGCGCAGATGATCCAGACTGTGGCGCTGGCTGTATTTGTTGTAAATCAGTGCCGCCATTTCCTCTGGATGCGCCAGCGCATAGTGCCAGCCACGCAGCGACGCATCGTGAAAGGCGCGTACCCGCTGCGGATGGCGGCGCAGCTGCTCTTCGGTGGTGAACAGGGTGTCACCGTAGAAATCGATGCCGCCGGCGCGCGGATTAAAGCTCAGGTAGGGCTGGCCGGCCTGTTGCAGCAGGAACGGCTCGTCGGTGGAATAGGCGGATATGACATCGACCCGGCCTTCCAGCAGCGCGCTGGGACTGAATTCGTGCGGTATCAGGGTCATGCGGCTGGCCGGCACTGCTTCCCAGGCCAGATAGGCGAGCAGCTCGGCGGCATGGGCCTCGATCATCGCCCGCTTGCCAGCCAGATCATGAATGCTGTCGATGCCACGATTGGCCAGCGCCAGCAGAATAAACGGCGAATGCTGGTAAATGGCGGCCAGCGCCACCACTGGCCGGCCCTGACCACGCAACAGCACCAGATCCGAAGCGGCGATGCCAAACTCAGCATCGCCGCGCAGCACGGCCTGCGCGGGCTCGATGTTATCCGGCGCCTCCAGCAGCGTCACATCCAGGCCGGCGTCGCGGTAGAAACCCTTTTCCACTGCCGCGTAATACCCGGCAAACTGGAACTGGTGCTTCCATTTCAGTTGCAGACTCACCCGATCCAGCAGGGGCGCGGCGCCGCCGATGCTGGGCAAGGCTAATGCCAGCAACGCCAGGCCAAACACCAGCAGCAGACGCGCCAGCCCATACCACATGCCACTCACGCCGGCAGGGCCACGCCATTAAGCAGTTGCCCGACCAGATCCGTGCTGCTCTGTTCCAGCCCCTCATCGCCAGGATGCAGGCGATGACCGACCACCGCCGGCAACACCACCTGCACATCTTCGGGCAGCACATGGTCACGACGGTGCAGCAGCGCCCAGGCGCGCGCCGCGCGCAGCAATGCCAGTCCGGCACGCGGGGACAAACCACCGCGAAAACGTCCCGACTGGCGCGAAAAGGCCAGCAGGGCCTGCACATAATCCAGCAGCGGCGGTGCAGCATGAATCCCGGCCACCCGCCCCTGCGCCTCGTGCAGTTGCTCCGGCGTCATACTCGCCGGCAGCCGTGCCAGCATCTCGCGGCGGTCCTCGCCTTCCAGCAGCAGACGTTCCGCCCGGGCATCGGGATAGCCCAGTTCGATGCGCATCAGGAAACGGTCGAGCTGCGATTCCGGCAGGGGAAACGTGCCAATCTGGTAGGTGGGATTCTGCGTGGCGATGACAAAAAACGGCGCCGGCAGGGCGCGGGTTTCGCCTTCAACCGTCACCTGCCCTTCCTCCATCGCTTCCAGCAGCGCGCTCTGGGTCTTGGGCGTGGCGCGGTTGATTTCATCGGCCAGGATCAACTGGGCAAAGATCGGCCCGGGGTGAAACACGAAGGTCTCACGCTGCCGCTCATAGACTGCCGCGCCGAGAATATCGGCGGGCAGCAGATCGCTGGTGAACTGGATGCGCTGGTAGTGCAGGCCCAGGCAGCGCGCCAGGGCATGCGCCAGCGTGGTTTTGCCCATACCAGGCAAGTCTTCGATCAGCAGATGGCCACGTGCCAGCAGGCAGGCCAGCGCCAGGCGAATAGCACGCTCCTTGCCGAGAATGGTCGAACCGACCTGCTGGATCGTCAGATCAAGACGTTCTTCGAGGGCGCTCACCGGCATCAGCCCTGGGGATGCAGGTCGCGCTTGAACCGTTTGAAGTTTTCCACATAGCGGCTGGCTGACCCGCGCAGGTTCTCAATCTCCTGCTCGGTCAGCGTGCGCACCACCTTGCCCGGTGAGCCCATCACCAGCGAACCGTCGGGAATGACCTTGCCTTCGGGAATCAGGCTGTTGGCGCCAATCAGGCAGTTTTTGCCGATCACCGCCCGGTTCATGATCAGGCTCTTGATGCCGATCAGGCTGTTGTCGCCGATGATGCAGCCATGCAGCATCGCCAGATGACCGACGGTGACATCGCGGCCCACGGTGAGCGGAATGCCCGGATCGGTGTGCAGGATCGCGCCATCCTGGATATTGGCATTCTCGCCGATGGTGATGACATCGTTATCGCCGCGCAGCACGGCATTGAACCAGATGCTGGCGTTCTGCTTGAGCACCACCGAGCCGATCACGGTGGCATTGTCGGCGATGAACCAGTCCTCGCCATGGCATTCGACCCTGCGGTCGCCGAGGGAATAAATCACCGGAATTCTCCTGTCTGAGAGGGGATCATGGATGCAAGGCGAGCGTGTCGCCAGTATACAACGAAGTTGACAGGGTGCTGTCGCGTGCAGGAGAACCGATCAAGGCACAGAAAAGCCCGCCGGGTCGCGCATCTGGCAAGCGCCAGAATCGGCAGGGGCGCGACGCGGCGGGGACCGGCGGGGCTTACTTGGCGCTCTTGGCTTCCAATTCAGCAGCAGTCAGCTTGTCGTCATAGACACCCGCGACCACTTGATAGTTGCCAGCGGACAGAACATAGGCGACCTTGCGGTGATTGCCTTCGGCACCGGGCTTGGTCCACATGTATTCAACCCAGCCACCGTGAGCCTTCTTGGCGGCGGCGCACAGGGCACTGCCAAATTCCTGACCGGTAGCCTTGTCCTTGAGATCAACCACCTTGATACCCTTGACCTTCTCGTTTGGATGCGCCTTGACGACGCCCGCACTGCAATCCAGCGCGAACACATAGGTATCCTTCCAGGCCCATTTGCCATCCTTCTTGTCGAATTCGGACAGGGTCACGTCGGCGCCGGCCTTAACGGCGACCGAGGCTTCCTTGACCTTGGCCACCACCTCATCGGCAGTCGCGGCATCAGCCGCCCAGGCACCGGCGGAAAGACCCATCACGCAGCAGGCCGTCAGGCTCATCAGCACTTTTTTCATGTAGTTATCCTCGCATTGTCATGGTGGTATCAGTGTTGTTGTGCGTCGCTACGGGATGCGACGCTTTTTAAGCCTAGACGCCACCTGACAGAGGAGCAAGCCACGCAGCATGATTTCGCCGCCAGCAGCGTACTCACGGCCCATCCACGCTCAAACCGAACAGGGCCAATGCCTGACGCAGCGCGGTTCGGGTCGCGGCGCTGTTTTCGGGGTTCTGCAGCGCCTGGCGCAGAAAGCCCTCGGTCTTGATGCGGTTCTGGGCAAAGCGGTAGGTGTTGGCAAAGGCGCCGGTTGCTTTCTCAGGCTGATTGAGCGCGCCATACACCTGCCCAAGATTGAACCAGGACGACACCCGGTCCGGCGCCAGCGACAGCGCATAGATCAGCTGCTGTTCGGCGCGCTTGAGCTGGCCGAGTTTCAGATGGGCATAGCCCAGATTGCCGGCCACTTCGACATCGGCCGGATCGGCGCGCTGGGCCTGCTGCAGAGCTGTAACGGCCGCCGCTGCATCGCCACGCTTGAGAGCATCCAGGCCCTGCTGATTCAGAGCGCGCGCCGCCTTGACATCCTGATGCGCCGGGCGCGGCATCTGCTCCAGTTGCTGCCGAGCCGCCTGCAGACCAGTTTCATCATTGCGCGCTGACTGGGTCAGCATGCGCTGCACCGCACCGAACGCCTGTTCATAGGGCCCGGCCAGCGCCGGCACCGCCAGAGCCAGCACCACCGCCAGGCTCAATATCTGCGCAATCCCGTTCATGGCCATGCCTCGCTGTATGATTGAACGCCGTGTGGTCGCATGATTACTTCTGCCGCTGCAGGAAACGCGTCACCTCCAGCGCAAAGGATTCGGCGCGCCAGGTATTGGTTGCGGTTACATGCGTGGCATGCGGCAACACCCACAGACCACAGTTGGGAATGGCGCCAAACATTTCCAGCACCTGATCGAGCGGCGCCACCGGATCGCGATCGCCGACCACGATCAGGGTCGGCTGGGCGATACGACTGAGAATATCGAGATCGTGGGCGTGATCGGTGCTGGCCGGCTCCAGCGCTTCCGATACCCGGCTGATCACCTGTTCCCAGGCATCCGGCCCGCCCTGCGGTTGATGGATATCACTGAGCCACTTGTGCATGCCGACGCTGCGCCAATAGGCAGGATTGGCCATGCCGCGCGTGCCGGCGTGAGTATCCTCATCCTTGCGATAGCCGACCCGGTACAGCACCAGTTTGGCCACCCGGTCCGGATGATGCACAGTCAGCCACAGCGCCACCGCACCGCCCATCGACGAGCCGACCAGGAATGCCCGTGGCAATCCCAGATGATCGAGCAGATCCAGCACGGCGCGGCCCATGTCGCCGATGGTCAGCTTTTCGGCGATCATCGGACTGTGGCCGTGCCCGAGGTGATCGGGCACGATGACGCGGAAACTGCGTGCAAACAGCGTGATCTGCGGCCGCCACTCGGCGCCGCTCATGCCGCCGCTATGCAGCAGGACGAGCGGCTCGCCCTGGCCGCTCTCGGTGTAATGCAGGGTGGCCATGCTGGAAGCCCTCTCTGGTATCAGAATGATGAAGCGGCGATTATAACGATCCTCGCTGCCTGACCCGATAGTTGAGTCCCCGGCTTCAACGCTGAATCGTCATCATCCTTGATGACGCCCACCGTTGATTGGCGTTGCCCGTTTGGGCGGTGTGACTCAACCAGCCCGCCCGAACTCGTGCTGAGCACAGCCGAAGCAAGGGCAGAGGTTACCCGTGAATCCGCGCAAGCGGTGTGATAGTCACCGGCGAATGCTTCATCAGTTTGCCGCTCTGAGGTGAGTCGTTAAACAGCACGGTACCGGAGCAACGGGCAGTGCGACTCACAAAAACCACGGGATAACCGGGCGAGATGACCTTTACAGGCGAAAGCCTGAGCGCGTAAGCGCAGCCCACCCCCGGCTGGGTGGCTTCACGGCCAAATGCCGGGGACTGATTTTAAGCGCCGCTGGCCGCCCTGCTCCGCGCCGATTCGCATCGCAAAAGGCTGGCGAATCGAGTCGCTACGCAATGGCTTAAACCAGCGGGTATTTCGTCATCCATGACTCACTTCATGGAATCACTTCCCCTCAGGAGATTGCCCATGGCCATGACCTCCCACTATTACCGCGCCCTTGGTCCGCACGGTTTTCACCGGGTCCACTACACCGAATGGGGCGATCCGGCCAATCCCCGGGTGCTGTTCTGCGTGCACGGACTGACCCGCACCGGCCGCGATTTCGACTTTCTGGCCGCCGCGCTGGAACAGGATTATCGGGTGATCTGTCCGGACGTGGTCGGGCGTGGCCAGAGCGACTGGCTGGAACACAAGACCGACTATACCTATCCGCTGTACATCAACGATCTGGCCATGCTGCTGGCGCGGATCGATGCCGAGCGTATCGACTGGGTCGGCACGTCGATGGGCGGACTGATCGGTATTTTTCTGGCCAGCTATGCCGGTACGCCGATTCACCGGCTGGTGGTCAACGATATTGGCCCGCGCATTCCGGTCGCTGGGCTGCAACGGGTCGCCAACTACGTCGGGCAGGTGGTCGCCTATGACAGCATTGAAAAAATGGAGCGCTTCATGCGCACCATTGCCGCGCCGTTTGGCCAGCTCAGCGATGCGCAGTGGCGGCACATGACCGTGCACAGCGCGCGGCAACTGGAGGATGGCCGCTACACGCTGGCCTATGATCCGGGCATCGCCGAGAACTTCAGAAGCCTGGATCTGAAGGATATCGATCTGTGGCCGGTCTGGGATGCCGTGCGCTGTCCAACACTGGTGCTGCGCGGTGAATTTTCCGACGTGCTCGATCATGCCGATGCCATGGCCATGACCGAGCGCGGCCCACGCGCGCATCTGATCGAGTTTTCCGGCATGGGCCACGCCCCGGCGCTGATGGCCGACGATCAGATCGCCGTGGTGCGCGACTGGCTGCTGGCGGACTGAGCGAGGCGCACCGGGTCCGGCGAAATGGTGATCAGCAAACCGTTCCGCCGGGCCGGGCAACGTGTGCAACAGCCTCACGCCGTCGCACGCCCGTGCACCGTCGCCAGCCATATCCCCAAGGCAATCAGGGCAATGCCCAGGGCATGAAAAGCATGCAGCCGCTCGCCGAGAAACAGCATCGCCAGCAGCGCGCCAAAGGCCGGCATCAGGTGCAGGAATTGCCCGCTGCGATTGGCGCCCAGTTCGGCCACCGCGCGGTTCCAGAAGATATAGGCCAGGATCGACGGGAACAGCGCCAGATACAGAATGCTGCCCAGTGTCGCCGCGTCGAGCGGGAAAACATGCCCATGGGCCAGATCCCAGCCATACAGCGGCGCCAGAATCAGTACGCCAATCAGCATGGTGAGCGCCTGAAACGGCAAGGGCCGCAGCGCTGCCGGACGCCAGCGCAGGCATACCGAGTACAACGCCCAACTGGCCACCGCCGCCAGCACCCACAAATCGCCGGGATTGACCTGCCAGGCCAGCAGCGCCTGCGCCTCACCCCGGGCGACGATCACCAGCACACCGGCCAGCGATATGCCGATGCCGAGTCCCTGCCAGCGATTTACGGTCTGGCGCAGCAGCAGAAACGACAGCGCCACGATCAACACTGGGGTAATCGACAGCATGATCACCGCATTGGTAGCGGTCGTGGATTGCAGGCCGATATAAACGAAGGTATTGAAATTCACCACGCCGAGCACGCTCAGCAGCAGCAGAATGGGCAGATGCCGCCACGGCAGCAACCCCTGTTCACGCAGTGCCCGCCAGACAAAGGGCAACAGGATCACCAGCGCCACCGCCCAGCGCCAGAACGATAGGCTGAAAGGTGTGAACACGGCATGCACTGCGCGGCCAAGCACGAAATTGCCCGACCAGAACAGCGTGGTCAGCACAAGCAGCAGATAGGGTGAAACAGGCCAGGACAGTGGCGCGGACGTCGAGGTGGATGTGGACATGGCGGCAGGCATACGGTCTTTCGCAAGGGATGGACCGTGCAAGGATGACCGGCTTCGCGGCAGCGATCAATCCATCTCCAGATCACCCGGCCTGCGCTCCATGCCCGTGTCTTATGCCGGCGCCGCGGTTATCCTAAGGCGCCAGGCCGCCTCGCCCCTGCGCCGGCCGTTTCGCCGACTACTTTCCGGATTCAACATGCCGCAACCCATGCAACACACCCAAGCGCCCTGGACCCCGGCCCGCTGGCGCGACCAGCCGGCAGCGCAATTGCCGGCTTACGACGACCCGGCTGCACTGGCAGCGGTGGAGGAACGGCTGGCCCAGTCGCTACCCCTGGTGCTGGCCAGTGAAGTCCGCACCCTTGACCAGCAACTGGCCGAAGTCGCCACCGGGCGCGCCTTCCTGCTGCAGGGTGGCGACTGCGCCGAGAGCTTTACCGACTGCACCGACCGCGCTATCACCGATACCTTCCGCGTCCTGCTGCAAATGGCGGTGGTGCTGACCTTCGCTGCAGCCTGTCCGGTGGTCAAGGTTGGCCGGATGGCCGGACAGTTCGCCAAGCCGCGCAGCGCGCCGACCGAAACCCGCGCGGGCCTCACCCTGCCCAGTTATCGCGGCGATATCGTCAACGGTCTGGATTTCAGCGCCGAAGCGCGCCGCCCCGATCCGCGCCGCCAGTTGCGCGCCTATGCCCAGTCGGCGGCGACTCTGAACCTGCTGCGGGCGCTGGCCCAGGGCGGCTTTGCCGATCTGCATCGGGTACAACAGTGGAATCTCGATTTCCTGCGCGCCAGTCCGCAGGGCGCCCGTTATCGCGATCTGGCCGACCGCATCAGCGAAACCCTGGCCTTCATGCGCGCCTGCCGCCTGGATGCCGCTACCGATGCCCAGGTGCGTCAGGTCAATTTCTACACCTCACACGAGGCCCTGCTGCTCGGCTATGAACAGGCCCTGACCCGGCGCGATCCGCTGAGCGGCGCCTGGTATGCCGGTTCGGCGCATTTTCTGTGGATCGGCGAGCGCACCCGGCAACTGGACGGCGCGCACGTTGAATTCATGCGCGGCATCACCAATCCCATCGGCCTCAAGCTCGGCCCGGGCGCCGACCCCGATACCCTGTTGCGCCTGTTGGATGTGCTCAACCCCGACGATCGGCCCGGCCGCCTGACCCTGATCAGCCGCATGGGCGCAGACAAAATCAGTACTGTACTGCCACCGCTGATCCGCGCCGTGCGCAGCGAAGGCCGGGCGGTGATCTGGTCCTGTGACCCCATGCACGGCAACACTCAGGAAACCCGCAACGGCTATAAGACCCGGCCCTTTGGCCGCATTCTCGAAGAGGTGCGCCAGTTTTTCGCCATCCACCGCGCTGAGGGCAGCTATCCGGGTGGTCTGCATTTTGAACTCACCGGACAGGATGTCACCGAATGCTTAGGCGGGGCGCAGGCGATCACCGAACAGGGCCTGGCCGACCGCTATCACACGCCCTGCGATCCACGCCTGAACGCCTCGCAGAGTCTGGAACTGGCTTTCCTGATTGCGGAAATGCTTAAGGACTCCCGTAGCGCAGCCGGGGCGGCTCCCCTGATCACCTGTGAGGAATCCCGATGACGAAACGCCAGCCCACGCGCCCGCGCCTGCTGTTGATCATGCAAACCGCCGATGCCGATGCCGGCCGCTGCGGCCGCAGGCTGCGCCAGCTTGGCTATCGCCTGGACTATTGCTATCCGCTATCCGGTCAGCCGCTGCCCAGGGGTATGGATGGCTATGCCGGCGCAGTGGTGTTTGGCGGGCCGATGAGTGCCAATGACGATCAGCGCCTGCCCGGTATCCGTGCGCAACTGGACTGGATTCCCCTGGCGCTGACCTCGGGCCGGCCCCTGCTGGGCATTTGCCTGGGCGCACAACTGTTGGCGCGGGCGCTGGGCGCGACCGTGCAGCCGCACGCGGCGGGGCTGGCGGAAATCGGCTATTTCCCAGTGCAGCCGACCACGGCCGGCCAGACGCTGTTTGATGCCCCGTTGCACGTTTATCACTGGCACCGCGAAGGCTTCAGCCTGCCCGCCGGTGCGGAACTGCTGGCCCGTGGCGCGCTGTTCCCAAACCAGGCCTACCGCTACGGCAGCAATGTCATCGGCGTGCAGTTCCATCCGGAAGTTGACCAGACCATCCTGGAAAGCTGGCTGATGGACGGGGCGCATGAACTGGACGCGCCCGGCGCGCAGGCCGCCACCGAGCAGCGCACCCATCATGACACCCATGACGCGGCACTGGATCGCTGGTGCAGCGGGTTTCTCAGTCAGTGGCTGGGCCTGCAGGCGCCGCTGTAGGCAGGCAGACGCGCGCTCATCGGCAGAGGCTGAGGATGACGAAAAGCCGGTGCGGGCGCTTTCGCCGGCGCCTAGCCGGTGAAATAGCGGTGCAGGAACTCATCAAAGGACACAGCGTCAGCCGCTTCAATCGCGGCCTGCTCGTGCAGGGAACGTTCCGCCGCCTGCGTGAAAAAGCGCGTCTGCTCCTCATCCAGGGGCCGGGACTGGAAATAGGCGCGATGCTGTTCCGAGAGTTGCCGGGCGCAGCGGAAGAAGTTCTGACCACTGTCGCGCATCACCGTCAGCATCCGCGCCGAGGGCGTGCGTTCAGCATCAAGCAGCGCTTCATGCTGTTCAGCCAGCGCCGCCGCGTAGGGCCGACCGCTGTCGCCCAGATCAAGCAATTCGGCCAGCGGCTGCAGGCATCTGAAAATATCCGCCGCCCACTCACGCAGCAGCAACGGCGCACCATCGCGGCGCTGTAGCATCAGGGCCGGATCGCGCCCGCCCAGCGCCACCGCCATCTGATTATCATCGATCAGGCGTCGCTCTTCGGCATCCAGCAGCGGTGATTCCTGCAACAGGCAAAACAGCAGGAACAGTTCGAGAAAACGCAACTGCGACGCGGTGACGCTCAACGGTTCCAGCGGATTGATATCCACCGAACGCAGTTCCACATACTGCACGCCGCGTTTGCGCAGCGCATCCACCGGTTTCTCATTGCCGCGCGGCGGCTGCTTTGGCCGCATCGAGGTGTAATACTCGTTTTCGATCTGCAGGACGTTGGCATTGAGCTGGCGGTATTCACCGTCCACCTTGACGCCGATGCGCTCATACGGCGGCCAGGGCGTGCGGGTCGCCTGCGTCAGGCTGCTGAGATATTCCGGCAGCGAGTTGTAGCAGACGTTGACGCCGCTCTTTTTCTCGGTGCGATTGGTATAGCCGATATTGCTCATGCGCAGCGAGGTGGCATACGGCCCATAGTAGCTGTGGTCATCAAATTCGGGCAGCGCAGTCGCCTTGCCGTCGAGAAACGACTTGCATACCGCCGGCGATGCACCGAACAGGTACAGAATCAGCCAGCCCATGCGCTGCAGGTTGCGGATCAGGCCAAAATAGGATTCGGAACGGAAATCCTGCGGCGCGCGCCGATCACCTTCCTGATCCTGAAACGCAGCCCAGAACGCATCCGGCAGCGAAAAGTTGAAGTGAATCCCGGCGATCACCTGCATGATCCGCCCGTAGCGCCAGGCCAGGCCGCGCCGATAGACATGCTTCATGAAGCCGAGATTGGATGACCCATAGTCGGCGATCGGGATACTGGCCTCGCCGGCGAGAATGCACGGCATGCTCGATGACCACAGCAGCTCATCGCCAATGCGCGGCTGCACGAAGCGGTGAATCCCGTCCAGAAAGGCCAGGGTCGCTTCTGCCCCGGCCAGTGGCGGAGTGATAAATTCCAGCAGCGCTTCGGAATAATCGGTGGTGATGAACGGATGAGTCAGTGCCGCGCCAAGCGCGCGCGGATGAGGAACCTGCGAGATATAGCCATCCGGCGCGACCCGCAGCGCTTCCTTTTCCAGGCCCAGCAGGCGCCCCTGCAACAGGGCGGGCGAATCGGCATTGAACAGCCGGGACAAACGCAGATCAAGCAGTCGGTACACGGCGCGATGCTCACGGGTTAGGATGGAGGCGCGCGAATTTTGCGCCATTCACCGCTGAAAAGCACTGCACGATCATCACGCTCTCACCCCCACCAGCGCATGCCTGCACGCTGACGGGGGCGGCGGATTGGCGAATGGGGATTACTTGCTCTGTTCGGACACCGCCGGAGCCTGATCGCTGACCGCTTCCACGGCAATACTGATCGTCACTTCATCACCGACGTGGGGGGCGTACTTTCCAGCGTTAAAGCTGGAACGCTTGATGGTGGTGGTGGCATCGGCACCGATGGCATCCTTCTGCAGCATCGGATGCGGCATGGCCTTGAACGAGGTCACTTTCAAGGTTACCGGCTGGGTCACGCCCTTGATGGTCAGCGCACCATCAACCTCGACCGGCTTGTCGCCCTTGAAGCGCACGGCAGTGGACTTGAAGGTCGCAGTCGGATAGCGGGCGGTATCAAGAAAATCCTCACCCTGGATATGCTCGTTGAATACCGGATAGCCGGTATCCACCGAGCGCATATCGATCGTCACATCGACCGAGCCGGTCTTGGCCTGAGAATCCAGGACGATGGTACCGGTGGTCTTGTTGAAGCGGCTGAGCTGGGTCGAATAGCCAAAGTGGCTATAGGAAAAGCGCGGAAAAGTGTGCGTGCCTTCGATATTAAAAGTCTGCGGCGCAGCCAGAGCCGGCGCAGTGGCAACGCTGCCCAGCAGCAGAGCGGCGGCAACGGGAATCAGCTTGGTCATGGCAAATCTCCTGTTAAGGGTTAAGGGTTAAGGGTTAAGCAATAAATCAGTGCATGCAGGTGTGGGCGCATCATGTGCCGCTGGCCAGCATCCGGAACCTGACCTGAATCTCATTGGCGACAGTGCCAAAATCAGCCCATACGCCTTCGCCGATGGCAAAATCGGCGCGCTTGAAATTGAATGTGCCTTCGAAAACCGCCTGATTGCCCTGCGCGACCACGGTCAGCGGCACACTGATGGCCCGGCTCTGGCCCTTGATGCTGAGCTGGCCGGTGATCTCATAGCGGTCACCGCCGAGCGCTTTGATGCCGCTGGACACGAAGCGTGCGCCTGGAAAGGCCGCGATATTCAGCCAATCCTTGCCCTTCACTTCGCCATCGGCTTCGCTGGAGCCGGTGTCGATGCTGCCCAGATTGACATCAACCGTGGCCTGGGCGCTGGCCGGATCCGCCGGATCGAAGCGCAACTGGGCGCTAAACTGGCGGAAGCGGCCGTTCATGTTCACGCCCATCTGCTGATAGGCAAAGGTGATTTCGCTTTTGTCGGCCTGGATCTGCTGATACTCGACTGCGGATGCAGTCAGGGGCAGTGCAGTCGCCAGGGTCCAGATCAGGGGGAGTGCGGTACGTATTTTCAAGGTGATGTCTCCGTGCCGATGGCCGGCAGCATGCGAACAAGAATGTCGTCGCGGTCGATGAAATGGTGTTTCAGAGCAGCGCCGACATGGCCGGCAAGCACCGCGATGAACAGCAGGTTCAGGCTGAAATGGACGCTTTGCAGCAGTTCGCCCAGCGCCGGATCCTTGGACAGCAGATCGGGAATCGGCAGCACGCCAAACCAGACGGTCTGGAAACCCTTGGCCGAACTCATCAGCCAGCCACTGAGCGGAATGGCGACCATCAGCACATACAGCAGGGCATGACCGGCATGGGCGGCCATACGCAGCAGGGGTGGCATGTGCGCGGGCAAGGCTGGTGGCCGGTGCATCAGCCGCCAGCCCAGACGGATCAGCACCAGCAGGAACACCGTGACGCCGGCCCACTTGTGCCAGGAATACAGTTGCAGCTTGCGCGGCGACAGCGGCAAATCGCTCATGTAGAACCCCAGCGCCAGCAGACCCAGCAGGAGCAGCGCCATCAGCCAGTGCAGGCTCTTGGCCACGCCGGTATAGGACGGAGCCGGGTTGTTCGGCGTGTTCATGGTTGCGCATGCTCCGGGTTGGAAAAAACGAAACCATCCATCGCCAGCACATAGTCATCGATGCCGGCATGGAAACGCCGAGTCTGCGCCCCTGCTCCGGCCGCGCCGAATGCAACATAAAGTGGCAGCAGATGTTCATCGCGGGGATGCGCCTGCACTGCGCCAGGTGCCTGACGGCGATAATCCAGCAGCGCGGACACATCGCCGGTAAGCAGTTGCTGATGCATCCAGTCGGCGAAGGCGCGCACATAGTCTGGCGTCGCGCCGCCGTGGCGGGCCGCCTGTTGGTAATCACGCAGGTTGTGGGTCAGGTTGCCCGAGCCGATCACCAGAAATCCGCGCTGGGTCAGCGGCAGCAGCGCCCGACCCAGACGCAGGTGATGCCCGGGACCAGCGGCGGGCTGAATCGACAGCGGAATCACCGGCACATCCGCATTGGGAAATAGCAGCTTCAGTGGCATCCAGGTGCCATGATCAAGACCGCGCCCGGCATCGGTCTCGACCGGAAAACCGGCCGCCTGCAGCGCTGCCTGCACCTCGGCGGCAGCCTCGGGACAGCCGGTCGCCGGGTAGTGCAGACGGTAAAGTGCCTCTGGAAAGCCCCAGAAGTCGTACATCGTCTCCGGGCGCGGCGCAAAGCCGACTGTGGGGACGGCGGTTTCCCAATGCGCGCTGACCATGACGATGGCGCGCGGCATCGGCAGAGTATCGGCCAGGGCACTCAGCGCCGCGCCGGCTGCGCCGGGATGCAGCATAAAGGTCGGTGCGCCGTGTGGCACAAACAGACTCGGTTGCGGGGAATCGAGGGACATGGATGTGGCTCCTTGAAAACCATGACCGCACTGTACAGCAGCATTTAGCGCTTAAATAGGCGACAATCGGCAATACTTTATTGCCAAGAGCGCAACAATGGACCGACTGGATGCAATGAATCTGTTCGTGCGGGTGGCTGAACGGGGCAGTTTTGCCGCCGTAGCCCAGCAGCTCGGCGTAGCGCGTTCGGTGGTGACGCGGCAGATTGCGGCTCTGGAAGCGCATCTGGGCATCAAGCTGCTGGCGCGCAGCACCCGGCGACTGGCCCTGACCTCAGCCGGCAGCGCCTATCTGGAAAAATGCCGGGTGATCCTGAATCTGGTTGAGGTCGCTGAGACCGATGTGGCCGCCGAACGGCTGACACCGCGCGGGCATATTCGCATCAGCCTGCCGCTGAGCTTTGGCCTGAGCCGGCTGGCACCGCTGCTGCTCGACTTCGCCGAGCGCTATCCGGATGTCAGTTTGGACATGGATTACAGCGATCGCCGGGTGAATCTCATCGAGGAAGGCATCGATCTGTCGATTCGCATCACCCATCAGCTCGAAGCCGGCGATATCGTCCGGCGCATGGGTCGCGGACGCTTGCGGGTCATCGCCGCGCCGGATTATCTGGCCCGGCACGGCCAGCCGCAGCATCCATCCGAGCTGATTCACCACGAGTGCCTGGGCTACACCATGGGCAGGGGCATGCAGAGCTGGCCGTTCCAGATCGACGGTCGCCTGGAAAGCGTCCCGGTGCGCAGTCGCGTACTGGCCAATAACGGCGATGTGCTGGCCGAGGCGGCGGCGCGTGGTCTGGGCATCGCCTGCCAGCCGGATTTCATCGCGGATCCCCTGCTGGCCGCTGGACGGGTCAGGCACATCCTGGCTGACTTCGCTGCGCCCGAATTGGGCATCTACGCCATGCTGCCAAGCAACCGCCACATGCCGCATCGGGTGCGGGTGCTGATGGATTTCCTGGTCGCACAGCTTTCACCAGCCCGGCAGCCCGAGGCTAGACCGGGCAAGCTGAAGGACTGAGGAAGGCATCGGGGATCGCCGTTCGGGGGCGCGAAGCAGCGGAACCGCTTCAGTCGGGCTAACGCAGGATCATTAGAAACGTCCGGTCATCGCCCGGCTTAAAAAAAGTTTCGCTGGGCGTGTAATTCGCTGCACTAGGCAGAGCAGCCCAAGAGGCGGCTGGTGGGCTATTGACATCGCCCTTGCGGATCATTGTTATAACGGAGCCGATGATGCCAACGGACACGAAATCAGGACTTTTGCTTGGTGTTTCAGCTCATTGATTTTCTAATATACGGGACTTGCGCTTTTCGTCATTCCCGCGTATGCGGGAATCCAGTAGTTTGTTGAAAAGAATGGATACCCGCTTTCGCGGGTATGACGGAAAAAGTCAGGTAAGCGAAAGTCCTGGAAATGTATCTGGCCAACAAGAGTGGCACTGCCACGCTTTTTGCGAACGGTAGCTTAAGCGGAGGCAGTAACCATGCTGGACCTAACGATGCACCGGACCCCGGATGGCCAGTTCAAACTGATCAGCGTCAACCTCCAAGGCCACGAATGGCTGTTGACCTATAACGGCGCCCCGATGTTTGGTGTCATCCCGCGTGGCAACGGCGGGCAACCCCGGTTCCTGCATTGCCAGCAAACAGGCGGGACCGCCAGCGACGTCACCCTCGACTGCGCGGCAGCTTATCGCTGCCATTTTGGCCCCTGCACCGCCGACCGCTGGAGTCCAGTATCTGCCATCACCCTGCCCAAGAGCGTGTTGAGCCTGCCGCAGAACGCCTCATCGGATGGCGGTAGCTGCGTGTTAACCCCCAACGCGCCCTTTGACCCGCCGTTCCCGGCCCTGAGCCTCGGCGCGATCGAGTACCTGATCCGCCGCCGGCAACACTAAACGAAACGCATGGCTTCCGCTCTGTGCAAACCTTTGGATATCTGGCCATGGTTGGCACGGGACCGGGAATTCTGGCTTGCCCTGCTGGCTGGAATGGTGTTCTGGGCCTGGCGCTGGGATGGGACGCTGGAATTATCGATTACCTGGCCCCGATTGCTCTGGCTGGCACTGCTGGTGCCACTGGTGGAGGAACTGGCTTTTCGCGGTGGAGTGCAGGGCCTGCTGGCGGATCGTTTCCCGCGCTGCTGGTGGGGCCAGCGCCTGTCTCTGGCCAATTTGCTCACCAGCCTGCTGTTTGCCGCTGCCCATGCCGGCATCGCTGCTCACTGGAACGGTCTGCTGGTGCTGGCACCCTCACTGGCTTTCGGCTATTTTCGCGACAAGTACCAGAGAGTAGCGCCGGCGATCCTGCTGCATGGATTCTATAACGCCGGCTTTTTCCTGATCCCGAACGGCTAGCCTGGCAGAGGCGTTAGTACAGATGCGGTGTACGCCAAACGTCCGCACGGCGACCAGAACCAACATCAGATGCTATTGACTGAGCAGACAGGATGGATATCGGGATTAAGATGTGGAGCTGGCGAAGGGAATCGAACCCCCGACCGGCTGCTTACAAGGCAGCTGCTCTACCGACTGAGCTACGCCAGCTAAGCTTATTCAAGCTTGTGAATCAGCATACACGATTTGTCGCCGCACGGCACGCCACCAGCAAAAAACTTCACACCGGTAGTTGACAAGAGCAGGATCGAACATCAGAATACACGACTCAGGATTTTGGAGGGGTTCCCGAGCGGTCAAAGGGGGCAGACTGTAAATCTGTTGGCTCAGCCTTCGAAGGTTCGAATCCTTCCCCCTCCACCAAAATCCTTCGGACAAGGCTTATGAACGTGTTGGTATAGCCGGGGTAGCGCCAGACTTCGGCAACGTCAGGCAAGACTAAGGCGGGTGTAGTTCAATGGTAGAACCTCAGCCTTCCAAGCTGATGGTGTGGGTTCGATTCCCATCACCCGCTCCATCGCACCCTTGACTCGATTTGCCTGGCGAACTATTTGAAAATCCTAAGACAGGTCAGAGCCCATATAGCTCAGTCGGTAGAGCGCATCCTTGGTAAGGATGAGGTCACCAGTTCAAATCTGGTTATGGGCTCCATAAACATTTGCAGGGTTAGCCCGATTTTCCGGCCTTTTTCAAGATTTTCAGGGGAGTGCCTGGATGTCCAAAGAAAAGTTTGAGCGCAGCAAGCCGCACGTCAACGTAGGGACGATTGGCCACGTTGACCATGGCAAGACC
>RXIX01000031.1 GCA_003989075.1 Candidatus Competibacteraceae bacterium | reverse complement strand
TTGGTCTGGTGATGCTGGTCGGGCTGATCACCAAGAATGGCATCCTGATCGTCGAATTCGCCAACCAGTTGCGTGAAAGCGGCCTGGAGCGCGGTGCGGCAGTGGTCGAAGCAGCGACGCTGCGTCTGCGGCCGATTCTCATGACCACGCTGGCGACCATTCTGGGCGCGATTCCGTTGGCGTTGGCAGTAGGGGCTGGTGCGGAAAGCCGCCAACAGATCGGCTGGGTGATCGTCGGCGGGCTGCTGCTGGGCACGCTGCTGACGCTGTCGGTGGTGCCGGTGGCCTATACCCTGCTGGCGCGCAAGGTCCATCACAGCCCCGAGCAGATGGCCGAACAGGCCGAACAGGCACTGGTGCATTGAGATTGAGCGTATCGGCGGCGGCGGGCGCTGATGGACATGGCGCAAAATCGTGGCGGGTGGCGCGCGCTCCGGTAGAATGATGGACCCGGAACCCCTGGCAAACGCGCGAAGGCGGGAAACATGCTGGCAACACTGAAGAACTACGGTCCGCTCGTCAACCTGATTCCCAACACCGCGATCCAGTTTCTGGATTTCGGCTGCAACCTGAATGCGACCCGGCTGTCGCGGGCCTTCCTGGTTGAAAGCAGCGCCGATGCTCGCCCGATCCTGACGCCGCTGTACAACGATGATGCCAGTGGCCAGTTCGTCACCCAGGATGGGCGTGCGGTCAAGCCCGAGCAGAGCTTTTCGCTCAATGCCGCCAAGGCCGCTACGCTGTTCGATGGCGCCTGGCTGCCGCTGCCGTTTCTGCGGGTGCGTGAGCCGCGTCCGGATGGCTACCACCTGTTCGACAAGGGCCCGGTGAACTGGGCGCGGGCGCGGCTGGTGGAACTGCCAGTGGCCGATGCCGAGGGCAATACCCACCGCATCACCCTGGCCTTCGACACGCAACTGTTGCCGACCCGCGAGGGCCGGCCCTATCTGGCGCCCAGTCCGCTGGACATGCAGTCCGGTGAGGAATTCGCCCTGACCGATGCCGAAGCCGATACCGGCTGGTTTGTCGAGCAGGAATGGGTGCGTGAGTGGCTGTATCAGCGTTTCCACGCCTTCGAGTTGCGCCGGCGCGCGCCACGCCGGGTTGATGAGGCGGAATTGCGCAAGAGTCCCGAAGCACTGGCCGCTTATCTGACCCTGCTCAGCCTGCTGCGCCGGGCGCTGCAACTGCCGCGACTGCGCTTTACCTTTGTCGATACCGGTCCGACCGCACGCCTCAACCGGCCGGTGGATGTCGATCTGGTGCTGGATATTGGCAACTCGCGCACCTGCGGCATGCTCATGGAAACCAGCGGTGACGACCCGGTGGACATGAACGATAGCTATCGGCTGGAACTGCGCGATCTCAGTCACCCCGAGCAGGTGTACAACGAACCGTTTCCGAGCCGGATCGAATTCGTGCGCAGCGCCTTTGGTGACGAGAAACTGTCACGGCGCAGCGGCCGCAGCAGTGCCTTCCTGTGGCCGACGGTGACCCGGGTCGGCTTCGAGGCGCAGGCGCTGTCCTATTTCAGCCACGGCACCGAAGGCAACACCGGTCTGTCCAGTCCCAAGCGCTACCTGTGGGACAGCGATGCCCGGCATCACGCCTGGCGTTTCAATGCCGGTCCCGATGGCCTGGGTGGCGACAGCGGCCCGGTGACCACGGGACCCTTTGTCGGTCACCTGCGCGAGGATGGCGAGGAACTGGCGCCCGGTGAGCCGCCGGCCGTGACTGCGCTGTTCTCGCGCGGCTCGCTGATGGGGTTCTTTGTCGCCGAGGTGTTGCTGCAGGCCTTCGTGCAGGCCAATGCCCCGGCGCGCCGCGCCGATCGCCATTATTCCGATGCACCGCGCCGCCTGCGCCGGGTGATCCTGACCCTGCCGACGGCGATGCCGCTGGCCGAGCGCAAGCTGTTCGCGCGCCGGGTGGCTACTGCCATTCGCCTCACCTGGCGGGCGCTGGGCCTGGACGAGAGCCAGGCGCCGGAACCGTTCCTGCAATGGGACGAGGCCACCGGTACGCAGATCGTGTTCCTCTACAACGAGGTGCAGAACAATTTTCAGGGCGATGCCGCGCTGTTCTTCCAGGAATTTGGCCGCGTCCGCGAGGGCTATGGTGAATTGCCCTGTCTGCGGCTGGCCAGCATCGACATTGGCGGCGGTACCACCGACCTGATCATCACCAGCTATCAGCTCGAAGGTGGCACCGCGCTCAAGCCGATCCAGGAATTCCGCGAAGGCTTCAATATTGCCGGCGATGACGTGCTGTGTGGGCTGGTTGAGCGCAATGTACTGCCGGCGCTGCTCGATGCCATACGCCAGAGCGGTGCGGCCAATGCCGAGGAACTGCTGGCACGGCTGCTCGGCGCCAATCGCGGCGATCAGGCCGAGCGTGAGCGCACCCTGCGCCGGCAGTTCGCCAATCAGGTGGCCTTGCCGCTGGCGCTGGAACTGCTGCACCGCTATGAAAACGCCGATCCCAGCAGCGGCAACGAAGCGCTGACCCTGACCCTGGCTGATGTCTATCCGCCCGGTGCTGGTCCCCATGCTCAGGTCACGGCCTTTCTGGAAGAGGCGGTGCGCGCGGCGGGTGGGCAGAATTTCAGTCTGGCCACAGTGGCCTTCGCCACCACCACGCTGGCGGTGGATACTACGGTGCGGCGCATTCTCGGTCAGGTGCTCAGCGATCTGTGCGAAGTGGTGCATCTGTACGACTGCGACTATCTGCTGATTTCCGGGCGGCCCTGTCGCTTGCCGGCAGTGCGCGCGGCGATTCTGGCCAAGCTGCCGGCGCCGCCGGATCGCATCATCAGCCTGCATAGCTACCGGGTAGGCGACTGGTACCCGTTCCGCTCGGTCGGTGGTCGCCTGACCGATCCGAAAACCACCGCTGCCGTCGGCGCCATGGTCTGCGCGCTGTCGGAAGGGCAGTTATATAAATTCAACCTGCGCAGCCGCGAACTGGGCATGAAATCCACCGCGCGCTTCATTGGCGTGCTGGAGCAGACCGGTCGCCTCAAGCAGGACAACGTGCTGTTCGCCAATCTGGAACTGGAGGATCGCAAGACCCGCCTGCCGGAAGCGCGCTTTGATTTCTACGCGCCGGTGTTTCTCGGTTTTCGCCAGCTCAACGTCGAACGCTGGCCGGCCTCGCCGCTATACCGGATCACCTTCGCCCAGCCGCAGGATGCCCGCGCCCGCGCGCTGCCGCTCAAGGTGACCCTGGAGCGCTCTACCGATGAGAATATCGATCTGGATTTCAAGGTCACCGAAGTGGCCGATGCCCAGGGCAATCAGCAGCCGCTGGGTGTGGTGCTGCTGAAATTGCAGACCCTCAAGGACGAATATGGCTACTGGCTGGACACCGGGATTTTTTCGATTTCCGCCCGCGCCGGCGAGGCACCGCGCCATTGAACGCCGCAACGCACTTCACCCCTGGGCTGCAAGGCGCTACGCCAACATGACTGAAACTCCCGAGCTTTCCCTGCATCCGCGCCTGCGTCGGCTGGGCAATGCGCAGCATCGCCGTCTGCGGCTGCTGGGCCTGCTGCTGTTCCTGACCATGGCCGGTACCGTGCTGTATGCAATGGCCATTGCCATGACCAGCCGCGAGGCCGCCAATCTATTGCTGCTGGCCCTGATGGGCCTGGTGATGCTGCCGATCGCCGGCCTGTGCGGTGGCCTGCTGTGGTGGCTGGATCGCAGCCTGGAGCGCGATCTGCAGCAGGCCAATGCCCTGTTGCATGAGTGTGCACCGGTCACCATGACCCTGGCGCCGCTGCGTGCGGCGGGCCGGCGGGGTGCACTGGTGACGCTGCGCCCACTGGCCGGTGCAGCGACCGGGAGCGCGGTATCACAGGCGCTGCTCAATCCGACCCTCCGCTGGAGCACGCCGCCAGTGCAGGAGGTGCAGGTGGACCTGTACTGCCGGGCGCTGGCCGCGGAAGGTGAACTGGTGGCGCTGCCGGCCAGCGGCGATCCCTGGCTGGGCAAGGTCGTGGACCCGGTTGCCTATCAGCAGCGCCAGCAGCGTCTGCAGAGGCTGGCCCTTGGCTTGCTGATCCTGGTGCTGGTATTGGCAGTGCTGGCCAGCCGCTTCTGAGTCTTGAGCTGTTACACTATGCACCTGCATTCGACACTCCACCGCCGCGACCGCGAACGCCCATGACTGCTATCGACGCCACCCTGAGCAGCGCCTGCCAGACCCTGGACCGGGTCGGCACCGATTTTCTGGCCTGGCTGGATGAGAATCCCGAGCGGGTTCGCCAGGAGAAGGCCGGCCTGACCAAGGACTTTCGCCGCCTTACCGCCCAGGCGCGGCGCCTGGAACAGGCCGCACGCCGGCCGATGTGCGTGGGCGTGTTCGGGCCCAGCCAGTCGGGCAAGTCCTATCTGATCTCGGCACTGGCGCGTAAGGGCAAGGCGCCGCTGATGGCTGATTTCGCCGGGCAGAGCATCGACTTCATTCGCGATATCAATCCCGAAGGCGGCCGCGAATCCACCGGTCTGGTGACGCGCTTCAGCCTGCAGCCGGGCGCACCGGTTACCCCGGCCACGCCGGTGCGCATGCGCCTGCTCACCCAGACTGATCTGGTCAAGATCATCGGCAATGCCTATTACGCCGACTGCGACCACAGCGAAGAGGATTCACTGACCCCGGCGGCGCTGAACGAGCTGTTCGAAGCCCTGACGCCGGCCGCGCAGGCCATGCCGGTCGATCCGCTCAGCGCTGAGGATGTCTACGATCTGCAGGTCTATTTCGAGCGCTATTTCAAGGGCTA
This sequence comes from Candidatus Competibacteraceae bacterium, assembly GCA_003989075.1. Classification (GTDB taxonomy): domain Bacteria; phylum Pseudomonadota; class Gammaproteobacteria; order Competibacterales; family Competibacteraceae; genus RXIX01. Next base: position 23,653 of record RXIX01000031.1, on the reverse strand, counting down.
CGAGCGGGTGCGCCTGTTGCGTCACGGCTATTGGGAACAGGCCGCGCAACTGGCGCCACGCTTGCGCAGCAGTGAGCGCGCCCGGCTGTTTGCAGTGATCTGGGGCGGCGTCGAGGCCTTCAGCGCGCTCTATCTGCGCCTGTATGCCGGCCTGCAGGGGCTGAACTTCGCCAGCGAGGCCAGCGCCGGTCTGGATGCCCTGTTGCCGCGCGAGCAGAGCATCATCGACGTGCAGACCCTCAAGGGTCTGGGCAGCGGCGGCGGTGGCACGCTCAGCGTGCTGGGCGACAATGGCGCACGGGTCAGCCTGCCGCGCAGCGAGGTGGCGGCGCTGATTGCCGAATTGCGCATCGTAATTGCCGAGCAGCCCTGGGACTTTTTCGAGCATACCGACCTGCTCGATTTCCCCGGCGCCCGTTCGCGCGAGCAGATCAAGGATCTGCCGGCCTTTCTGCAGGGTGCCGAGGCCCTGCAGAATCTGTTTCTGCGCGGCAAGGTCGCCTACCTGTTCGAGCGCTACTGCGCCGAGCAGGAATTGACCAGCATGCTGCTGTGCATCGGGCCCAGCAACCAGGAGGTCAAGACCCTGCCGGAGATGGTGTTCGACTGGATCAGCAGCACGCATGGCGCCACTCCGGAACAGCGCGCCCAGCAGCCGACCGCGCTGTTTCTGGTGCTGACCAAGTTCGATATGGAATTCGAGGAGAAGGCCGGCGAGCGTTCCCCGGAAAGCCGCTGGATCACCCGCATGGAAAGCTCGCTGCTCAACTTCTTCGGCAAGCAGCACGACTGGCCACGACAGTGGGATACGCAAGGCCCGTTCCGCAACAGCTTCTGGCTGCGCAATCCCAACTTCAAGGCCAAGAACATTTTCGATTACGACGAGAATGGTCAGGAGTTGAACGTCCGGCCCGGCGAGCGCAAGCGTATCGAGCAGTTCCAGCAGGCGTTTCTGAGTGATGGCCGGGTGTGTGCGCATTTCCAGAATCCGGCCCAGGCCTGGGAAGCCGGTTTCGCACTCAATGACGGCGGCATCAGTTATCTGGCCGAGAGCCTGCGCCCCTTATGCAATCCGGCCCTCAAGCAGCAGCAGTTGCGCGCACAATTGACCCAGTTGCGCGAGCAGATGGCGGAGCGCATCGGCCACTATTACGTCAGTGACAACCCCGAACAGGAACTGGCGCGGCGTCTGGATGCGGCGCGGCTGATCGCGGCGCGGCTGATCGACTGCGCCGGCGAACAGCGTTTTGGCGAACTGCTGCGCGCCCTGCAGGCCGACAGCGATGAGCTGGAAGGCATTTACTACCGCATCGAGACCCGTCTGCCCGATGCCCAGCAGGCGGTGCGCGCGCCGACCATTGGCACAGCGGTTGATACCGGACAGATGAAGGCGCTGCTGGGCCTGACTGCGCCGGCAGCGGAGGCCGAGACCGCTGCGCGCGAGGATGACGCAGCGCTGTTTGCGCGCGAGGCGGTCGCCGAGTGGATGCGCGATGTGCAGGATCTGGCCGGTGATGCTTCGCGCTGTGATTATTACCGGGTGCCGGCGGCCCTGATGGCGGATTTCGCCAAGGAGATGATTAGCGGCGCACAGCGCTTGAAGCTGGAAGAGCAGATCGTGGAGCGGGTGCGGCAGGTGACTGGATTCCGCATGAAGTTTGAACAGATTGTGGCCTTGCCGGCGCGGCTGACCGCCAACCTGCTTAATCGCTATGTCGATTTCCTTGGTTACGATCGTCTGGATTTGCCGCAGCGCCCAACCCTGCCGGTGCAGGGCGGGCCGCGCCCGGTATTTCCGCCCCGGCCGGTACCACGCGGCGGGCCGCAACTGGCCGAGCGGCAGTCAACCTATGATCAGGACTATTACACTGACTGGATTCGCGCCTTTCTTGATCTGGTCGAGCGCAATGCCCGTTTCCGGGATGGCGCCGAGGTGGATCTGGCCGCCAATCAGCGCCTGGGCGAACTGCTGGCGCGTCTGGCGCCGACGGCCTGAGGCCCATGCCGCGCGGGATGAATCCGGCCTACACTATCAGGACTTTCGCTTGGTGTTTCAGCTCATTGATTTTCTAATATACGGAACTTGCGCTTTTCGTCATTCCCGCGTATGCGGGAATCCAGTCGCGTGTTGAGAAAGAATGGATACCTGCTTTCGCGGGTATGACGGAAAAAGTCAGGTAAGCGAAAGTCCTGACTATGCTGACTGCTGGCGCGGCGGATGGATGCCGGGATAGCCCCGCTGATCCGCCGTTCCTGACTCGCCTGGAGACTTAAGAGCACCAATGTCCACGCTTTCGGTTCGCGTCTCGGAAGACCCCGGCCGCCCGCTCGGGCACGCCATCGTGACCCTGCAAGGCTTGCCGCGCTCGCTGGAAACCTTTGAATTCGCGCTGAGCCGGCATGGTTTCGCCGCCAATCATCTCGGTGCCGACGGCTGGCAGGGTGCGGAATGCTGGCTGCAGCCCGAAGAGGCTTGGTATAGCGGTGATGCCCTGAAGTTCGTGCTGGACCCGGACCGGGTCTTTCAGCTTGAAAACATGCCCTATCGGCTGGCGGTGCGTGGTCAGGGCCTGCCGGAAACCGCAGTGGTTACCTTCGTCTGGCCGCTGGAACTGGCGATCGAGGAAGGCACTACCAGCGGCGAGCGGCGTCCGGTAGGGGGTACCCGGGTCACCACAGGCCCGAAGGCCGCGCCAATCGAGCAGGTTCCGGCTGCGCCCGTGTCACCGCCCATGCCGGAACTGGCCAGTGCTGATCTGCCGATTCCGGAGATGCCGATTCCAGCGCTGGATCAGGTCGCCGCTGCGTCTGCGCCCGTGCTGGATGCCGATACCATGACCCGCCGTGTGACGCCCGCACCGCGCCCGGCTGCTGCTGAGGAGAATGAGCCAACCCGGGTTGTAGCGCCGGTGCCGCATCCCTTGACGGATGTGCAGCGCGATCCTGAGCCCACCCGCAAGGCCGAGGGTCGGCGGGTGTCGCCGCCGGAACAGCCCGCCGATGCGCGGGTGTTTGGCGGCAATGGCGACCCGTCCAGCAACCGGCCCTTGGAGACCGGTTCGGCAACGCCCGCGCCCTTGCCTGCCGGTCGTGCACATGACGCTTCCACTGATGAAACGCCACTGCCCGTGCCTGATGCGCAAGCGGGCCGCAAGAGATCGTCAGCGCTGCTGCTGGGTTTGCTGATCGCGGCGATTGTGGCGGCTATCGCGGTGGGTGGCTGGTGGTGGCTGGGCCGGCAGAGTCCTTCACAGCCGCAGCTATCGTCACCGGTGCCCTTTGCCCCGGAACCGAAACCCGCGCCCGAACCGCTGCCTGCACCGGAGCCGAAACCCGCGCCCGAACCGCTGCCTGCACCGGAACCCAGGCCCTTGCCGTCCCAGGCCGCGCCTGCCCTGTCGCCGCCCTTGCAACCTGCAGCACCGCCGGTGGTGATACCGCCCGCGCCACAACCCGCAGCACCGCCGGTGGTGATACCGCCCGCGCCACAACCCGCAGCGCCGCCGGTGGTGATACCGCCCGCGCCACAACCCGCAGCGCCGCCCGTGACCGTGCCCGCGCCACGTCCCGTCAAGGAATCGCCGCGCCCCAGCAGCGGCCGCAGTCTTGAGGAAGAATTAAAATCACAGTTCGATCCCACCTTGCAGGAGCTGGAAAAGGGGCTCCGCAAGCCAGCGCACTGAACTGCGCGGCGGTCGGGATTGCAACCCGCTTAATTGATCATGATTCAGCGCAAGGAACATTTCGCCATGAACCGCCTGCTGCCTGGCATCTTCCTGCTGTTGTCGGGTCTGATCGGCCTGCCGTCTGTCCATGCTCAGGAGGCGGATGCCAACGCCCTCGGCATGGTCACCGGCTCCAAGACCGGCACCTATATCCAGTTTGGCAATGACATCGCCCGGGTCGCCAAGACCGCCGGCCTCGATATCCTGGTCAAGGACTCCCAGGGCTCGATCGACAATATCAAGCGTATTAACAGCAAGGAAAACGCCACCTTCGGCATTGTCCAGTCCGACGTGCTCGGCTTTCTCAGCCGTTCGGAAAATCCCGAGATGCGTCAGGTTGCCGAGCGGCTGCGGCTGATCTTCCCGTTCTACAACGAGGAAGTGCATCTGTTCGCCAACAAGTCGGTGCAGACCTTTGCTGAATTGCAGGGCAAGCGGGTCGTCGTCGGTGAGCAGGGCAGTGGTACCTGGCTGACCGCGATGAACCTGCTGCAACTGACCGGGGTCAAGCCCGCTGAGCTGCTGAATCTGCCGCCGCTGCAGGGCGTGACCGCCGTGCTCAAGGGCGAGGCCGATGCCATGTTCTACGTCGCCGGCAAGCCGGTCAGCCTGTTCACCAAGGTTGGCAACCTGATCACCCGGCCGGAATTCTCGGCCATGCTGACCAATGTGCACTTCGTATCGCTTGACGATCCGCGCATGCTGCGTGAATACCAGCCGGCACAGATCGGTCCAGCTGATTACGAATGGCTGTCGGGCAATGTATCGACCATTGCGGTCAAGGCGGTGCTGATGAGCTTCGATTTTTCCGGCAAGCAGAATGCCTATTTTGCCAAGCGCTGCCAGCAGCTCGGCACGCTCGGCGCGGCGATTCGCGGTGATATCGAGAATCTGCGCCAGAGTGGCCATCCGAAGTGGAAGGAGGTCAATCTTGATGACACGGTTGGCGTCTGGAAACTGGATAGCTGCTCGCGCAGCGGCAAGAGCGCGGGTAAAAGCGGTGCCAAGGGCGGCGTTGATCTGAATCGCGAGCTGGAAAAGATGCTGCTGAATCAGCACGAGCAATCGGCTCCGACTATTCCGGCGGCTTGATATCCGCCATTCATGGTTTCTGCCAAGGAGCATTGCGATGCGACTGCATGGCCTGTTGTTGACGCTGGCGCTGGCGGGTGCGCCCGGACTGGTGCTGGCCCAGGACACACCACCGGATGCGCGCCTGCACTTTTCCGGCACCTCGGTGGGGCTGCTGCTGGGCTATAGCCAGGGGCAGGGCAGCCTGAGTTTCCAGGGTCGCGAATACCCGTTTACGGTGTCCGGCTTCAAGGTGGCGACACTGGGCATTACCCGGGTGGATGCTCTGGGTCAGGCGTATCGCCTGCGCGAGGTGGCCGATTTTGCCGGGCGTTATGTGATCGCTGACGGTGGTTTTACCCTGGTGCAGGGCGGCGGCAGCACAGTGCTGCGCAATGAGCATGGCGTGACGCTCTATTTGCAGAATGTGCAGCAGGGCGTTGATCTGAGCCTCGGGGGCGGCAGTCTGAGCATTGTGCTCAGCGAACCGGCTGAAACCGCCGCGGCTGCGCCAGCCCCCGCGCCAGTGCCCGCAGCGGCTCCATAAGGCGTGCGACGTTACGTGTTGATGGAAGGACAGCAAATAAATGGATGAGCAGGTGCTTCTCAGGAGCGATTCTCTGGACGGGATGCGGGAAACGGGTGGTTTCGGCCAGCCGCTGCATACCCTGTATCCGCAGATTCGCGCCGTGCTGGCGAGTGAATTGGAACCGGTAGCGGCGTGGCTGCTGGCGGAACCGGTGGTGGATCGGGCCGGCAGCCGTGTTGATTGGTACACCCAGGGTGATCCGGATCATCCGCCGCAGGTGTTAAGCACCTTGCCCGAGGCCGAACGCACGGTGCTGCGGGCGCGGCTGGATGAACTTCTCGGCCGTGGCCGGGCGCTGGCGGCGCGTTACGCGGCATCCGATAACACCCATCGCGTGCAGTTGGGTGCAATGCTGCAGGCAGTGCTGGTGCAGCCACTGGACGAGGATGTCTTCCTGTTCGAGGATCGGCTGACCCTGGTCCGCTGGGGTTTCATCACCGATCGTCCCTGGGAAGCGCCGGCGCAGGCGGCCCGGCCCGTGCCGACGCCAGTCGCGTTGCCACCGGGTGATATCACGGTGCCCGATCTGGCAATGCCAGCCCTGCCGACGGCGGCGCCGCTGTCCAGCGGGCCCGCAATTGAACAAGCACCGCCGCTGCCAGAAGCCGCGCCGGTTGCCGAATCACCCGCATTGCCCGAGCAAGCACCGCCGCTGCCAGAAGCCGCGCCGGTTGCCGAATCACCCGCGTTGCCCGAGCAAGCGCCCGTGCGTCAGGAGTCGCCATTGCCCGAGCAAGCGCCGCTGGTGCCAGCCGCATCATCCACGGCTCCAGCAGCAGATTTCACGGCTGAAGAACCGGCGCGCAAGCCGCCCTTGGCGCAGAACGTGCCGCCTTTGGCCGCCGTGGCAGCGCCGGTTGAGACACCTGCGCCGGCTTCACTGCTGCGCTATGTGGTGGTTGGGTCGGGCTATTTCTGGACAGTGTTCGTGCTGGCGCTGCTTGTGCTGGCGGCAGCGGGGGCCTGGAGTCTGTGGCAGCCGGGCTATTCACCGCTGCGGGCGTGGCTGTCCATGCCGCCCATCACCAATACTGACGCCAGCGCTGAAGTGGCGCGCTTGCAGGCGCGCTTGACGCAATTGCAGGCGCAACTGATCGACCGTCAGCGGCAATGTCCGCTGCCATCGGCGACAACATCGTCGGCGTCCGGGGCGCAGATTTCGTATGCAGACCGTGGCACAGCGCCGGGAACGCGCGATATCCGGCCGGCTGAGCGCCTGTTTCCGGGCGCATCGTCCAGCGCAGTGGGCGTAGGATCAGCCCCGAAACCGGCGGCGGATGCTGCACCGTCGGCCCCGGCTGCGAAACCGGCTGCGGGTATTGCGCCATCGGATTTGGCCACGCAACCGGCGGCAGGCGCTGCTGCACCGTCAATGCCAGTGCCTGGATCGGAGCGCCCTGCAACGCTGGAAGATGCCTTGCAGGGTCGCGCACCGTCTCCGGCTGCGAAACCGGCTGCGGGTATTGCGCCATCGGATTTGGCCACGCAACCGGCGGCAGGCGCGGCACCCTTCGTGCCAGCAGCAAAACCGCAGCCGGAAACACCGCCACCGGTGATGGTTGAAGCGACCAAGGCGGAAAAGCAGGAATTTACGGAACGATTGGCGGCAGCGGGCGCGGCGAGTGGTGAAATCACCGCAGCGCTGCTCTGGAATGGGTCTGCCGACCTGGATCTGGTCGTGACTTGCCCCTCCGGTCAGCAACTCGACTACCAGCATCCAGCGATCTGCGGCGGCACCCTGGATGTTGATGCCAACGCCGCCCGCGATGCCCTGCGTGATCGCCCGGTCGAAAACGCCTACTGGGCCGCCGGCGCTGCCTTGGCGGGTGATTATCAGGTCGTGGTTCGCTACAGCCCGCGCAAGGATGAACAGGCGCCGGGTGCAGTACCGTTCCAGGTGCGGCTCAGCCAGGGCGGCCAGGAAAAAGTATTCAAGGGCACGATTCAGCCCGGCAAGCTGGCGCCGGTCACGACCTTCACCGTTGAACCCTCCAGGGAGCGTGCGCCATGAATCAGCAGGAAAATGGACAGTTCAGGGTCTATCCTACGGCAGCGGACGTGCCGCGCTATCAGCGGGCCTGGGTCTGGGGTCTGGCGGCGCTGGGTATCCTGATCTGTGGCATCCTCGCCGGCGGATTGCTCGGGGCTACACTGACGCCATCGGCAACCGGGCCGTATGCGGGGTCGGTGGCCATGCATCCGACTGCCACACAGTTGCGCGCGCGTATTGAGCAACTGGAGCAGGCGCTGCGTGGTGATCCCTGCGATCCAGTGAACCTGAGGATGCTGCAACCTGGTACAGAGTACTGGCGGTAAAGGCGATAATGCCGAACTTAACCCGTCCGTGTTGATGGAGGAACGCAACATGTCTGAATTCTCGATCCATCTGGAATGGCACCGGTCCACCACGGATTTCGACTATCAGAGCTTTGATCGCAGCCATCTGTGGCATCTGGCCGGCGGGCAGACCGTGCGCGGCTCGGCGGCGCCTGAATATTCCGGCAATTCCGAGATGAGCAACCCAGAGGAAGCGCTGCTGGCCGCGCTGTCGAGCTGCCATATGCTGACCTTTCTGTCGATTGCCGCCCTCAGGAAACTGGTCGTCGATCGTTACGAGGACGACCCGCGCGCTGAACTGGGCAAGAACGAAAAGGGCAAGATGATGATCGCTCAGATCACCCTGCGCCCGCGCGTGACCTTTGGCGGCACGGTGCATCCCGATGCTGACGCGCTGCTGGACCTGCATCGCAAGGCCAAGGAAAACTGTTTTGTCGGCAATTCGCTGCTGACCCGGGTGCTGCTGGAACCGCGCGACTGAGCAAGCATCCAGGCCAATCCACAATGGGAGATGCGGCGATGGATATCAGGAGCCTGCTGGAAGAGTGGAACCAGAGCGGTGCGGCGCGGCGGACGGCCCGCGAGTACCGGCTGCGTCTGCCGGTACATGATGCCGCGCGCATTGCCGCCCTGGCGGACATGTATCCGCGCAAGACCGAGGAGCAGTTGCTGGCCGAACTGCTGAGCGTGGCGCTGGATATGCTGGAGGCGGCCCTGCCCTATCAGCAGGGCGAGCGCGTCATTGCTGAGGATGAACAGGGTGATCCGGTGTTCGAGGATATCGGGCCAACGCCGTGCTTCCTGGAACTGACCCGGCGGCATGCGGCGCGCTTAAGCCATTTGGAGGCGCCGGATGATGGAAAAATGGCGTAATCAGACTTGCATCAGCGTCGCGACTGCCCTATAAATCCTGCCCCGACTTCCGTAATCGGCAGGAGTGGAATGTATTCATGCGGTTGTTAAAAAACGCCATTTTGCTTGCTGCGCTGGTCATGCTGGCCAGCGCCTGCACCTCGACCAACGTGGATGAAACCACCGCGCCGCCCATGCTGGACTCGGCGAAGCAGGGTCCGGCGGCAAACGAGTCCTGGCTGCTGGTTGATACCCGCGCCGATACCCTGAGCGTGATGCAGGGTAATCGTCCCGTCGAGGTGTTCCGGCAGATCGCCCTCGGGGCCAGCGGTGCGGGCGTTAAGACCCGGCGTGGTGATAACAAGACGCCCGTCGGGGTATTCCGGGTGGGCTGGATCAATCCCAACAGCCGTTTCCGCACCTTTATCGGTCTGGATTATCCGAATATCGAGTATGCTGAGCGCGCCCTGCGTGAACAGCGTATCGATGTCCTGACCTACGCCCGGATTCGCAACGCCTGGACCAATGGCCGTACCCCACCGCAGGACACACCGCTGGGCGGGCAGATTGGTATTCATGGCGTTGGTGCCGGCGATCCCAAGGTGCACAGCGCTGGCATTAACTGGACCAGTGGCTGCATCGCCCTCGATAACCGGCAGATCGAGGCGCTGAAGCCTTGGGTAAAACTGGGCATGCGGGTTGAGATTCGTTGAATTCAGTATCTAATCTTCACCGGAATGCTTTGCGAGTGGAATTTCCGTTGTATAATACTTTTTGTTGTGCTGTGACAAATTGGTTGTGCCAGGGCAACATCCTGTTGTTCGGCTTTTATCCCTGTAACAAGGCAATGAGGAAGTAGAGATGATCAAGACTTTGACCAAGGTTTCCGTTCTCGCGCTGGTGGCCGGTCTGACCGTGGGCTGCGCCAGCACCAGCGATCTGCAGAAAGTGCAGAATGACGCCAACGAGGCCAAGAGCATGGCGCGTAATGCCATGGACACCGCCAACGAGGCCAAGAGCATCGCTACCGATGCGCGTTCGGTCAGCATGGCGACCGAAGAGAAGATCAACCGCATGTTCAAGAAGTCGATGTTCAAGTAAGTCTGGCACTTTTCGCAGAGCCATGAAAAAACCCCCGCGGAATCCGCGGGGGTTTTTTCATGGGCGATTCTCAAGACTACGGACGGTTGTCCGGCGGCGGGGGCGTGGTGCCCGGATAGCGCGTCGGGTATGTCGGCGGCGGCGGTTCGGATGACTCATCACCCGTGTACAGTGGCGCGGGCGGTGCCTGGTAACTGCCGGGGGCCGGTGGACGATAGCCGGGCGGGTAGTTGCCGCCGGGCGCGCTGGCCGGATAGCCGTTATTGCTGTAGGCGGCGCCAGCGGGCCGTTGTGGCGCATAGCCATTGGCTACGGGCGGTGCAGACGGCCGATAGGCAGGTGGCTGCTGCTGTGGCGGCGGGTAGCCATTGGCTACGGGCGGCGCAGGCGGCCGATAGGCAGGTGGCTGCTGCTGTGGCGGCGGGTAGCCATTGGCTACGGGCGGTGCAGACGGCCGATAGGCAGGTGGCTGCTGCTGTGGCGGGTAGCCGGCGGGCGGGTAATTGCCATTAGGTGCGCTGGCCGGATAGCCGTTGCCGTTGTTGCTGTAGGTGGTGGGTGCCACCGGGCGATAGGTGGGTTGCGTCGCCTGCGCGGGCGGGTAATTGCCAGGAGCTGATGGCCGGGTATTGGCAACCGGGGCTGCTGCGGTGGCCGGCGGCAACGGCGCGGGCGCAACCGTCCGGGCAGTGGCGACCGGTGCACTGGGTGGCGGCGCGGGCATTGTGGCCGGTGCGGGTGCCGGTTCCGGTACCGGGCTGGCACTGGGTGGCGGCATGCTGGCGGTGGCTTCGCGTGCGGCCGGTTCACCGTGCCCGGTAATCTCGACCGGCATGCCACTCACCTGTTCCACGGCAACGGCCAGCGTGTTCTGATCAACACCCGGCATCTCGGGGCCGACCTTGGCGGCGACTTCCTGACGCGCCTGCTCCAGGGTGACCTTCATCGGCAGATTGTCTTCTTCCAGCGGCGCGTGGGATTCCACGAACAGGGCACCATCAAGCCGCCCTACTTTCACCGGTTGATCGACGATGCGCACCGTGGTGCCGACGGGCACCATGGGGAAGAAGCGTTCGATATCCTCAGGATACATGCGCACGCAGCCATGGGTGACGCGCATGCCGATGCCAAAGGGCTTGTTGGTGCTGTGGATCAGATAGCCAGGTATGCCCAGACGCAGGGCAAAGCGGCCCAGCGGATTATCGGGACCGCCCGGAATCACATCCGGCAGGATATCGCCTTCCTTGGCATGCTCGGCCTTGATCGAGGCTGGCGGCCGCCAGGGCGGATCAACGTCCTTGGCAACGACCTTGGTGGCGCCCTGCGGCGTCTTCCAATCCATACGGCCGATACTCACTGGATAGGTATGCACTACAGCCTGCTCGCCCGGAGCGGTCTTGGGATAGTAGTACAGACGCATTTCCGGGATGTTGAGGACGACGCCCTCGCGCGGCGTATCAGGCAGGATGTAGCGGGTTGGCAGCACGATAGGCGTACCGGTGCCGGGCACCCAGCGATCCACGCCCGGATTGGCATGGACGATTTCGTCATAGCCGAGGCTGTTGCGGCGGGCGATATCGAGCAGGGTGTCTTCCTGATTGGCGTAGACAACCCGGATCTGACCGATGACCTCGGTATTCGGTGAGGGCAGGGGATAGACCACCGCCTGCGCGGTGCTGGAACTGAAGCATCCCAGCAGCAGCCAGTGGAGGGGTTTCAGGCGTGGACTCGGCATGGACGTGTCTAGTCTCCGAAATAATGTGAACAGCGAAATCAAGGAATTCTGCCTGCAAACCCCGGATAGCGCCAGAGCGGCATGGCCGGCCTGGGCGACAGCTAAGGATTTGCAGTACAGACTATTGGAACCGGTACGGGCGATGCGGTTCCAGCGTGGCGACCGCAAAGGCGCGAGCGCAAAGGTCACGCGGCAGCGGGCCGGGCATGGGCTATACTGCAATTGACGCAGTGCACCAGGGTGCCCGCAGCAGGTCCGGCGAGCAAGGCGAATCGTTGATTTTCCCATGCGGGAAAGGCGGTGGTTCATGGCGGAGACCAGTCCGGTGCGGATCGATGGGGTCCGCGATATCGTGCAGCGCCACGGCGCCCTGCCGACCCGATTGCTGCAAATTCTGCGCGAGATTCAGGATGATTTGCGCTGGCTGCCCGCCGAAGCGCTCGATAGCGTCGCCGAGGCGCTCGGCATCGCCCCGGATCGCGTGCGCCGGGTTGCCGAGTTTTACGCCTTCCTCTACACCGCACCGCGCGGTGCCTACAACATCCTGTTCAGCGACAACATCACCGACCGCATGCTCGGCAATCGCGCGCTGCTGCATGCGCTGTGCGCACGGCTGGGCGTTGGCATTGGCGAAACCCGGGCCGATGGCCGGGTCACCGTAGGCACCACCTCCTGCACCGGCATGTGCGATCAGGGCCCGGCGGCGCTGGTCAACGGCCAGGCCGTGACCCGTCTGGACGCCGCGCGCATCGCAAGCATCGCCACGCTGGTCGAGCAACAGGCGCCGCTGGAACAGTGGCCGCGCGAGCTGTTCGAGGTCACCAGTAATATTCGTCGCGCCGACATCCTGCTGGGCCGGCATTTCGCCGATGGTGCAGCCCTGCGCGCCGTGCTCAAACGCGGGCCGGCGGCGATTCTCGATGAACTACTCAAATCCGGGCTGCGCGGTCAGGGCGGCGCCGGCTTCAAGTCCGCTGCCAAATGGCGCTCCTGCCGCGAAGCCAGCGGCGCGGTGAAATACGTAGTCTGCAATGCCGACGAGGGCGAACCGGGCACCTTCAAGGACCGGGTGCTGATGCAGGATTTTGCCGATCTGGTGTTCGAGGGCATGACCCTGTGCGGGCGGGTAATGGGTGCGCGTCAGGGCTTTGTCTATCTGCGCGGCGAATATCGCTACCTGCTGGACGCCTTGCGCGACACCCTGCAGCGGCGGCGCGAAGTCGGTCTGCTCGGCACGGCCATTCTCGGCGAGCCGGATTTCAATTTCGACATCGAGATTCATCTCGGCGCCGGCGCCTATGTCTGCGGCGAGGAATCAGCGCTGATTGAATCGCTGGAAGGCAAGCATGGCGTGCCGCGCATCCGCCCACCGTTTCCCACCACCCACGGTTATCTGAACCAGCCGACCGTGGTCAACAATGTCGAAACCTTCGCTGCCGCTGCCAAGATCGCTGTCGAAGGCGGCGACTGGTTCGCCAGTCGTGGCACCGCCGAATCCAAGGGCACCAAGCTGCTCAGCCTGAGCGGCGACTGCGAGCGGCCCGGCATTTACGAATATCCGTTTGGCGTCACCGTGCGCCGGGTGCTGGAAGACTGCGGCGCGCGTGATGCCCAGGGCATTCAGATGGCCGGTCCCGCCGGGCACATGATTTCGGCCAAGCTGTTCGACCGGCGCATCTGCTTTGAAGATCTGGCCACCGGCGGCTCGTTCATGGTGTTCGATCAGCAGCGCGACATTCTCGATGGCATACGCAATTTCACCCATTTCTTCGTCCATGAAAGCTGCGGATTCTGCACGCCCTGCCGGGTTGGCACCGTGCTGATGCGCGATCTGGTGATCAAGGTGCATACCGGCCACGGTACCCGCTATGACCTGGAGGAGATGCGTACGCTTGGACGGATCATGCAGGTGGCCTGTCATTGTGGGCTGGGCCAGACCGCGCCCAATCCGGTGCTTGACAGCCTTGAGCAGTTTCCCGAGGCCTACGAGCGGCGGTTGCGCTCGACCGCGTTCGAGCCGGCCTTTGACCTGAACGCGGCCTTGGAAGAGGCGCGGCGCCTGACCGGTCGCCACGATCCAGGTGCGTATTTGAACGAAGAAGAACTGCTGCTGGGGGCGATGCCGTGAACGACACCGGGCAATGCTTCACCCTGGATGGGCGGATGGTACCGTTTCAGGAAGGCCAGACTGTGCTGGCGGCGGCGCTGGCGGCGGGCGTCTATATTCCGCACCTGTGTTTCAATCCGGAATTTGCGCCGCATGGCAGTTGCCGGGTGTGTCTGGTCAAGGTCAATGGCCGTATGCAGGCCGCCTGTACCACGCCAGCGGCAGACGGCCTGAACGTGCACAGCGAAACCGGGGAACTGCGCGACATTCGCCGTGGCATCCTGCAAATGCTGTTCGTCGAAGGCAATCACGTCTGTCCGGCCTGTGAGAAAAGCGGCGCCTGTCAGTTGCAGGCCGTAGCCTATTACGTGGGCATGCTGACGCCACATTTCACGCATTTCTACCCACGCCGACCGGTGGACGCCTCCCATAACGAAGCCGTGATTGACTTCAATCGCTGCATTCTCTGCGAACTGTGCGTGCGCGCCAGTCGCGATATCGACGGCAAAAATCTATTCGCGGTACAGGGTCGCGGCATTCAGGCGCATCTGGTAGTCAATACACCCTCGGGCAAGCTTGGCGCGACCGATTTCAGCCTGCACGATAAGGCCGCGCAGGTGTGTCCAACCGGGGCGATCCTGACCAAGCATCAGGGCTATACCATCGCGATTGGCCAGCGTCTCTATGACCGCAAGCCGATCAGTGTCGTCGGCGATGTGGCGCAACTGTCGGAACAGCAGGGCGGGCGCCGCCATGAATGAGCCACGCCTGAAAATCGCCACCTGTTCACTGGCCGGCTGTTTCGGTTGCCATATGTCCTTGCTCGATCTTGATGAACGCCTGTTTGAATTGGCCGAGCGCATTGAACTGGACCGCAGTCCGCTGACCGATATCAAGGAACTGGGTTTTTGTGACATTGGCCTGATCGAAGGCGGAGTCTGCAATGCCGAAAATGTGCATGTGCTGCTGGAATTCCGCGCCCGCTGCAAGACTCTGGTTGCAATCGGTGCCTGTGCCCTGAATGGCGGCGTTCCGGCGCTGCGCAATCAGTTTACATTGAGCGATTGCCTGGAGGAATCCTATCTGCGCGGCATCGGTCTGGTGAATGCACAGATTCCCAGCGATCCGGAACTGCCTCTGTTGTTGAACAAAGTGCATCCGCTGCATGAAATCGTCAGGATCGACTATTTTCTGCCCGGCTGTCCACCGGCGGCGGATGCGATCTGGACCTTTATCAGCCAGTTGCTGTCCGGCCAGCCACCGGCCTTGTCCTATACACAGATTCACTACGATTGACGCCATTCAGCGAGGCGCGCCATGAGTACCTTGGAAACGGCTGCCCAATCCGATTATCTGTGCCGGATTGCCATTGATCCTTTGAGTCGCGTTGAAGGGCACGGCAAGGTCACGCTGCTGGTCGACCGGGAACATCATATCCGGCAGGCGCGTCTGCATATTGTCGAATTTCGCGGCTTCGAGAAATTCATTCAGGGCCGACCCTATTGGGAAGTGCCGGTGGTGGTGCAGCGGTTGTGCGGAATCTGTCCAGTCAGTCACAATCTGGCCGCGTCCAAGGCCGTCGATCAACTGGTGGGTGCGCACAATATTCCACCGACCGCCGAGAAAATACGCCGGCTGATGCACTATGGGCAGATTCTGCAATCACATGCCGTGCATTTCTTTCATCTCGCTTCGCCGGACTTTCTGTTCAGTTTTGACGATCCGATCGCGCATCGCCATATCGGCGGCGTGATGGCTGATTTTCCCGATATTGCCCGTCAGGGGGTGCGCCTGCGCAAATACGGTCAGGAGGTGATTCAGGTCACGACCGGCAAGCGCGTGCATGGCACCGGCAATGTACCGGGCGGCGTTAATAAGGCACTGACACTGCGTGAGCGCAATGCACTGTTGATCGATCTGGATCTGATGACGCAGTGGGCGCGCAACATCCTGAAACTGATTAAACAGGCCTACGCCCTGAATCCCGGCTATTTCACCTATTTCGCCACCATTCGCAGCCATTATCTGAGTCTGGTGCGTGCCGATGGTGCGCTGGAGCTGTATCACGGTGGATTGCGCGCCCGCAATGCACAGGGCGAAATTCTGTTTGATCATCTCGATGACCGGCGCTATGCCCAGGTGCTGCGTGAACAGGTCAAGCCCTGGAGTTACATGAAGTTTCCGTTCATCAATTCCCTGGGGCCGGAACAGGGCTGGTATCGGGTCGGACCGCTGGCACGGATTAACAACTGTGATTTCATTGCTACGCCACTGGCCGAGGAAGAACGGCAGGAATTCGTAGCACTGGGTCAGGGACAGCCGGTGCATGCCACCCTGGCTTATCATTGGGCGCGCATGATTGAATTGCTGCATGCCATTGAGGCGATTAAGGGCCTGCTGCTGGATGCGGATCTGTTCGGGGATGAATTGACCGCGCGTGGTGAAATGGTCCGCGAAGGTATTGGTGTCATTGAGGCGCCACGCGGCACGCTGTTTCATCATTACCGCATCAATGAGGATGGCTTGATCGAAAAGGCCAATCTGATTGTCTCAACTACACATAATAATCAGGCGATGAATGAATCGATCCGCCAGGTAGCGGAACGTTATCTGGATGGCAAGGAATTAACCGAGCCGTTGTTGAATCAGATTGAAGTGGCGGTGCGCGCCTATGATCCCTGTCTGTCCTGCGCTACGCATGCACTTGGGCAAATGCCGCTGTATGTGGAAAGAGTGGATCAGGAAAGCGGGGCAGTGCTGGATTGTCTGGTGCGGAATGCGGATGGCGAATTGAGCGGAGCGTCTGAATGCCTCATCCAATACCACAAGGATTGAAACAAACAGCGGAGCATGATGCGGCAGTCCGCGCCGACTTCAGCGTATGCAGCGTATGCAGCGTATGCAGCGTATGCAGCGCATGACAGAAAATCGCCTGCTGATCCTCGCGGTTGGTAATCCCAGTCGGGGTGATGATGCACTGGGTCCGCTGTTTCTGGAATGCCTGGCGGAGTTGCACGCGCGGCATGACTGGAAGGGTGTTGAGCTGCTGGGCGATTTTCAATTGCAGATTGAACACGCCCTCGATCTGCAAAACCGGGCGCTGGTGTTATTTGTCGATGCCAGCCTATCCTGTCCGCCGCCCTTCCAGTTTTCCCGTCTCCAGCCGGCGCGCGATCACAGTTATACCAGTCACGCCCTGTCACCGGCCGCCGTACTGCATGTTTATCAGCAGATTAATCAGACGCCACTGCCGCCAGCCTTTCAACTGGCTATTCGTGGTGAACGCTTTGCACTGGGCGAGTCCTTGAGTGCGGCGGCGGAAAGCCATCTAAGCGCAGCACTGGCCTTTGCTGAGCAATTACTGGCGTGTGCCGAAGTCGCTGCCTGGTCTAGCCTGCTGAGCTGAAGGTCCTGCAGGAGTAGGGTGGATAAGCGAAGCGCATCCACTTTCTCGGGTAACGGTTGGTGGATGCGGCGCAAGCGCCTTATCCACCCTACCCGCTGAAGATCCTGCAGGAGTAGGGTGGATAAGCGAAGCGCATCCACCTTCTCGGGTAATGGTTGGTGGATGCGGCGCAAGCGCCTTATCCACCCTACCCGCTGAAGGTCCTGCAGGAGTAGGGTGGATAAGCGAAGCGCATCCACCTTCTCGGGTAATGGCTGGTGGATGCGGCGCAAGCGCCTTATCCACCCTACCCGCTGAAGATCCTGCAGGAGTAGGGTGGATAAGCGAAGCGCATCCACCTTCTCGGGTAATGGTTGGTGGATGCGGCGCAAGCGCCTTATCCACCCTACCCGCTGAAGGTCCTGCAGGAGTAGGGTGGATAAGCGAAGCGCATCCACTTTCTCGGGTAATGGCTGGTGGATGCGGCGCAAGCGCCTTATCCACCCTACCCGCGAAGTCATTTGTCATTTGAGGTCGGTTGAAGCACTAGCCTGCTGAGCTGAAGGTCCGGCAGCGTTGCACGAACTGCGCGATGCGCGTGAATGCCTCCTGCGCTTCCGGCAGAATCGGTGCGAATAAATGCCAGACATGCAGCAATTCCGGCCAGCTTTGCAGTTCGGCGCTGCAGCCGGCGGCGCGGGCCTTGTGGACGTAGCGCCGGGCGTCGCCGAGCATCATTTCCGCCTCACTGACCTGAATCAACAGCGGTGGCAGGCCGGATAGATCGCCAAACACCGGCGACACGCGCGGATCGGCGGGCGGGATGCGGTTGATCGCCCACATCAGCAGCAGGCGCAGCGTGCGCGGCAGGCGCAGGAATCCGCGCAGGCTGGGACCGAGCATGTGATCGCTGTTGAGGTTGCTGCGCAGGGTCGGACTGGAAAAGGTCAGATCGACGCTTGGCGACAGGGCGATAACGCCACGCGCTGCAGGCAAGCCATGATCGCGCGCCCAGGCGACCAGGAGCAGCGCCAGACTGCCCCCGGCTGAATCGCCGGCCACGAACAGTTCCCGCGCCGGCCCCGCACCATCAGGGCCATGCTCAAGAATCCAGCGATAGCCGGCCTGACAATCCTCCTGCATGGCCCGGCGCGGACACTCCGGCATCAGCCGATAATCCAACGCCAGCACTGCCGCACCGGTGACCCGCGCCAGTTCGCTGGTGATCACCCGATGGCCGCGCGCGCAGCCGCTGAGGAAACTGCCGCCATGCAGATAGAGCAGGCGGCGTTCAGGGTCGGCATGCGGCGCCAGAACCCATTCACCCGCTACGCCACCGGCATCCACCGTGCGCACCGTGTAGGCGGTATCGCCGGCCAGCAGGGCAGGTTCGCAAAAACCGCGCGCCATGACCCGGCGAATGGCGGCCAGACGTTCCTTGCGCGGGGCGGCGCGAATCTCCCGTGCGGCCTGCTGCAGCAACTGCACGGTCTGCTGATGTTCGGCGCTGGCCTGCGCGCGCATGCGCGTGCCGCTGTCGCCGGGCGGCGCATCATAGGCGCGCAGCGCAGGACCGGACAGCAAAAGCCGTGCGCTGATCCAGAGGATCAAGATAATGGCCAGTAATGTGACCCAATAGCTCCAATCGGGCATGCGGTGACTCCTGACGCGGGGTGCGCTTAATACTGGACTTTAGCATTGCGGTATGCTTTTTGCTCAATCCGGGCTTTCATTCCTGCCAAACGAAGGCGACTGCTCATGTATGAACATGGACTTGATGCCCGGTGTCTGGGCGGCTGGCGCGGGCGCCTGCTGGGTATCGCCCTGCTTGGCTTCTGGCTGGCCCAGGCCGGCGCGGAAACGCCGATTCTGGCGCGAGTGGAGGCAGTGGAAAGCGATGGTATTAGCGTGATGGCAGCGGATGATCAGGCCGGTTTGGGCGCGCGGCGCTGGAAAATCCGCTTGAG
This sequence comes from Candidatus Competibacteraceae bacterium, assembly GCA_003989075.1. Lineage (GTDB taxonomy): Bacteria > Pseudomonadota > Gammaproteobacteria > Competibacterales > Competibacteraceae > RXIX01. Next base: position 4,784 of record RXIX01000031.1, on the reverse strand, counting down.
CGATGCCAGCGTGGCGGCGAGCATGCTGCCCGGTGTGCGTGTCCAGTTGTGGCTAACGGCCAGCGGTGAGGTCTCTGGCCTGCGTGTGCTGCCGGAACCTCTGGACCCGACCGGCGACCTGACCGGGGTGCGGGCGCGGCTGAGCCGTGGCGCGGGTAGCGGTGACGCTACCAGTGGTGCTGGCAGTGGGCGCGGTGGTGGTCATGGTGGCGGTGGCGGTGGCGGTGGTGGTGGTCATGGTGGCGGTGGTGGCGGTGGCCGCTGATATTCAATCTGCTCAATCGCCCCGCCTGTGGCTGGGCAATCTGCTGGTATTTGGGGCGCTGGGTATGCTGGTGCTGGTGTGGTTTTCGTTTCAGACCCGTCAGGCGCAGCAGACCTTTCTGGAAGAGGCCACCGGCCATGCCCGTCTGCTGGCTGATGCCGTGAGCCTGCATGCCCGGGGCGCAGTGCTCGGCCACGAGGTGACCGATGCCATGCTGATCGATGTCCTCGGCAATTCCGCCCGCTTTGTCGATTACCTGGATCGGATCGAAGCGTTTCGTGAGCAGGAACTGACCGCATTCGCTACCGAGGCCGGTCTGGCGGTGATCCGCATTATCGGTGCCGAAGGCATCCGCCAGGGACCGCCGGATGGGGATATGGGTTCAGCACTCGATTGCCAGCATCCACGCCAATTGCTCTCCCGGCCCGAACGCCATGTGCTGGCCTTTGCCGTGCCGCGCCAGGGCCGTCCGGGTTGCGTGCTGGTGGCGGTGGACAGTCGCGCCATTGACGAATTACGCGATGCCATTGGCCTGCCGCGCGCCTTGCGGGCGATTGCCGCGCTGCCCGGCGTGGTGGGGGTGGCGCTGAACGGCACTTTGAGCGCGGACGCGGTGCGCCTGTCCACGCCGACCATGCCCGTGGTGGCGATTCGGCGTCTGGCCGATGGCAGCCGGCAGGTGGAAACCCGCACCCCGCTGGCTGGCGCCGAACTGCGCGTTGATCTGGATGCCGGACCGCTGGCGCGTACTGAAGCGCGGCTCTGGCAGCAATTTGCCGGCTTTGCCGCGCTGCTTGTGCTGATTGGCACCCTGAGCGCGGGCCTGCTGTATCGCTATCAGCGTGGCCATCTGGAGCAGTTGCGCGCCTATGAACAGCGCCTGTCGCAACAGCGCGAGGAAGCGGCGCTCGGCCAGGCGGCAGCGGCCATTGCCCATGAACTGCGCAATCCCCTGAATGCCATGGCCATGGGTTTACAACGCCTGCAGATCGAAGCCGATGCCCTGGACGATGAACATCGTCGGCTGGTGGCGGTGATGCGGGAAGCAGTTGCGCGCAGCAATCGCAGTGTCACGGGGCTGCTCGATTATGCGCGGCCCTATCGGCCCCGGCAGGAGCCGGTAGCGCTGGGCGCGCTGGTTGCCGATCAACTGGCCCTGTATGCCGGACCGCTGCGGGCGGCCGGTATCCAGCTTGAGCAGGCCGTGCCGGTGCATGCCGCCGACTCGGTTCCCGGCGATCCTGATTTGCTGCGCCAGGTGCTGGATAACCTGCTGCGCAATGCCCTGGAGGCGCAGCCGCAGGGTGGCTGGCTGCATATCCGCCTGACTGCGCGCGCCGACGGACTGGAACTGACGCTGAGCAATCCCGGTTTTACGCTGCCGCCGGACCAGGCGCCGCGTATTCTGGAGCCGTGGTTTACCACCAAACCGGCCGGCACCGGGCTGGGTCTGGCCATTTCCCGCCGCATTCTCGTCGCTCACAAGGGCCATCTGACGGTGGCGACGCCGCGCCCGGGCGAACTGGACGTGCGCCTGTTTCTGCCGCGCCAGGGTCTGGCGCACGCCGCGAAGGATGAGTTGTGAGAATTCTGATAGCCGATGACGATCCCCTGCAACGGGAGGTGCTGCAGGGCTTTCTGGAAAAGCAGGGTTATGCGGTGCTGAGCGCCGGCGATGGCGCGCAGGCGCTGCGCCTGTTTCGGCGTGAGCCGGTGCAACTGGTGCTGCTCGATCAGCGTATGCCGGGACTGAGCGGCGATCAGGTCCTGGCGGAGATGAAGGCGCTTAATCCCCTGGCGCGGGCAATCATGATCACTGCCCATGGCGCGGTGGATAGGGCGGTGCGGGTAATGCAACTGGGCGCGGATGATTTTCTGGAAAAGCCGGTCGATTTGCTGGGCTTGCTGGAGAAGATTCAAAGCTTGGAACAGACCTTGGCGGTGGCCGAGGATGTCGCCGAGTTGCGTCAGGAAACACTGCCGGATGCAGCACCGCCGGAGGTGATCGGTGACAGTCCAGCGATGCGCGAGGTGTTCTCGCTGGTGCGGCGGATGGCGGAGACCCCGTGGAGCGTGCTGATTCGTGGCGAGACGGGGACCGGCAAGGAATTGATTGCGCGCCTGCTGCACCGGCTCAGTCCGCGTCATGCCGCGCCCTTTGTCGAGGTCAATTGTGCGGCGATTCCCGAGGCGCTGTTCGAGAGCGAACTGTTTGGTCATGAGCGCGGCGCATTTACCGGTGCGGCCCGGCAACGGCGTGGCCGTTTCGAACTGGCCCAGGGTGGCACGCTGTTTCTCGATGAAGTCGGCGAACTGCCGCTGCCCTTGCAGGCCAAGTTGTTGCGGGCGCTGCAGGAGAAGCGGATCAACCGGGTTGGCAGCGAGCAGGACGTTGCAATTGACGCGCGGGTGGTGACCGCAACCCATCGTGATCTGCGCCGGCTGGTCGAGGCGGGCGCATTCCGCGAGGATCTGTTTTTCCGTCTGAACGTGTTCGAGATTGAAGTGCCGCCCTTACGTCAGCGCCGCGAGGATATCCCGGCGCTGGTGAATGCCTTCGTTGAACGCTATGCACGCCGTCCGACCCGCCTGGCACCGGAAACCCTGGATGCGTTGATCAAGTACGCCTGGCCGGGCAATGTCCGTGAACTGGAGCATGTCATTCAGCGCAGTCTGACCCTGGCGCGCAGCAATATTCTGCGGCCGCTGGATCTGCCGGCGGAATTGCGCCAGCTTGATGTCGAGGTCGGAACTGGGCCCTTGCAGGAGCGGCTGGATGCGGTGGAGTGCGAGTTGCTGCGTGCGGCATTGGAGCAGGCGGGCGGGGTGCAGACCCGCGCCGCTGAGGCTTTAGGCATCAGCGAGCGGGTGCTGCGCTACAAGCTGGCCAAGCATGGCCTGAAGGGTGGCACGGGCGGGGCGCCATGAACCGATCAAGGGTTCAGGCGCCAGGTGGCTTTAGAAACTGCCGCTGAACAGGGTGGCCGTGGCGCTGCTGATGCTGACTGTGCCATCACCGCTGGCGACTTCGGGCACGACCCAGGTGGATGCAGTGCTGGTGCAGTAGGCGCCGCTCTGTTCGGCATATGCGGCCGTGCTATCGGCACTCAGGATGCTGAGTTCGTATTTGGCCGCCCAGGTCGAACTGGTGCTGGTGCTGGTGCTGGTGCTGGTGCTGGTGCTGGTGCTGGTGCTGCCTTTCCTGCCGCCGTTGCGACCCACATTCTGGCTGATGCTGGCCAGCGGCAGATTGCAGGTGTATGTGGCGCTGCTGGTGGTGATCCTGGCGGTGAGCGTAGCCGGCGCGGTGCTGGTCGGATCGGCGCTATAGGTCTGCGCAACATCGATATGGAATTTCTGCGCTGCCACGGCAACATTGCCCTGGGCATAGACCGTCCGGGTGTCATGTTCCGCCCTGCCGGAGCCGGTGATGCCGGTCGCCGGCGTGAGCGACGCCCGGACTTCAGTGCTGTCATCGGTGCCATTCGTGGCATGGTCGGCCAGGGCCGGCAGCGTCAGGCCAGTCAGCAGAGCGGCGGTCAACAGGGTGCGGGTCAGCTTCATTTGGAATTCTCCACGGGATCAGGGACAAAGGTGAGTTGCGCCCACGCTGGGGTGCAAGCCATATGATCCCTGTAGCAGAACCCGTGCCAGCCCTGAATCAACCGTATTCTCAACGCACTTGCGAGCTGCGCTGGAATTGGCGCCGACAAATCCGGTTGCTCTCGACAAAAATGTCGAAGAGTCGGCAGCGGCGCCGCTCTTATGCCTCGGGCCGCAGCGTATGGCCATGATTCAGCGGGCCGCAGCCCGTCCCCAGATTGGGTGCGCTGCGGATGGCTTCCTGGACATAGGCCAGCGCCCGCTGGACCGCTGCATTCAGGGCCAACCCCTGTGCCAGACCGGTGGCAATGGCTGAGGCCAGCGTGCAGCCGGTGCCGTGGGTATTGCGGCCTGGCGAACGCGGCGCGCTGAAGGCTTCCGCGCCATCGTGCCAGATCAGCCAGTCGGTGACGGTTGCGCCGGGCAAATGGCCGCCTTTGACCAGCACCGCCGCTGGGCCGAGTTCCAGCAGTTGCCGGGCTGCCGCCGCCAGATCATCCGGATTGCGAATGCTCAGGCCGCTGAGCGCTGCTGCCTCACGGACATTGGGCGTTATCAGTGTGGCGCGCGGCAGCAGGCGCTGGATCAGGGTTGCGCGCGCCGCCGGGTCGAGCAGACTGTCGCCGCTTTTGGCATACATCACCGGATCAACCACCACGGGAATAGTGGCCGCCACAGTTTCCAGCGTGTCCACCACGGTTTCGATCACCGCCGCGTTATGCAGCATGCCGGTCTTGATGCAATCCGCGCCGATATCCTCCAGCACCACCCGCATTTGCTGGGCAATGAACTCGGGTTCGATACCGAGGATACCGAACACCCCGCAGGTGTTCTGCGCGGTCAGCGCAGTGATCGCGGTCGCTGCATAGCCGCCGAGCGCAGTGACCGTTTTCAGATCGCCCTGAATGCCGGCGCC
>RXIX01000030.1 GCA_003989075.1 Candidatus Competibacteraceae bacterium | reverse complement strand
GTTTGTAATAATGGCAAAGAGTCAAAATATCAAATTAACCCTGAATTTGATGGGTCAGAGATTGTCGTAGAAACCCCCACAGATATTTTTAACTATCGGTAGTGGCTCGCTGAGGAGAGTGGGGTTATGAGTGAACTGTTATCATTGTGGTAGTGAGCAAACACGCAAGCATGGGAAGACGAGGAACGGCAAGATAGCTAACCCACCGCTGCACCAGAGACCGCGCCATAGTCAACGCAGCAACCCACAATCAACCCGCCCGTTCGATGTTGCCGGGCAATCCCTTCAGCCAAGAAACTTGTGCTGAGCGATGTCGAAGCAACAGCCACCGCCTAGCTTTCGCGCTGAAACGTCTGGTTCCGTACCAGCCAGCTCAATAGCGCTGCATGACGGATCCGGTGATGACAACCGACCAGGAATGATTCCAGCGCACGGGGATGGGGATTTCTGACGGCTGGATGCTCAGCCAGGGTGCAGAGTTGGCGCAGGGTCGTCGGGCTGATCTTCAGCAGGCGGCACACCTCACCCGGACGGTACACCGGGGCCGGGTCGATCCCGGCCTCCTCGAGGAGGCTTCGGAGCTGGGTTTCGGCCAAGCGCAGAATCTCGGGGTCACACTCGCCCCCCGGAATGCCTCTCAGACCGCCTGAGAGCGTCTTTACGCCACGCACGGCATCACCCCGCTACCCATGCCTGCCCGAAGGCTCGAACGCGCCCAGAATCGCCCTCGTGCGGGATTCGCGTCGGGGCGCTGCCCTGAGCCTGCCGAAGGGCGTACCCCGCTGCTTCGACTGCTTCGGCTCCCTTCGACTACGCTCAGAACAAGTCGCTCAGGGCAAGCGCCCGCCGCCACCCCGACCTGCCTCCCCATCCCCAAGAAACGGCAGCCCCGGCTGCGCAGCTTCGCTATTTATCCCACATCACATCGCATTTCGCCTTTATGGAATCTGCCAGCAATTCCATCAGGGGCAAGGCGCGGTGCGCTAAGTGTACCGGGCGCTCGCTCGGTTCATCCTCTTGAGCAGGAGCATGCTCGGGCGTTCCTGCGTCCGCTGCCTTATGCACCGAAACGGCCCTGGTCAAGTGGTCCAGTGCCTTGGGAACATCCGCAGCCAAAAGCGCGCCTGGAACCGCTCCGGTATGCCCCATCAGTTTCAACAGGCTGATGGCGATATCACCAAACATCATGATGTCGGCATGTGCCTTGCTTCGAAAGGTCACGATCATCAAAACCTCCTCGGGATAGTCCCTTAATCGATTGAGCAGCAAAAACAAGCATACAACGCCCTTCCCAAAGAGTATGTATGCTTATGGCATGGACTTCCCCAATCAACGATTTTTCCACATCAACGGAAAGCACCCTTATGCTGATTCGAGTCGGATACGACATCATCTTCGAGCATCCAGCGCCAACACCGCTCATCGCAATGCTCTATCTGCACCCTTCGCGCGGGCCTTCGATCCGCCGGGGTAATTATCTGCTGATCGAACCACCGGTGCAGAGCAGCGAATATCTGGATGTCTTTGGCAATCGCTGCGATCGCCTGCTGGCGCCTGCCGGCCCACTGCGGTTTTGGAATGATGCGGTGGTCGAGGACAACGGTCAGCCGGATCTACTGAATCCCCGTGCTGAACAGCATGAAATCCATGCCTTGCCGGATTCGGTCCTGATGTTTTTATTGCCGAGCCGCTATTGCGAAGTGGATCGAATGGTGGATATCGCCTGGCAACTGTTCAGTACGGTGCCGAAGGGTTGGGCGCGGGTCCAGGCGATCTGCGATTTCGTGCATGATCACATTCACTTCGATTATATGCAGGCGCGCAAGACGCGCACGGCTTATGAAGCGTATCAGGAACGGGTCGGCGTCTGTCGCGATTTCACCCATCTGGCCATTACCCTATGCCGCTGCCTGAATATCCCGGCCCGGTATTGCACCGGCTATCTGGGTGATATTGGCGTACCGATGACCGGCCCTATGGATTTTAGCGCCTGGCTTGAGGTGTATTTGAGCGGTTGCTGGTACACCTTTGATCCGCGTAATAACACGCCGCGCATTGGCCGGGTGTTAATGGCGCGTGGTCGCGATGCCGCTGATGTGGCGCTGTTGACGTCCTTTGGGCCGAGTCGGTTGGATCGTTTTACGATATGGACCGATGAAGTGGGCGAGGAGAGCCTGTCACCCGTCAACTGAACATGCTTTCGGCATCATGCCCGCCCGGCAGGATCGGGCTTGTTGCGCAACAGGTCACTGCTCTTCCATCCCCAAACGCCCCGCGACGGCCCCGCTATCGATGCCAGCGCCAGCCATCACGGCACACGTGCTGGCCGATTTGACAGCCTGAAAAGCAAGCCGCCAGGGTCACGCCCGATGTACCTGTGGATTGCGCAACAGCCAGGCTTACCGAGACGGGCATCTTGCGCTGGCGCCGACTACCATAAGCAACGGCACAACGCACGACCAGCAAACCCCGCATGATCAGCGCACCATGTTCAACCTCTTTACCGGGATGAATTCAGGACCATGTTCAGATTGAGCGGCACCAAGACAATACCCATCCTGCTGCTGCTGATGGCCCTGTGCGGCATCAGCCCGCGCAGCGACGCGCTGGAACCGCTGCGCATCGCCACCGAGGGTGCTTATCCACCGTTCAGCTTCTTCGACGCCGAAGGCCGCCTGACCGGCTTCGATGTCGAAATCGCTCAAGCCCTATGCCAGCGCCTCGACCGCGAATGCCAGATCAGCGCCGTGCCCTGGAATGAACTGCTGCCCGGCCTGCGCGCCGGACGCTATGCACTGATCGTCGCCAGCATGGCCAAGACCGCCGAACGCGAACAGTACGGCGATTTCACCAAGCCCTATTACCGCACCCGCCTGGTCTTCATCGGTAAAACCGGCAGTCCCCCGGCCGACGCAGCGCCCGCTCCTGGCCAGCGCCGTGTCTTCGCCACCCAGACCGATACCACTTTTGCCGATTATCTGCGCCAGCATCACGCCGATCGCGCCAAACTGGTGTTTACCGCCACCCTGCCCGAAGCCTACGCCGCCCTCACCCGTGGCGAAGTCGATCTGGTACTGACGGACAACCTTTCCGCCTACAACCTGCTGCGCGACGACGCCGCCCAGAATCTGGATATCATCGGCCCACCCTTGGACGTTAATGCCATTAGCAGCGAGGCTTATATCCTGGTGCGCAAGGGCGATATGGCATTGCGCGAAGCTGTCAACGCCGCTTTAAATGCGTTATGGCTGGAAGGCACCTACCATAAGATCAGCACCCGCTACTTCCCCTTTGATATCTACTGACGACCTTGGCCACTGGCGAAAACTCCACGGACCCGGTGCATCACGCGCCGCCATCAGGCAAGCCGCGCCTGGTGCCCTTACTGGTGCTGATCGCCAGCATTGCCGCCGGACTGGGCTGCATCGCCGCGTTCGTACTGGTCAAGGTTCAATACGACATTCTCGGTCTGGCCGAACAGGCCTCGCGCACCCTGTTGCCGCAGATCCAGACCGAAGTACGCACCATCATCAATCTGGAACGGCTCAAGGTATTTGGCGAAATCGTCCGCGGCAGCCCGCTGCCGCGTGAACGCCGCGAAGCGCTGCTGGCGGCGCGCATCCTGAGCATGGACGCTACCTATGAGCAAAACCTCGATCTCAAAAAACAGGTCGAGCAGGTGATTGCCCTCATCGAGCGCATGAGTGCCTACCGCAATGCTCAGGACAGCGCCCGCCAGCATTTGGATGGTGAGTTGTCCCGCCTGTACCGGGCACCGGATGACCCCGGTAGCGGCACGCCATCGCCCTCTACCTCGGATGCCCAGGCCCTGATCGAACTGGCCCAGGAACTGCACCTGCTGCAGAGCGGCCTTAGCCAGGTGCCGGTCGATCAGGATCGCCTGCAACTGCTCGACCATTTCGCCCGCAAACTCGCCGATTACGCCGCCTGCATCGAGAATGCTGAAACCCGGGTCGGGATAGGGCGTATCGAGGGATTGCTGCGCACCCAGCGCGGCATCCTTGACGCCGATATCAACCTCAATCGAGACTGGCGACAGGCCAGCAATATCCTGGAAAATCTCGCCCAGCAGCGCTCGGTCAGCGCTGCCGTCAGCGCCGCCGAAGGCAACACCATCATCGCCGCGCGCGCCCGCCAGGCCATGGTTCTGGTCACCGCTACCCTCGGTGGCCTGATTCTGCTGTTCGTCGCCGCCCTGTATTTCTTCCAGCGCGCCATCGTTAAACCAATCCTGCGCGTCACCGCTGGCCTGGAACGCGCCCGGCTCAGTCATGGCACCGTCCACCTGCGCCGCGAACGCATTCGCGAACTCGACAACATCGCCCGCGCCGCTGAGGAATTCGGCGCAGCGCTGGCGCAGATCAGTGAGCGCAGCACCGCCCTGGAACGCGAAGTCTACGAGCGCCAGCAGGCTCAGGCGCAACTGCAGGAACTGGCCACCACCGACAGCCTCACCGGGCTGCGCAATCGCCGCTATTTCATGTACCGGGCTGCTGAGGAGTTCGAGCGCGCCCGCCGCTATCGGCTGCCGCTGGCGCTGCTTATGCTTGACGCCGACCATTTCAAGGCGATCAATGATCGTTATGGCCACCCCATCGGCGATCAGGTGTTGCAGGCACTGGCCCGGCGCGGTCAGGAGCTGTTGCGCGATGTCGACCTGTTCGCGCGCATCGGCGGCGAGGAATTCGCCATTCTGCTGCCGCAGACCGATCTGGCTGCAGCGCGGGTGGTGGCCGAGCGTCTGCGTCAACGGATGGCCAGCACGCCCATTGTCACCGATCAGGGACCGCTGATATTGACCATCAGCCTCGGCCTGACCGGTTTCGATGCCACAGTCATCGATTTCGACGCCCTGCTGCGCCGCGCCGATGCCGCTCTGTACCGCGCCAAGCAGAACGGCCGCAACTGCACCGAAGTCCTGCCCGAACCGTCATGAACATACCGCGCATCCTGATTGTCCGCCGTGAGTCCGACCCGACCGCCCATCTGGCCGATACCCCTCTGTTGCAGCGCATCTATGCCGCGCGCGGCGTCAGCGCGTCCAGTGAGCTGCGCTACCAACTGCATCATATGCACCCGCCGGCAGCGCTGAAAAACAGCGAGGCCGCCGCAGAACTGCTGGAAACCGCGCTGCGCCAGCACTGGCGCATCGTCATCGTTGCCGATCTTGACGCCGATGGCGCCACCAGTTGCGCCTTGGCGCTGCGTGTGCTGCGTGCTCTGGGCGCGACAGCGGTCGATTACGTGGTGCCTAATCGCTTCGTGCATGGCTATGGCCTGACCCCGGAAATCGTCGCCGTCGCAGCGGAAAAAAGCCCCGATCTGCTGATCACCGTCGATAACGGCATTTCCAACCATGATGGCGTGCAGGCCGCCCAGGCGCGCGGCATCAAGGTGCTGATCACTGACCATCACTTGCCCGGACCGACCGTGCCTGCGGCGGATGTGGTGGTTAATCCTAATCAGCATGGTGATGACTTCCCGAGCAAGCATCTGGCCGGAGTCGGGGTGATCTTCTATGTGCTTTCGGCCTTGCGCGCCCGGTTGCGTGACAGCGGCTGGTTTGCTGCACAAGGGCTGGCCGAGCCGAAAATGGCGCAGTTTCTTGATCTGGTGGCGCTGGGCACGGTGGCCGATGTGGTGCGTTTGGATCATACCAATCGCATCCTGGTCGCCCAGGGCCTGCAGCGCATCCGTGCCGGGCGCTGCGTACCGGGCATTCAGGCCCTGCTGGAAATCGCCAAGCGCGATGCCGCACGCTTGAGCGCTACCGATCTGGGCTTTCAGCTCGGTCCGCGCCTCAATGCCGCCGGGCGGCTGGTTGATATGCGCCTGAGCATTGAGTGCCTGTTGAGTGATGATCCGGTCGAGGCCAAAAAGATGGCCGAGCATCTCGATGAGCTTAACCGCGAGCGCCGGGTGATCGAAGACGAGATGCAGCAGCAGGCGCTGGCCCGCCTTGAGGGCAGTCTGGCCAATGGTGCTACGCTGCCGTTTGGGCTATGCCTGTTTGATCCCGAATGGCATCAGGGCGTGGTGGGCATCGTTGCCGGGCGGGTCAAGGAGCGGTTGCACCGGCCGGTGATCGCCTTTGCGCCCGACCATGCCGCCGGGCTGCTGCGCGGTTCGGCGCGCTCGGTGGATGATCTGCATATCCGCGATGCGCTGGCCACGATTGCCGCGCAGCAGCCGGGCCTGATTACCCGCTTTGGCGGCCATGCTGCTGCGGCTGGCCTGAGCTTGCCGGCGGAAAATCTGGAGGCGTTCCGGGCTGCCTTTGATGCCGAGGTGCGCCGCTGGCTCAGTGCTGATCATTTACAGGGCCGCCTGCTCAGTGATGGTGAGTTGAGCGTGGCCGAATTGTGCCTGGAAACCGCTGAACTGCTGCGCGCTGCCGGTCCCTGGGGTCAGGGCTTTCCTGAGCCGCTGTTCGATGGCGAATTTGAAGTTCTGTCGCATCAGATCATGCAGGACAGGCATGTGAAGATTTTCCTGCGGCCACCGGGCAGCACGCTGCGTCTGGAGGGGGTGGCCTTTCGCCGTGCCGCCGAGTTTGTGCCGGGCACGACCCGGCTGCGCATCGCCTATAAGTTGGATGTGAACGAGTGGCAGGGCCGGCGCAGATTGCAATTGGTGATCGAGCATCTGGAACCGGTGTTGCAGCATGCCGCGTAGGGCGCCCTTTGACTGTTCGACAGGCTCAGGGCTCACAGCTCAGGGCGAACGGGTGGCACCGGTCGCCCAGTATTCAGCATCAGTAATGGCGCACCGTGTACAGGGCCGGATCGCGCAGTACCGCTTCCAGCGCTGTGCCCACCACATCCGCCCAATACGCCTGACCGGCCTCATCGGTGATTAAATCCTGGCGAATTTCAATCTCGACATGCGCTAGACCAGCAGCGCCGCCATGCGTGTCCATGGTGAAACCGACCTCGCGCCCGGAATACGGCGCATTGTCGCCGACGCACAGATCCGGATTGGCGCGCAGGGCATTGAGCAGCGGCACGGCCAGGCGCGGATCACGATTCCACAGTACGCCCAGATGCCAGGGGCGGTGAAAGCCGTTCATCACCGGCGTGAAGCTGTGAATGGCCACCAGCGCCGGTGCCTGGCCGTGACCATGCCGCCAGCGATGCGCCAGTGCCTGGGTAATGGCATGGTGATAGGGCCAGAACACCGTATCCAGTCGCTGTTCAGCAGCGGCATCGTCCAGATCGCGGTTGCCGGGAATCAGCGTGCTATCGCTGACCTCGGCAATGGAGGTGGGATCACCGGGCGGACGGTTGGCATCGATCACCAATCGCGAATAGCCGTTGAGCAGCGCGGGTGCGTTCAGGCGCATTGCCAGCCGCTCGGTGACCGGCGCAGCGCCGATATCCCAGGCGATATGCTGGCTGAGTTCGACTGGACCCAGACCAAGCGTGCCCAGCCGGGCGGGAATGGCGTTGCTGGCATGGTCGCAGACCAGCACCAGCGGCGCCTGTCCTTGCGGATTGACGATGCGCACCGGTGGCGGGTCGCCCGGTTGCAGGAGTTCAGGCAGGGCGGAATCGTTCATGGTGTTCCAGGGGTGGCGGATCTGCGGCTTATTGTAAGCCTGTCAAGGCACAGCGTATTCTTGTCACATACCACCCAGCGCAACAACATGCTCGCCATCGCTTCTGGTCCCACCTGAGGAAACCGCATGCGCCACATCTCTTTTCGTACCGCACTGCTCGCTACCGCGCTGGCCAGTGCCCTGGCTGCGCCGGCCTTTGCCGCCAAGACCCTGGTCTACTGCTCCGAAGGCAGTCCCGAAGGCTTCAACGCCCAGTTCTACACCGCCGGCACCACCTTCGACGCCGCCTCGCAGCCGCTCTATAACCGCCTGACCGAATTCGATCGCGGCGCCACCACCCTGGTGCCGGGGCTGGCCGAATCCTGGGACATCTCCGCCGATGGCAAGGTCTACACCTTCCACCTGCGCAAAGGCGTGAAATTCCACACCACCGCCAAATTCAAGCCCAGCCGCGACTTCAACGCCACCGACGTGCTGTTCTCCTTCCAGCGCCAGTTGGATCCGAATCACCCCTATCACAAGGTTTCGGGCGGCAATTACGAATACTTCGCCGGTATGGACATGCCGGCCGTGATCGAGCGCGTCGAGAAGGTCGATGACTACACCGTGCGCTTTACCCTCAAGCGTCCCGAAGCGCCGTTCCTGGCCAATATCGCCATGGACTTCGCCTCGATCATGTCCGCCGAGTATGCCGACAAGATGCTCAAGGCCGGCACGCCTGAGGTAATTGATCTGGAACCGGTCGGCACTGGCCCGTTCCAGTTGGTCAAGTACCAGAAGGACGCCATGATCCGCTACAAGGCCAATCCGGATTACTGGCGCGGCAAGGCGGCCCTCGACAATCTGGTGTTTGCCATTACCCCGGATGCCTCGGTGCGCTACGCCAAGCTCGATGCCAACGAATGCCAGGTGATGGCGTATCCGAATCCGGCCGATCTGGCCAAAATGAACCAGGATCCCAAAATCCAGTTGCTCAGCCAGCCGGGCCTGAACATCGGTTATCTGGCCTTCAACACCCAGAAGAAGCCCTTTGACGATGTGCGCGTGCGCCAGGCGCTGAATCTGGCCGTCAACAAGGCAGCGATCATCGAAGCGGTCTATCAGGGCGCCGGCACCGTCGCCAAGAACCCAATTCCGCCGACCATCTGGTCCTATAACGACGCGGTCAAGGACTATCCCTACGATCCCGAGAAGGCTAGGGCGCTGCTCAAGGAAGCCGGCTATGCCGATGGCTTCGAGACCGATCTGTGGGCGATGCCGGTGCAGCGTCCGTACAATCCCAACGCGCGGCGCATGGCCGAGATGATCCAGGCCGACTGGGCCAAGGTTGGCGTCAAGGCCAAGATTGTCAGCTTTGAATGGGGTGAATACCTGAAGCGGCTCAAGGCCGGCGAGCATCAGACTGCGCTGATGGGCTGGACGGGCGACAATGGCGATCCGGATAATTTCCTGGCCACGCTGCTGTCCTGCGAGGCCGCCGAAACCGGCAGCAACTACGCCAAGTGGTGCTACGCGCCCTATCAGGAACTGGTCACCCAGGCGCGTCAGGTCAGCGATGTCGCCGAACGCACCCGGCTTTATCAGCAGGCGCAGGTGGTGTTCAAGGAACAGGCGCCCTGGATCACCATTGCCCACTCGGTGGTGTATCAGCCGGTGCGCAAGGAGGTACAGGGCTTCAAGATTCACCCCTTCGGCCTGAACCTGTTCTACGGGGTTGACCTGAGCAAGTAGCCGGACGCGCGCCCCATCGGCCTGCAAGCCTCTGACGAAACCTCCGTTCGTCCTGAGCCTGTCGAAGGATGAACGGCGTTAGTGAGATGCCCTTCGACAAGCTCAGGGCGAACCCTTCGACAAGCTCAGGGCGAACGGCGGTGTGGTGTTTTCCGTTCGTCCTGAGCCTGTCGAAGGGAGCCTGTCGAAGGGAGCCTGTCGAAGGGCAAGTTCCACCCGGGTGGCAAGGCTTGCAGGCCGGGCCGGTACCATCCTGCATAGCTCCCTATTGTTCACACTCAACCTTTCAGTCTGACGCCGATGCTGCTGTTCCTATTGCGCCGCCTGGGCCTGCTGGTGCCGACCTTCCTTGGCGTCACTGCCATTGCCTTTGCCCTGATTCACCTCATCCCCGGTGATCCGCTGGAGCTGCTGGCTGGCGAGCGCGGCATCGATCCCGAGCGCCACGCCCGCATGCTGCACGAGCTGGGCTTTGATCAGCCCTTGTGGCGTCAGTACCTGGATTACATCGGCGCGGTCGTGCAGGGCAATCTGGGTACCTCGCTGATTACCCGCCAGCCGGTGCTGGATGAATTCATGACCCTGTTCCCTGCTACCCTGGAGCTGTCGCTGGCGGCGATGCTGTTTGCGGTGCTGCTGGGTCTGCCGGCGGGCATTCTCGCTGCGGTCAAGCGCGGCACGGTGCTGGATCACACGGTGATAGGGATATCGCTCACCGGCTATTCGATGCCGATTTTCTGGTGGGCGCTGCTGCTGATCCTGTTGTTCTCGGTGCAACTGGGCTGGACGCCGGTCTCGGGGCGTATCGCCGTGGAGTTCTACATCGAACCGGTGACCGGTCTGCTGCTTATCGATACCCTGCTGGCTGGGGATTACGAGGCGTTCCGCTCAGCAGTGCGCCATCTGATCCTGCCGGCCATTGTCCTGGGCACCATTCCGCTGGCGGTGATCGCACGCATGACCCGCTCGGCGCTGCTGGAGGTGATCCGTGAGGACTATATCCGCGTTGCCCGCGCCAAGGGCCTGTCGCCGCTGCGAGTGATCGGTGTGCATGCGCTGCGCAATGCGCTGATCCCGGTGGTGACGGTGATTGGCCTGCAGGTAGGTACGCTGCTGGCCGGGGCGATCCTGACCGAAACCCTGTTTGCCTGGCCGGGTATCGGCAAATGGCTGATCGATTCGATCAACCGCCGCGATTATCCAGCGGTGCAGGGCGGTATTCTGCTGGTGGCGAGCGTGGTGATGCTGGTCAATCTGCTGGTCGATCTGCTGTATGGCTTGATCAATCCGCGCATCCGGCATGCGCATTAAGCACTGCGCTCTGGAGGAATCCACATGCTGGCTGAAAACGTGGTTCTGGCCGCAGATTGGCAAGGCCATTTATTTGAACGAGCTATTGAGCATCGCGCCACACGCAAGCGGGCGCCTGCCGGGACCTGGCCGTGACTGAGCACGCTCTTACCCTGACCCCACCGGGTCCTCTGCGCGAATTCTGGAGTCATTTTCGCCAGAACGCCGGCGCGGTCGCTGGCCTGCTGGTGATTACCGTGCTGCTGGTGGTGGCGCTGGGTGCACCCTGGCTGGCGCCGCATCCGCCCGCCGAGCAATACCGCGATGCACTGCTGTTGCCGCCGGCCTGGCTCGATGGCGGCAATTGGCGCTTTCCACTGGGAACCGATGACATTGGCCGCGACCTGCTGTCGCGCCTGCTGTTCGGGGCGCGGGTCTCGCTGCTGATTGGCTGCATCGTGGTGACGCTATCGCTGGCGGCGGGGATTCTGCTCGGCCTGCTGGCCGGCTTTTTCCGTGGCCTGATCGATACGCTGATCATGCGCCTGATGGACATCCTGCTGGCCCTGCCGAGCCTGCTGCTGGCAATTGCCATCGTCGCCGTGCTGGGGCCGAGCCTGAACAATGCCATGATCGCCATTGCCGTCGTGGTGCTGCCGCATTATGTGCGCCTGACCCGCGCGGCGGTGCTTAGCGAAATTGCCAAGGATTACGTCATGGCCAGTCAGGTGGCCGGTGCCGGGCTGCTGCGGCAGATGTTCGTCAACGTGCTGCCCAATTGCCTGGCGCCGCTGATCGTGCAGGCTACGCTCGGCTTCTCAGCGGCGATTCTCGACGCGGCAGCGCTGGGCTTTCTCGGCCTGGGCGCGCAGCCGCCGACTCCGGAATGGGGCACGATGCTCGCCGATGCCCGCCAGTTTATCCAGCGCGCCTGGTGGGTGGTGACCTTCCCCGGCCTGGCGATCCTGATCACCGTGCTGGCCTTTAACCTGATGGGTGATGGTCTGCGCGATGCCCTCGACCCGAAACTGAAGCGCTGACCATGGCTCTGCTCGATATTGAACACTTGACGGTGGAGTTTGGCGCGGCGTCGGCACCGTTCCGGGCGGTGGACGGGGTCGATTTGCAGATCGACGCTGGCGAGGTGGTTGGCATAGTCGGCGAATCGGGTTCGGGCAAGTCGGTGCTGTCGCTGGCGGTGCTCGGTCTGGTGGATTTTCCGGGCCGGGTTGCGGCGCGGACGCTGGCGTTCGACGGTCAGGACCTGCTGCGCCTGTCAGCACGGGCGCGACGGCGCTTGACCGGCAAGGATATGGCCATGGTGTTTCAGGACCCGATGACCAGCCTGAATCCCTGCTACACGGTCGGTTTCCAGATCGAGGAAACCCTGCGCGTGCATGAAGGCGGCAGCCGTGCGACGCGCCGGCAGCGGGCGCTGGATCTGCTGGCGCAGGTTGGCATTCCCGATCCGGCCAGTCGCCTGCGCGCCTTTCCGCATCAGCTTTCCGGCGGCATGAGTCAGCGGGTGCTGATTGCCCTGGCGATTGCCTGCAACCCGCGCCTGCTGATTGCCGATGAGCCGACCACGGCCCTGGACGTGACCATTCAGGCACAGATTCTCGGCCTGCTGCGCGATCTGCAGCGGCAGCGCGGCATGGCGCTGATCCTGATTACCCATGATCTGGCGCTGGCGGCGGAGAATTGCCAGCGGGTGGTGGTGATGTATGCCGGACAGGTGGTAGAAAGCGGGCCGATTGCCGCCGTGTTTGCCGCGCCGCGCCATCCCTACACCCGTGCGCTGCTCAGCGCTCTGCCTGAAAGCGGCACCGGGCAGCGGCGTCTGGCCACGCTGGCCGGCGTGGTGCCTGGGCAATATGACCGTCCCAGCGGCTGCCTGCTGCATCCGCGCTGCCTCTTTGTCAGTGAACGCTGCCGCCTGCAGCCGCCCGGTCTGCGTCCCGTGGGTCCGCAGCGGCAGGCGCGCTGCCACACGCCCCTTGATGCCGCTGGAAGGCCCACCGATGACTGAAACCGCGCCGCTGCTGGATGCGCAGAACCTGGCCCGTCATTACCCAGTTGCCCGGGGCTGGTTTCAGCCGCCGGCCCTGGTGCGCGCCCTCGATGGCGTATCCTTCACCCTGCGGCCGCGCCAGACTCTGGCGGTGGTGGGTGAATCCGGCTGTGGCAAATCCACTCTGGCGCGCCTGCTGACCCTGATCGAAACGCCCAGCAGCGGGGCCTTGCGTCTGCGGGGACGCGACTTCGCCCAGGCCAGCGCCCACGAGCGCCGCGCCGCGCGCTGTCAGGTGCAGATGGTGTTTCAGAACCCGTTCAGCTCGCTGAATCCGCGCCAGAAGATCGGCGCCATTCTGCAGGAACCGCTGATCGTCAACACGGATCTGCACCGCCGCGCCCGTGAGGAAAAGGTGCGGTCCATGATGGAGCGGGTCGGTCTGCGCCCGGAGCATTACACGCGCTATCCGCACATGTTTTCCGGTGGTCAGCGCCAGCGCATTGCCATTGCCCGCGCCCTGATGCTGCAACCGCCGATCGTGGTCGCGGATGAGCCGGTCTCAGCGCTGGATGTGTCGATTCAGGCGCAGGTGCTGAATCTGCTGCTGGATCTGCAGGATGAGCTGGGTGTGGCCTATGTGTTCATTTCCCACGATCTGGGCGTGGTGCGCCATATCGCCGACGATGTGCTGGTGATGTATCTGGGTCGGCCAGTCGAGCAGGGTCCGCGTGCGCTGCTGTTCGACGATCCGCGCCATCCCTATACCCGCACTCTGCTGGCGGCGATGCCGCAACTGGACCCGACGCAGCGCCGGCCCTGGGCGCCACTGCCGGGCGAACCGCCATCGCCCTTGGCGCCGCCGCCGGGCTGTGCGTTCCATACCCGCTGTCCATTGGCCACTGACCTATGCCGGGCCAGCCGTCCGGAGCTGCGGTCCGTGGCGGGGCGCGCGGTGGCCTGTCATCACGCCGAGGCGGTGTAGCTCGCAGCATGGGCTTACTGCGATGCGCTCCTGTTCGATCACCAGAAGCCCTTACCCGCGCGGTGATCGGCGCGGATTGCCGAGGATTGGATTAAGATAAGGGACGTAATCCGTCCTCAATTTTTCCTTTCCGCGCGCTTTCTTCCGGGTGATCCCATGGCTCAATCCGATTCTCGCAGCACCGGCACCGAAATCATCATTGCGGCCTCGGCGTCCGCGTTGCGGGTTCAGTTTGAAGCCATTGAGCTGCAGGTTATCGCTGGGCCGGATATGGGTCTGGAAGCCCGTCTGGGCCTGCCGAATGTGCGCCTTGGCTCGGCACCCGATAACGATATCGTGCTGAATGATCGCGCAGTGTCGCGCCGCCATGCCGAGATTCAGCTCACCCCGCAGGGTCTGCTGCTGCGTGATCTGGGTTCGACCAATGGCACCTTCATCAACAACGTGCGCATTACCGAAGCCTATGTGCCGGCTGATGCTGAATGCACGCTGGGCTATTCGCGGCTGCTGATTCGCCAGTGCACCGAGGAGCGGTCGGTTGCTGTCTCGCGTCAGGAAGAGCGCCTTGGCGAGCTGGTTGGGTCCAGTGAGCGCATGCGTGAGCTGTATGGCCTGATTCGGGCTGTGGCGCCGACGCCGACCACGGTGCATTTGCACGGTGAATCGGGTTCGGGCAAGGAACTGGTGGCGCGCACCCTGCATGCGCTCTCGGGGCGACCGGGACCTCTGGTGGTGTTTGATGCTTCGGTGGCCGATCCGGAGATGGTGCGCAACGATCTGTTTGGCCATATCAAGGGTGCGTTCACCGGTGCAACCGGCAGCCGCGAGGGTGCGTTTCGCCAGGCGCATACCGGTACGCTGTTCATTGATGAGATTGGCGAATTGCCGCTTGATCTGCAGCCGCGCCTGTTGCGGGTGCTGGAAACCCGGGAGGTGATGCCGATTGGCGCCGATAAGCCGATTCGCGTCGATGTGCGGGTGATTACCGCTACGCATCGTGATCTGGCGGCCATGGTCAAGGCGGGCCGTTTTCGCGCTGATCTGTATTACCGGCTTTCCGTGGTGCCGATCGAGATTCCGATGCTGCGCGAGATCAGCTCGGACATTCCGCGCATCGCCCGCCATTTGTGCAAGCAGTTGCAGTTGAGTTGCCGGTTGTCGGAGGCGGCGTTGCAGGCTTTGCAGTGCTATAGCTGGCCGGGCAATGTGCGTGAGTTGCGCAATGTGCTGGAGCGGGCGGCGGTGCTGCGTGGTGATCAGGAGGTGCGCCCGGAAGATTTGCGCCTGCCGCGCGATGAGTTGGCGGCGTCTGTGGCCTCGGTTACGCCTGTGGCTGGATACGGCGGCGATGCCGGGGCGCGTTCGAGTGCCGCCGATGCCCGGGCGCATTTGAAGGATATGGAACGGCAGATGATTCTGGATGCGCTGGCCCGTAACCAGAACAATAAGGCGGCGGTGGCCCGCGAGCTGGGCATTCCGCTATCGACCCTGAAGCGGCGCATCAAGGATTATTTCGGCGAAGAGGACTGAGGAGCGCCGCAAGTCCTGTGTTTAATAGCCCGCGTTGCCGGTACAGCTCTTGTTGCATCATGCCAGCGTTATTCTTTTACTTGCGCGCCTTTTAGGCGTGTTAGTTGAATGTTTGGTTGCTACCAAAAAAACGGCAACCTGGCCTATGTCGCTAACGACAAACTCAGCCGACCCGTCTGGAGCAACTTGTTAGCTGCCAAGGAGCTGCCAAGCTTTCGGAATTTTAGAAAAAGCCTCTCTGGCCAACTTCAGTGTTTCACCTTCTGCATAATCCATAAGTACAAATTCATCACAATCAAGAATCTTGATTTCATCATCTCCGGGATATAAAAGCACCACAGTAACGCCATTAGATAGAGTGGCAATGGCATTGATCCGGCCAAAATCAAGTTCATCAAAAGCTTTTACAAATACCGGAGTATCTTCCCTGAAATCAATAAAAAGTGTGCTGTAGGCATCTCCTCCAATCCATTCTTGATTAATACATGCAATACAAGAGTTTTTTGCACAAATTATTTCTATCTCATTGTCTTCATCCACTAAACCAATGCCATCATCTATAATAAACTTGAGGGCTGAAATAGACAATATGGCATCGCCTCGATCCAGCTTGACAGCGATGTGATCGACAGTGTTTTCGTAGCTATGACAGTTATAGGTGTCATCATCTGAAAAATGCTTTCTAATAAAATCCTCATCGGGTTCTTCGTCTATATCCTCGTCCGATTCTAGTTTTTGAAAATACTCTATGGCATCAAAATCTGGTTGAACTCGATTTATCAATAGCTCTTTCTTTGTCATAAAACGTGGTTCAAATAAATTGCAATAAAGCAGTTTTAGTTCTGACTGTCGCTGCTTTCCGGTTTTCTCGATCGACATTGGTTCTACTGGTTGCTTAAATATCATGATTATTCTTGCCTTGGATCCATATGGTTAATAGTAGACGATACTTCGGGTATGCCTAACGCTTGAATTGAGTCGACGCGAAACCGCGTAGCGGCGGTTGAGCGGTCGGCTGGAGCGCCTTGTTGGGAAATCCTATTCTAAATCCATGTCGAGACTGAATGCCTCATTAATACTCTGTATCATATTCCCAGACTCATAGTGTTTCTTGAAGGCGCCTCGCTTCTCCTCCATTTCTTGGGAGCGATCCTTTATCTCGACTACTCGTCCTCCTTTCAGGGTTATGTCCAAGACGGTCTTGAAAGCTGTAGGTTTTTGGTAGCCCATGTGAATATAGAACTCGTTAATAAAGTCTTTGGCTAACCTTATCTTCCCTGTGAACGGGACAACTATACTTAGGCCCTTATAAGTGGCTTGATAGCCCGATTTCAGTGGCTCTATTTCACCGATAGGCAGGTAATTGTCGTTCTTTTCTCGAAGGGTTAGCTCTTTGAGATATAGGGTATCTCTTGTAAGTTTATAGGTAGCGTAGAAGCCTCGGTAGCATGCGGTGTGAAGCATCTCTGGCTTCATGCCGAATTGCTCGGGCGAGGCAAGATCACCCCCATTCATGCCGATGACAGAATACTGCTTACCCTTAAAGATGAATGTGTCAGAAATCTGTGCTGTCATTTTCTTTCCCTTCTATGCCTAACATAAATTAGGCTTCCTAAACGACGCCTTATTTTACGTCAGTTTTGACGCTTAATCACGATAAGCCTTAACCAACTTGTTGTTAAATATGACAAGTTGTGTTCTGATAACAACTCGAATGAACTTATCACAGGCGTCATTTCTGGAATTCCCAACTCCAAGCCATTGAAAGGCTTTGTTGCAATTCTCCTACCTTCCGCTGTCACACTTCAATCCCCCTTTTTCAGAAAAAAACCCGAAAAGTGTGTCCTGAATGACCTCACTCTCAGCCCGATCCTGTCTCATCCTGATACAGCCTTTTCCCAGCGCCGATCATGTAAAAACCCACACGATCCGCGTCTTAAGCCTTCGGCGCTGTCACCGTCCCCGGCATGAATTCCGCCTGATTCACCTTTGTCAGCACCCCGGAATCCTGCATCCTGACCCTGTTCCGCATTGATCCAGGCAGGGTGCGTAAAGGGGTCCACCGCGCCGCGTCAGGCACACGCGCGACACGTCAAGCCTTGTCGATGTGATATCCGTGAACGGATCGGACTTGCATGGCCACGGCACACAACAGTGATATCCATTAACGCAATGGCCGTATGGCTCGCCGCGCCGGGCGTTCGGGACTCACTGGGGCTGCTCCTGGGGTGGTGCGTCCGGTGTGGCCGGTGGCTTGCGGGGGCCGAGAGGAGCGGGCGGCGGCGGGTGACGGGTATGGGATCGGGGGCCTAACGGGCGTCGATCGCGCGGCGGCGTTCGAGGGCGTTTTTAAGCGACTTTGCGGCCTCGGGAATACACAGGTAGCGGCGTGACCCCGTGCGTGGCGTAGAGGCGGCTCTCCGGCGGTTTTAGAGGCATTCCGGGTGACGGGCGTGACCCCGCGATTTTGCACCGGGCCGAAATCCAACTCCGCGATCTTCTCGACCGGACCGGAACCCACCCGGCTCCGGGATCGCGATCCGACGCAGGGCGCCGCCTGCTGTGGATCGATCTCACCAGCCCGCGCCAACTCTGCACCCTGGCCGAATAGCCCACCATCCGGCATGCTAAATCCACGGCATTGAATGCCTTCCGGGTCGGCTGTTGTCACCGCATCCGTCATGCGGCGCTGTTAGACTAGCTGATGCGGAACAGGACGTTCCACATTCTAATCCGGGTATTCCCACTGATTGTTATGGGGATTGTATTCCAGATTGGATTTTTTGGGAGCATATTTCCAGGATTTTGTATGAGGATTATATTTAAGCTCTTCGTCAGGCTGGGTGGTTTCCCATGTACGTTCATGAGGATTGTATTTTTGTACGGAACCCTTTGGCGCCATATCCCATGAATTATTGTGAGGGTTGTACTGTGGCGATGAATTCGGCGCTGAGTATTTCCAGCTATTTGAGTGAGGGTTGTACTGCAATTGAGCGTCTGGCGTGGTTGTTTCCCATGCGCCTGTATGTGGATTATATTTTTGCTCGGCAAATGAAACGTGTGATAAAAAAGCCAGGGAGAAAGCAAGTAAACAAGTAAGTTTAATCTTCATGAAGTTTGCTCCATATTAAATAGCAATATCAAGCATTCAGAATGCGTGAGCTGATAGGATGCAGTAAGCTGGATATGGACCACATGCACTATAAAATTCGGGACTTTCGCTTTTCGTCATTCCCGCGTATGCGGGAATCCAGTCGCTTGTTGAAAAGAGTTGAAAAGAATGGATACCCGCTTTCGCGGGTATGACGGAAAAAGTCAGGTAAGCGAAAGTCCTGAATCAGTAAACAGCTAAGGGATACGCAGCGCGTCCCGATCAGGCATCGTTATTGCCCAAGACTACCTGCTGGCGCTGGCGGGCGAAATCCAGCAGGCGCCGGATGGGCCGCACCGCACGCTCACGCACCGCTTCATCAATCATGATCTCATTGGCGCCGCTTTCCAGTACCTGAGCCAGATTGCGCAAGCCATTCATCGCCATCCACGGACAGTGCGCGCAACTGACGCAGGTCGCACCCTTGCCGGCAATCGGCGCTTCCAACAGAATCTTGTCCGGTGCCAATTGCTGCATCTTATGAAACAGACCATTGTCAGTGGCAACGATAAAGGTCGTAGCCGGCAATTCACGCACCGCCTTGACCAGCGCCGTTGTCGAACCCACCAAATCCGCCTGGGCGATCACATCCAGCGGCGATTCCGGATGCACCAGCACCATCGCTTCAGGATGCGCAGCGCGCAGCTTTTCCAGCCCATCAGCCTTGAACGCTTCATGCACCACGCAGGCACCATTCCACAACAGCATGTCCGCACCGGTTTCACGCTGCACATAAGCGCCCAGATGCCGATCCGGCGCCCAGATCAGCTTTTCACCCTGCGCCGCCAGATGCCGCACCAGCTCCAGCGCAATCCCCGAAGTCGCCACCCAGTCGGCACGCGCCTTCACCGCCGCGCTGGTATTGGCGTATACCACTACGCTGCGCTCGGGATGCTGGTCGCAAAAGGCGGTGAACTCATCGACCGGGCAGCCCAGGTCCAGCGAACAATCAGCCTGCAGATCCGGCATTAGCACGCGCTTTTCCGGATTGAGAATCTTGGCGGTTTCGCCCATGAAGCGCACTCCGGCCACCACCAGCGTGCTGGACGTGCACTCCGTACCAAAGCGCGCCATGTCCAGCGAATCCGAGACATAGCCGCCGGTTGCTTCGGCCAGCTCCTGCAGCTCAGCAGCGGTGTAGTAGTGCGCAACCAGGGTAGCGTCCTGCTCAACCAGCAGGCGCTTGATGTGCGCGACCAGCGCGGCCTTCTCGGCGGCATCAAGATCTTCAACCACGGTAGGCGGTACCTGCGCCGGTGTCAGGCGGTAATCCTTGCGAATCAGTTCGGCAGTAGCGGCAGTCATGCGGGTTCTCCAGCGGCCGGACCGGCTGCTTTCCAGGACCGGGCTTGCGGGTTGCGGGGCCGGATCAGCGGTTTGATATAGTCGGGGCTTTCGCTTCTCGTCATTCCCGCGTATGCGGGAATCCAGTCGCTCGTTGAAAAGAATGGATACCCGCTTTCGCGGGTATGACGGAAAAAGTCAGGTCAGCGAAAGTCCTGATAGTTTCATTTTGACACTATTGCAGGTCAATGACGACTATTTTACGCGGCCACTGTCCGGAGCTGGACCGGAATTCGTTAGAATAAAACTCTTTTTTCAGCGGCAGGGGCGGGGGGTGAACAATGGCAGGCCAGCGGGAAACGGTAGTGCTGGTGCATGGACTCTATGTGCATGGCCTGTGGATGCGCCTGCTGGAATACTGGCTGGAGCAGGCCGGCTACCAGACTGTGAACTTTTCCTATCCGACCATGACCCGCACGCCGGCGGAGAATGCCGAGGAGCTGCATGCCCTGCTGGAAACCCTGGATGCGCCGGTGGTGCATTTCCTGGCGCACAGCATGGGCGGGCTGGTGGTGCGCTATCTGTTTCAACGTTATCCACGGCAGCGGCCGGGCCGGGTGGTGACCCTGGGTACGCCGCATCAGGGCAGCTATGCCGCGCAGATCATGCAGGGCAGTGGTCTGGGCTGCCTGGTCGGGCGTGGCCTGGAAGGCGGGCTGCTCGGCGATGCGCCGGCCTGGACGACGCCGCATCAACTCGGCTCCATTGCCGGTACCTTGAATCTGGGCGTGGGCCTGCTGTTTCCGGGCATGCCGGCGCCGGCCGATGGCATGATCGCGGTGGTCGAAACCCAGTTGCCGGGCATGAGCGATCATATTTGCCTGCCGGTATCGCATATGCAGATGCTGGTTGATCCCGCCACCGTAACCCAGGCCTGCGCCTTCTTCGCCACCGGTCGCTTTCATCATCCGCCCCAGCACCGCTGAACCGCAGCCGGCATAAACGATGGTAGACTGTTTTCTCAATTTCCATATAACCGAACGTGATGTAGGCAAGAGGCTTTATGGCTGGACATAGCAAGTGGGCGAACATTCAGCATCGCAAGAACACCCAGGACGCCAAGCGTGGCAAATTGTTCACCCGACTGATCCGCGAGATCACCGTCGCGGCGCGTATGAGTGGTGGTGATCCCGGCGCCAATCCGCGCCTGCGGCTGGTGATGGACAAGGCGCTGGCGGCCAATATGCCCCGTGACACCATTGACCGGGCGATCAAGCGCGGCACCGGTACGCTGGACGGCGTCGAGTACGAGGAGATTCGCTACGAAGGTTATGGGCCGGGCGGCGTAGCGGTGTTGGTCGATGCCATGACCGATAACCGCAATCGCACGGTGGCCGAGGTGCGCCATGCCTTCGGCAAGTGCGGCGGCAATCTGGGCACCAGCGGTTCGGTTGCCTTTCAGTTCACCGAACAGGGCGTGCTCAGCTATCCGGCCGGCAGCGACGAGGATCGGATCATGGAAGTGGCGCTGGAGGCCGGCGCCGATGATGTGGTCAGCAATGACGATGGTTCGGTGGATGTGCTGACCGCGCCGGCGCTGTTTCAGACCGTGCGCGAGGCCATGCTGGCCGCCGGGTTGAAGCCGGAGGAAGCCGAGATCACCCAGCGCGCCAATTCCAGCACCACGCTGGGTCTGGAGGACGCGCAGAAAATGGTCAAACTGCTGGAGATGCTTGAAGATCTGGATGACACCCAGAACGTGTATTCCAACGCTGATATTCCCGATACCATCCTGGCGCAACTCTGAGCAGCGGGCGTGAGCATCATCCGGCTGATGGGTATTGATCCGGGTTCGCGGATCACCGGTTACGGGATCGTCGATATGGACGGGCCGCGTAGCCGCCATGTCGCCAGCGGCTGCATCCACACCGCCAGCGAACACCCCCTGCCGGAGCGCTTGAAAACCATCTTCGAGCGCATAGCGGCGGTGATTCGCGACTACCAGCCGCTGGAAGTAGCCGCCGAGCAGGTGTTCATGCACCGCAATCCGGATTCGGCGCTGAAGCTGGGTCAGGCACGCGGCGCGGCCCTGTGCGCAGTGGTGATGGCCGGTTTACCGGTCAGTGAGTATGCGCCGCGCGCCATCAAGCAGGCCGTGGCCGGCAGCGGCGCGGCGGACAAGCTGCAGATACAGCGCATGATTACCCTATTGCTGAACCTGCCCGAGTCGCCGCAGGCCGATGCCGCCGATGCTCTGGCAGTGGCGATTTGCCACGGTCACACCCGGCAGACGCTCAATCGTCTGGGCGGAATCGCGGCATTCAGCGGGCGGCGGCGCTGATGATTGGCCGTCTGCGCGGGTTGCTGGCCTGGAAGCAGCCGCCCTATCTGCTGATCGATGCGCATGGCGTTGGCTACGAACTGGAAGCCTCGTTAACCACGTTCCAGACCCTGCCGGAACTGGGCGCCGATGTGACGCTGCATACTCATTTGGTGGTGCGTGAGGATGCCCATACCCTGTACGGTTTCGCCAGCACTGCCGAGCGCAGCCTGTTCAGGCACCTGATCCGGGTCACTGGCATCGGGCCACGGCTGGCGCTGCTGATTCTGTCGGGGATGAGTGTCGAGGCGTTTGGCCGCTGCGTGCGCGATAATGATGTTGTCGCACTGACCCGCCTGCCGGGGATTGGCAAGAAGATTGCCGAGCGGCTGGTGATCGAGATGCGTGATCGCATCGGCGAATTGGGCGCGGATCCGACCCGGGTGGTGCTGCCGGGCGGTGCGACGGGCACGGCGGCCATCAACCCAATCGACGATGCCATCAGCGCCCTGATCGCACTCGGCTACAAGCTGCCCGAAGCCTCGCGCATGGTGAACGCGGTCGATAGCGACGGACTGGGCAGCGAGGCGATCATTCGTCTGGCCCTGCAGGCCAGCGTGCGCCGCTGATAACCCGAACGCCGGCGCATGGTGAAGCAATCCCGCGTTGCCGACTACGATTTCGTACCTGGATTTGTGCGCTGCCGCGAAGTCTGATATGTCAGACTATCACTGAACGCGGATGCACCGCCCGCGCCTGAGCACTCCCATCGACTCGACCGCCTGATGCCGCCATGCCCCCCGTTGACCGTCTGATTGCCCCGACTGCCAGTTCCGAGGATGTCACGCTCGATCGCGCCGTGCGCCCCAAGCGTCTGGCCGACTATATCGGGCAGCAGGCGATGCGCGAGCAACTGGAAATTTTCATCCATGCTGCGCGCGCCCGTGCTGAGGCGCTGGATCATGTGCTGCTGTTTGGGCCGCCGGGATTGGGCAAGACCACGCTGGCGCATATCATCGCCGCCGAGATGGGCGTCAACCTGCGCCAGACCTCGGGACCGGTGATCGAGCGGCCTGGTGATCTGGCGGCGCTGCTGACCAATCTGGAGCCGCGCGATGTGCTGTTCATTGACGAGATTCACCGATTGAGTCCGGTGGTTGAGGAAGTGCTGTATCCGGCGATGGAGGATTACCAGATTGATATCCTGATCGGGGAGGGACCGGCAGCGCGCTCGATCAAGCTGGATCTGCCGCCGTTCACCCTGGTCGGTGCGACCACCCGCGCCGGGTTGCTGACCTCGCCGTTGCGCGATCGTTTCGGTATCGTGCACCGCCTGGAGTTTTATACCGCTGAGGAGCTGACCGAGATTGTCGCGCGTGCGGCGCGCATTCTCGGCATTGAGACCGATGCGCCGGATGGTGCGGCGGAGATTGGCCGGCGCTCGCGGGGCACGCCGCGCATTGCCAATCGGCTGTTGCGTCGGGTGCGGGATTTCGCCCAGGTCAAGGCCGGTGGGCGCATCACCGTCGAGGTGGCGCAACAGGCGCTGGATATGCTCAAGGTTGACGAGCGCGGTTTCGATGAAATGGATCGGCGTCTGCTGTGGCTGATGATCGACAAGTTTGGCGGCGGGCCGGTGGGTCTGGATACGCTGGCGGCAGCGCTGGGCGAGGAGCGCGGCACCATTGAGGATGTGCTGGAGCCGTTTCTGATCCAGCAGGGTTTCCTGATGCGCACGCCGCGCGGCCGGCTGGCGACGGCGCATGCCTATCGGCATTTTGGGCTGGCGGTGACCGGCGCGGCGGCGGGTGATCTGTTTGCAGGTTAAAGGTTAAAGGCCAAAGGTTAAAGGCCCATACTTGTTTTCACCTTTCACCTTTCACCTTTCACCTTTCACCTTGTTTCATTTGGGTGGTGCAGGATGGGGTTTGGCGGGTGTGGGCGGTGCGGGCGTGGATGTGGCGGCCGATGCGACGGGCGCCTTCTCATGTCTGGCGGCTTCAGCGGCGACGGCGGCTTCCTCGCCGGCTTCGGCATCGGGCGGCGACAGGGTTTCCAGGGCGATGTTGTATTCGTCCGTGCTCAGGGTGCCATCGGCATCGGCGTCGGCGGTTTCAAAGTCGAGACCTTCGACGCTTGCGGCCTCGGCGGCGCTGATGAGTCCATCGCCATCCGTGTCGACCTCTTCAAAGGTCATGGGTGCCGCCAGGGCGGTCAGCGTGACCCAGAGCAGGGCTGAAGGAATAAACGTGCGCATCGGCGGGCGTTCTCCACGGTTCAGGGGTAATTCAGGTTGGGTTTAAGGTCTTTTTTCGATGGTATGCGACAGTTGGGGAATTCTAGCGGAACCATGGACACTTTTGTTTGGCCAGTACGGATTTACTACGAGGACACCGACAGCGGTGGCGTGGTCTATTACGCCAATTACCTGAAATTCATGGAGCGGGCCCGCACCGAATGGCTGCGCGCCCAGGGCGTCGAGCAGGATACGCTGTGCCGCGAGCACGGCATCCTGTTTGCCGTGCGTACGCTGCAGATCGATTATCAGCGGCCGGCGCGCTTCAATGATCTGCTTGAGGTGCATAGCCATGTGGCCGATACGCGCGGCGCCAGCCTGGTGTTCGCGCAAACGATTCAGCGCCGCGATGATGCGGAACCGCTGTGCCATGCGCAGGTCAAGGTGGCCTGCATTGATGCGCAAACCTTCCGTGCCCGCCGGCTGCCCCGGCCTTTGTTGAGGGAGATTGTCGGTGAAGGCTGAATTGTCGATTTGGAGCCTGTTCGTCAACGCCAGCCTGATTGTGCAGATGATCATGCTGCTGCTGGCGAGCATTTCAATCGGTTCATGGTGGGTGATCGCCAAGAAGTACATGGTGCTGGAGGCGGCCAAGAATGCCATTGACCAGTTCGAGGATGATTTCTGGTCGGGGATCGATCTGGCATCGCTGTATGCGCGTATTCAGCGGCAGGGTGAGGAGGTGCGCGGCATGGAGGCGATCTTTCTGGCCGGCTTTCAGGAATTCCTGCGCCTGCGTTCCCAGCCGACCGTGGATCCGGAATCGGTGGTGAGCGGTGCGCAGCGGGCGATGCGCGCGACCGGTTCACGCGAGCTGGATGAGCTGGATATGTATCTGCCCTTGCTGGCGACCGCCGGTTCCACCAGTCCCTATATCGGTCTGTTTGGCACGGTTTGGGGCATCATGAATGCCTTTATTGCGCTGGGCGCGACCCAGCAGGCTACGCTGGCGCAGGTGGCGCCGGGTATTGCCGAGGCGCTGATTGCCACGGCGATGGGTCTGTTTGCGGCGATTCCGGCGGTGATTGCCTATAACCGCTATGCCCACGATGTGGATCGGCTGGCCAACCGGTATGAGACGTTCATGGAGGAGTTTTCCAATATCCTTCAGCGGCAGTCCTACAGTCTGCGTCGGGGATAGACCATGCTGCGCCGCCGCTCGCATAGCCGCCTGAAGGCGGAAATTAATATCGTTCCATACATCGATGTGATGCTGGTGCTGCTGGTGATCTTCATGGTCACTGCACCGCTGCTCAATCAGGGTGTTGAGGTGGATCTGCCTAAGGCGCCGGCCGATACCCTGGATATCGAAAAGCGTGAGATGGATGTGGTGGTGCTGTCGGTGACCCGGGAGAACCGCTGCTATCTGAACGTGGGCGCGCAACAGGCCGAGCCGGTTGATTGCCGGACTCTGGAGCCGCGCGCGGATATCCGGACGCTGCTCAGGCAACAGCCTCAGCCGCCGGTGCTGGTGCGTGCCGATCGTGAGGTGCGCTATGAGCAGGTGATTCAGGCGATGACCGCGCTTAAGGATGCCGGTGCTGCCAAGGTGGGTTTGTCGACGTCGCCGCCCGAGGGTGCGTCGGGCGGCAATCCCTAATGATTGAATGATGCGCGCGGAACGCAAGGCACGGTATCAGGATCGGCTGGCGACGGCATTCACCGTGGTGGTGCATGCTACGCTGGGCGGTCTCCTGCTGTTCAATCTGAACAGTTCGGATGCGCTGCACGCGCCGCAGCAGACCGAAGTGCAGCCGATCGCGGCTGAGATCATCGATGAAGCGGCACTGCGGGCCGAGATGGAACGCATCGCCGCTGCGGAGCGCCAGCGTCAGCAGGAAGAAGCGGCGCGGCAGGCGCAACTGGCCCAGGCGGCCCGTGCTGCTGAAGCGCATCGCCAGGAGCAACTGCGTCACCAGCAGGAAGAGGCTGAGAAACGCCGCCTCGCTGAGGAACGCAAGGTTGAGGAGCGGCGACAGGCCGCTGAGGCAGCCCGCCAGGAAGCCGCTGAGGCGAAACGTAAAGCGGCTGAAGAAGCTGCTGCTGAAGCCAAGCGTGAGGCTGCTGAAAAGGCCGCTGAAGAGCGTCGGCAGGCTGCTGCTGAAGCCAAGCGTGAAGCTGCTGAAAAGGCCGCTGAAGAACGCCGGCAGGCTGCTGCCGAAGCCAAGCGTGAAGCTGCTGAAAAGGCCGCTGAAGAACGCCGGCAGGCTGCTGCCGAAGCCAAGCGTGAGGCTGCTGAAAAGGCCGCTGAGGAACGTCGGCAGGCTGCTGCCGAAGCCAAGCGTGAAGCTGCTGAAAAGGCCGCTGAGGAACGCCGGCAGGCTGCTGCCGAAGCCAAGCGTGAAGCTGCTGAAAAGGCCGCTGAGGAACGCCGGCAGGCCGCTGCCGAAGCCAAGCGTGAAGCTGCTGAAAAGGCCGCTGAGGAACGCCGTCAGGCTGCTGCTGAGGCTAAACGCAAAGCTGCTGCCGAAGCTGCCGCTGAAGCGAAACGGAAAGCAGCGGAAGAA
Source organism: Candidatus Competibacteraceae bacterium (assembly GCA_003989075.1). Classification (GTDB taxonomy): domain Bacteria; phylum Pseudomonadota; class Gammaproteobacteria; order Competibacterales; family Competibacteraceae; genus RXIX01. The sequence continues at coordinate 5,156 of RXIX01000030.1, read as the reverse complement.
GCCGCTGCCGCAGCAGCGGAAGCCAAACGCAAAGCCGCTGCTGAAGCTGCCGCTGAAGCCAAACGCAAAGCCGCTGCTGAAGCTGCCGCTGAAGCGAAACGTAAAGCAGCGGAAGAAGCCGCTGCCGCAGCAGCGGAAGCCAAACGCAAAGCCGCTGCTGAAGCTGCCGCTGAAGCGAAACGGAAAGCGGCGGAAGAGGCTGCTGCTGAAGCGAAACGCAAAGCTGCTGCCGAGGCTGCTGCCGCTGAAGCCAAGCGCAAGGCAGCGGAAGAAGCTGCTGCTGCTGAAGCCAAGCGCAAGGCGGAGGAGGCGCGGCGCCTCGCGCAGGAACTGGCCGCGCGTGAATTTGCCGCATCGGTGATCAAGCCCTATGTGAAGCGGCAGTGGATTCTGCCGCCGGTCAGTCAGGGCAACCTGACCTGCGAGTTGATCATCACCATCAGCGGTTCCGGCGCAGTTACCGGTGTCAAGGTCGCCCGTTCCAGCGGCGATTCCGTATTTGATAATTCCGCTGTTGCCGCTGTGCGTCGCGCATCGCCCTTGCCCATGCCCGGCGATGCCTATCAGGCCCGGTATATCGCCGAGCAATCGCTGCGCATCAAGTTCAGCCCCGCCGACGCGGACTGATACAGCCGCGTGATGATCAATAACGATTTTCCATTTTCGCCATCAATTTCGCTATCAACAGAGGGAGATCATGCTTTGAACTGGGTTGGAAAAATCGCTGCCTGGGTCGTGCTGCTGCTGGGGTTCAATCTGGCGCATGCACAGATCACGCTGGACATTACCAAGGGCGCCAGCGGCGCCGGTATCCCCATCACCATCGCGCCCTTTGGTGGCACGTCCGAGGATATCGCCGGCATTATCGCCAGCGATCTGAAGCGCACTGGCAAGATTGCTCCACAGCCGCCGCAGTCCCAGGCTGACTACGCGGTGACCGGTCAGGTGCGGTCCGGTGGCCGGGGTGCCATCGTGCAGTTCCAGCTCACCGGGGTACAGGGCGGCAAGCTGCTGGACCTGTCCTTTGATGTGCCGTCTGAGCAGTTGCGCCCGGTCGCGCATCGCATCAGCGACCTGATTTACGAAAAGCTCACCGGTGAAAAAGGTCTGGCCGGCACGCGCATCGCCTTCGTCGCCGGTGGCGGTGGCACCTGGTTCCTGGTGGTCGCCGATGCCGATGGCCAGAATCCGCGCGTGATCCTGCGCTCCGGGCAGCCGATCATGTCGCCGGCCTGGTCGCCGGATGGCAGCCGTCTGGCCTATGTATCCTTTGAAGGACGCCGGCCGCAGATCGTGGTGCAGGATGTCTACAACGGTGCCCGTCGCGTGGTCTCAGCCGCGCCCGGCATCAATGGCGCGCCGTCCTGGTCGCCGGATGGGCGGCGTCTGGCGGTCACCCTGTCCAAGGACGGCAATCCGGAAATCTATGCGATGGATGCGGCCGGCGGTAGTCCGGTGCGCCTGACCAATGGCGGCGCCATCGATACCGAGGCGGTCTGGCTGCCGGATGGCAGTATTGTGTTTACCTCCGACCGGGGCGGTTCGCCGCAGCTCTATCGCATTGGCTCCGGTGGTGGCGGGGCGCAGCGGCTGACCTTCGAGGGTGATTACAACGCCCGCCCGGCCGTATCGCCGGATGGCCGCTATATCGCCATGGTGCACCGGCGCAATGGTCGCTTCCATATTGCCGTGCTCGATCTGCAAAACCGTCAGTTCCGGGTGCTGACGCCGGGTGGCCTGTACGAATCGCCGAGCTTTGCACCCAACGGCAAGATGGTCATTTACTCGAACGGTCAGCGTCTGGAAGCGGTGTCGGTGGATGGCGGCGTCAAGCAGGATTTTGCCCTGCGCGGCAGCGTGCGCGAACCGGTCTGGGCACCCTACGGCCGCTGATTTTGCCTTATCCCTTTCGTGATGCTTGAGGAGAACATTGCCATGACCCATACCTTTCGCACCCTGATTGCCGCAGCGTCGATCGCGCTGCTGGCCAGTTGTGCCTCGACCGGCGAGAACACCAGCACGGATGGCACCCAGACGACTGATCCTGCGGCCCAGACCCAGCCGGGCGCACAGCCGGGCCAGGAAGCCTATAGCTATTCCTACGGGCAGGCACCGGACAGCTATGAGGGTTATGACACGGCCGGTGGTGGCACCGGTGGTGGCGCGGGCGGTCGTCAGGGTGGTGGCCAATACGGCCAGGCCGGTCGGGCGGGCCAGTATGGCCAGGGTACTGCTGGCGGTGGCGCCGCAGTCTCGGCGGATCGAGTTGTTTATTTCGACTTCGACAGTGCTGAGATTCTGCCGCAGAGTCAGTCTGTGATTGATACCAATGCCCGCTATCTGTCTGGCAATCCGCGCATCATCACCCAGCTCGAAGGCCATACCGATGAGCGCGGCAGCCGTGAATACAACATCGCGCTCGGTGAGCGGCGCGCCAATGCCGTGCGTCAGGTCATGATCGCCCGGGGTGTGTCGCCGCAGCAGGTTCGCGTCATCAGCTATGGCGAGGAGCGGCCGGCCGCCGGTGGTCAGGATGAGCAGAGCTATGCGCTGAACCGGCGCGTGGAAATCGTGTACTGATCGATGCGCACTCTGCCCGGTTTGCACATCATCGGGTGCCTGCTGGTGCTGGGTGGCCTGACGCTGCCCAGCATCGGCGCGGCACAGTCTGCGGCGGAAGGTACGCTGACGCTGGAATTGCTCCAGCGGGTCGAGCGTCTGGAAACCGAGATGCGGCGCCTGCGCGGCGAGCTGGAAATGTATCGTTATCAGGTGGAGATGCTGGAGCAGGAGCGCTCCGCTGCCAGCGCTCCGAACAGCCCGCCTGGCGCTGCTGCCTATCCACCACCAGCGGCAGCAGTTGAGCCGCCGCCTGCTGCGCCCATGGCACCGGCCGCCCCTGCCGCGCCAGTAGCACCGCTGGTATCGGCCCCGGTTCCGCCTGCTGCGGCCACGCCAGCGGCACCGGTGGCATCGGTTGCGGCTGCGTCAGGGACGGGTGGCGATACGGAACGGGCCAGCTTTGAGCGTGCCATGGGCGAATTGCGCGAAGGCCGTTATGCGCCGGCCATCACGCATTTCCAGCAGTTTCTGAGCGCCTATCCCACCAGTACCCGCGCCGGCGATGCACAGTACTGGCTTGGCGAGTCCTATTACCTGAGCCGGGATATCAATGCAGCCAAGGAGGCATTCATTAATCTTGGCTTACGCTATCCGGAGAGCGCGCGCCTGCCGGATGCCTTGCTCAAGCTGGGTTATCTGTACAGCGAGCAGGGCGATACGGCGCGGGCGCGTGAGGTGCTGCAAAAACTGCGGCAAAGCTATCCGAATACCCAGGCGGCCAGCCTCGCTGAGCGACGCTTGCAGTCGCTGCGCTAGGGGGTTCCTGACCAGCGGGGGTGTAACTGTTTATGGGTTTTTAGTGGCGGTTGTGCTTTCGGCAGATTGTTGTAGTATTAGCAGCCTCTCCGGGCCGTTAGCTCAGCCGGTAGAGCAGCAGACTTTTAATCTGTTGGTCGTGCGTTCGAACCGCACACGGCCCACCATAAAATCAAGCGCTCAGCCAATTTTGGCGAGCGCTTTTTTTTTGGCTGTGCCGGGATATGGTAAATGGTCATGGTTCCCACGCGGGAGCGATCAAGCCACCCGCGCGCAACAGAGGGATCGATCAAAAGCCATCGGTTCCGGGAGCTGTACCTATCGCCGGCAGGGCTGGGGCACGACCAGGCCCTACGCATCCACTCAAGCCGGCCGGGTCGTCGCGCGTCCCTGCGCGCCTTCAATGCATGAGGTGTCGGATATAGCCGCTGATGCTCAGGATCTGGTTCCTGTCCAGGCGACCGATGATATTGCGAATCATCGGAGCCATGATTCGAGCCGCGCTAGTCACCCCAAGGTTCGCGGTCTGTTGCACCAGGAAACCCGCCTTGGCCAACCGCAGCGGTTCGAGGAAATAGCTGTCCAGCCCGGCATCGGTCAGTTCGACCACGAGATCGCCCAGCGTACTGCGATGTTTAATCGGATCATCGGACTGCTCCAGGGTCTCCAGCAGATGGAGGAGCTTGCTGTGGAGTTTTTCTGGATAGCAAAAGTGCAGGGATGGCATCTCGGAGGAGTGGGGCATCGGGTTGCCTTTAGGCAGGTTTGATAGCAAAGACGCCCTTGGAGTGGCAGCGAAGGCAGCTACCGCAAAAAGAGACGGTGCGTGGTAGCCATGGCAGGTTCCTTCCAGATGGCACCGGTATGTTAAGCAATAAACGATACCAAATATTGATAAATATGGCTTTTTATATAAGCAGTTAATCAAAAGAAGTCTTGTATATTTCAGCGCAAAGCATGATAAGCCCCACGCGGCTGATGCCAAAGCATTTTGGCCCCTGTCTGCTATAATTAGGGTGCTTGACCAGAGGGCCGAGCGCGGCAATCAGGACATGCAAGCATGAACATTCAGCATCTAAAGCACCTCTGCGAGCAGGTCGATCGTCGATCCGTTCACCGCTCCGAAACCGCTATACGTTGTCCCAACTGCCTGAGTCCGCATATCGAACAGGGTTCACCTGTCGAATGTGGCCAGATTCCATTGCCCTGGCATGAAGTGCATCACCTCTACATCATCCATGCCTATACCTGTATGAGTTGCGGCGCGGAATTTATCGCCGGCACCAGCCATCAAGCCGACACCGGCGCCTACGTCCATCACGAACCCGGCGCCCCGCTCGTTGCGTGATCTTCTCCAACGCGGGTTCGCGTCCGCTCCCACGCCATAATCAAAGCAGCGCCTATCCGGGGTGAACGTGGCCAATTCCAGCCACGGCATTCATCCCGGATTTTCGCGGCGCGCACATAGCGGTAACATCCTTCGGTATCATGTGGTCTGCTCGATTCATGTCCGGACCGCACCCCTTGCCGACTTCAACCCTGCAGAAAGGCTTCTCCATGCCCACGCCTGCTGATCGTCTGCGCGCCTTGCTCGCCCAACCCGGTCTGCTGCTCATGCCCGGCTGCCATGATGCCCTGTCCGCGCAACTGGTCGAACAGGCCGGTTTCCCAGTCGCGTTCATGAGCGGCTTTGCCGTATCGGCCGCCCGCCTTGGTTTGCCGGATACCGGCCTGATTTCCTATGGGGAACTGCTCGATCAGGGCCGCAATCTTTGCGC
>RXIX01000029.1 GCA_003989075.1 Candidatus Competibacteraceae bacterium | reverse complement strand
CGGGCAATAAATTTCTGACTGCTCATCGCCATCGGAACATGACCTCTCTCAGTCCGCAATCGTCGCCACTGTCCACTCCCCGAGCCGGCGCTCAGTACCCACTGCTCTCTTCACCGCGCAGGCCAAAGATCAAGTGAGCCTGTTCGGTGCCGCCGGGCGCCAGATCATTCAGGATCTCCATGAAGTCCTTGGTCACTAGTTTTTTAGCACGTTTCAACAGGAATGGTACCGGGCTGGACGGCTCGTAGCGCTCGAAGTACTCACAAATCCGGTCCAGCATGCGCATGGCATCCTCGCGGCTGGTGATCTCGCCAACCACCAGCCGCTGCATCCCGCCATTCCCCCCCGGGCCAGCCACCGCCTCCTCACCGGCCACCTCGGCCGCTGCAGCGCTCAGGCCACTGCCCCGCCGCTGCAACTGATCACTCAGCACCTGCAGGATATCGCGCAGCATCGTCCGCAGCGCGCTCATGTCCGGCGCCTGAGTCACACCCACCTGATCGGTGAGCAGCGCTTCGATGTGCGTGACCCGCTCCATGGCCTCGGCCACCACGGCGGCGGTCGCCTGCAGATCCTCCAGTGGCGCATCCTGAAAAGCGCCGTCGATGCGCGCCGCAGTCGGCAGCTCCTCGCCCTCGCTGGCCACCGCCGCTAGCAGGCCAGCGGCAATCTGCACATCGCGCAGGCTGAAGCGTCCCAGCGCCCGCGAACTGACCAGCGGCGCTTCGCGCAGGCTGCGCAATGTGGTTTCAGCATCGCACAAGGCCACGATGATGTTGATGCGCAAGGTCGGATCGTTGTCATCGTCCGGATCGAGCAGCGGGTAGACCGTCTCCCAGTAGCGCTCGACCAGGCCCTCGACTACCGCCAGGCCATCGTTGAACCCGGTCAGGCCATCGGTCTGCAGCAGCGCACGGGACAGCAGCACCGCCACCCGCAGATCACGGGTGCGCTCGAACAGGGTCAGCGACGCCTTGCGCACCGCACGCCAGTCGGGCGGTTCGGCGGGAATAATGGTGTCGCCGTACTGGCGTTCCGGGGTTTCCTGTGCCAGCGTCTCCATTTCCGCAAAGGCCGGATCGTATTCAAGATCCTCACCGCAGGGCGCTGCAGCGGTCACGGCACCGAGCAGCTCTTCAACGTCAATTACACTCATCGCTCGCAGGCCTCATCCGGTCATTGACCATAGGACATGATCACTTGAGAATCATTATCAGATTCAGTATAGCCTGCTTGGCGCAAGCTGTTCGCGCGGTATAGACTGCGCATTACAAAATCGCATATTGCATATGCATATATTTGGATCCATCCAGTCTCTCCCGCCCGGATAGTTGCAGCGGCATCCTGCCCACGGACATCGCGCCATGCCCCTGACCTTGACCATCACCAGTTTTCAGAGGCTCTCGCCGGGCCAGGAAGTCACCCGCACCCTGGAGCGGGGCTCGATCAGCATTGGTCGCGCACCATCCAATGACTGGGTGCTGCAGGATCCCGAGCGGATTCTGTCAAGCAAGCACTGTACCGTTCATCATCAGGATGGCCGCTATTTCCTGACCGATACCAGCACCAACGGCACTTTTCTCAACGATTCCAGCGAACGCATCACCCGCGAGCAGACGGTTGCGCTCCATGATGGTGATCGTTTCATCCTCGGCGAGTATGAAATCGCTGTCAGCATCACCACCGCAGCCAGCGCCGTCCCGGTCGCACCGCAAGCGACTGAAGAAGAAGGGCCAGTTACCGATGTCATGCCCAGGCCGGCGAGCGGGGCAATGCCGGATATCGCCATTCCCGAGATCACGCCACCGGTGGTGCCAGCGGTCGATATCGCCCGCCCTTCCTTCTCCGACCTCCTGACCGATAATCCCGAGGAGACCGAGGAGATCGAGGAAAGCGGTGAATCCAGCGGACAGGAGGACAGCCTGGGTCTGCGGCCGCGCGACAAGGCACCGCTGGGCGCTGCCATTACCGAACCCTCCGCCGATCTGCTCAGTCCCGATCGGGCTGCCTTTGAACCGCCCGTGCTGGTCTCCCAAATCGGCCCGGTACCGACGCCAAAGCCTGAACCAAAACCCGTCACCAGGCCGGAACCCGCGCCAACACCCGTGCCTGTACCCATACCGCTGCCGGAGCCGGAACCCGCGCCAGTCGCCGACGCGCTCATTCCCGATGACTGGTGGAACGTCGCGCCACCGGTCAGCCGCCCCACGCCCGCTCCCGCACCGATCGAACCGCCACCGGTCAGCCGCCCCACGCCCGCTCCCGCACCACTCGAACCGCCACCGGCTGCCAGGCCAGTGCTGGACGCAGCCCTGCTATACGCCTTCTGCGACGGCGCCGGTCTGCCGCACCTGCATACCACCGCCGAGCAGTTGCCGGAGCTCATGATCCGCCTGGGCGCGATCTTCCGCGAGACCGTGCAGGGCCTGATGGAAATCCTGCTGGCGCGCGGCGATGTCAAGGGCGAATTCCGCCTGGACCGCACGGCCATTGGCCCGATCGAAAACAACCCGCTCAAGACGCCGCCCGGCCAGCCACCGCTGCGCGCCGAGGAAGTCATGACCCTGCTGCTGCTCGGCCAGCAAAGCGCCTACATGGCGCCCGTACAGGCGGTGCGCGAGGGCTTTACCGATATCAAGGCGCATCAACTGGCAGTCATGGCCGGCATCCAGGCCGCTTTGGCCCGCCTGCTGGAGCGTTTTGACCCGGAAAACCTGGAAACCCGCCTCGAACACGGTCTGCTTGACAGCATCCTGCCGCTGAATCGCAAGGCCAAGTACTGGGATCTGTTCAAGGCCGAGTACGCCTCCATCGCCCGCGAAGCCGAGGATGATTTCAATAAACTGTTCGGCGATGCCTTCGCCCGGGCCTACGAAGAACATCAACGGAGTCGCTGACGCGCGCCCGCGCACCGCTGGTCTGGCGCGTCGGCATGCCGTTTGGATGCTAGATTTACGGAAGATCGACAACGCCAACTACCGCCCCCATCCCCAACCCGAGTGATGCACGAGTGATGCCTTCATGAGCTGGTATAGCAAGGTCGTGTGGTCCGAGGGCATGTTCCTGCGCCCGCAGCATTTCCAGCAGCAGGACCGCTACATCGAAGCCCTGGTCCGGCAATCCTGCACCCTGCTGCGCCCCTATGCCTGGGGCGTGGCTGAGCTGGTGCTGGATCGCGAAGCCCTGGCCCTGGGCAAGGTCGCCATCACCACGGCACGCGGCCTGCTGCCGGACGGCACGCCATTCAACATCCCCGACCATGATCCACCGCCGCCGCCACTGGACATCGAGGCCAGTGTCCGCGATACCCGGGTGCTACTGGCCCTGCCGCTGCGGCGTTCGGGCATGGCTGAGGTCGAGCGCGGCGAGCGTCAGGACACCGCCGCGCGCTATCGGGTCACAGCCAGCGAGGTGCGCGACAACAACATCGACACCGCCAACAACAGCGCCTTCGTCGAGATCGGCGAGCCGCGCCTGCGGCTGTTCCTGGACAGCAAGGACTCCAGCGAGCACACCTGCATCGGCATTGCCCGGGTGCAGGAAAAGCGACCGGATCAGACTGTGGTACTGGACCCGGCCTATCTGCCGCCCTGCCTGGATTGTCGCGGCGTGCCGGTACTCAACGGTTTCGTGACCGAGGTACTGGGTCTGCTGCACCAGCGCGGCGATGCCTTGGCGGAACGGGTCAGTGGCGCCGGCACGGCACGCGGTGCCGGGGTCGATATCGCCCAGTTCCTGCGCCTGCAGGCCATCAACCGCTTTGAACCGCTGTTCGCCCATCTGACGATCATGCCCGGCCTGCACCCGGCGGACTTTTACCAGGCGGCGTTGCAACTGGCCGGCGAGATGGCCACCTTCACCGGCAAGACCCGGCGCCGGCCGCCACCGTTCCCGGCCTATGATCACGACGACCTGCAGCGCAGTTTCGACGTGCTGATGACCGAACTGCGCCGTTCGCTCAGCCTGGTCGAGGAACAGGCAGCGATCCAGATTCCCATCGAGGAACGCCAGTACGGCATCCGCGTGGCGATCATCACCGACCGCGAGCGCCCGCTGCTTACCAAGGCCACCTTCATCCTGGCGGTGCGCGCCGACATGGCCGCCGATCTGCTGCGTGCCCGCTTCCCGACCCAGGTGAAGATCGGTCCGGTCGAGCGCATCGCCCAGTTCGTCAACCACCATCTGCCCGGCATCGGCGTCAGTGCCCTGCCGGTCGCACCGCGTGAGATCCCCTATCGGGCCGATTTCATCTACTTCCGGCTCGACCGCAGCAGCGAGTTCTGGAAACAGTTGCTCAGTTCCGGCGGTTTTGCCTTCCACGTCGGCGGCGAGTTTCCGGGGCTGGACATGGCCTTCTGGGCCATCAAGGAATAACGGAGTAAGGCACCGTGACCATCGACGACCCTTTTGCGACCGACGCCGGTGACGACAGCGACCGCACCGTGATCCGTCCGGCGCCGGGTGGCCGGCGTGCGCCCCCGGCCATGCCATCACCACCCGAACCCTCCCCCGGGCCATCACCTGGTCTGGCTGCCGAAGCCGTACCCCTTGTTGCTACCGGCCCGGGCCTTAATCCGCTGGAAAGCGCCGCTGCGCCACTGCTCGGGCTGGTCATGCGCCTGAAGAACACCTCCTCGCATCCCGACCCGGAGCGCTTGCGCCTGCGCATGATCGAGGAGATCAAGACCTTCACCGCCCGTGCCCGCGAGCAGGGCATAGCGGAGAAAACCGTATTCCGCGCCCGCTACATCCTGTGCACCCTGCTCGATGAGGTGGTGTTGAACACACCCTGGGGCCGGGCCAGCGACTGGAGCGAGAACAGCCTGCTGATCACCTTCCACAACGAAACCTGGGGCGGCGAAAAAGTCTTTGAACTGCAGGATGCGCTGTTGCCCGATCCACGCAAGAACCTGCACCTACTGGAATTGCTCTACCTGTGCCTGTCCTTCGGCTTTCAGGGCCGCTACCGGCTGCTGGAAAATGGCCGCAGCCGCCTCGACGAGCAGCGTGAGCGAGTCTACAACGCCATCCGCACCGCACGCGGCGAGTTCGAGCGCGAGCTGTCACCGCACTGGCGCGGCGTGGTCGAGCAGCACAATCCGCTGATCCGCTATGTACCGCTGTGGGTGGTCGCGGCGGTGGCTGCGGCGCTGCTGCTGATCGCCTACGCCCTGTTCAACTGGCTGCTCAATAGCGCATCCGATCCAGCGCTGACCGCGCTCAGCGGCGTGCGGGGCGAGACCGTAGCCATGGCCCGCCGCGCCGGTGTTGCCGTGGCTGCGCCAGCACCCAAGCCACGCGCCACCGCCGATCTCAGCCGTGTCACCCGCGACCTGCGCGCCTTCCTCGACCCGCAGATCCGCCAGGGCCTGGTCGATGTACTCGAAGATGCCGACAAGACCACGGTGCGCATTCGCGGCGATGGCCTGTTCGATTCCGGCAGCGCCAATATCAAACCGGCCTTCACACCGCTGCTGGCGCAGATTGGCAAGGAGCTGAACACGGTGCAGGGCCGGGTACTGGTGACCGGCCACTCGGACAGCGTGCCGATCCGCACCCTGCAATTCCCGTCCAACTGGCATCTGTCCAAGGCCCGCGCTGACAGCGTCGTCAAACTGCTGGCCGCAGTCAGCAACCAGCCCGGCCGCTTCATTGGCGAGGGCCGCGCCGATACCGAGCCGGTCGCGTCCAACGACACCGCACCCAATCGCGCCCTCAACCGGCGCGTCGACATCATCCTGCTGGCGCGGATCAACTAGGGCCGGGGCCATGAACACGATTCTCAGCTTCTTCAAAAGCCGCTGGTTCATCGGCATCACCGGCCTGCTGGCGGTTGCCGCCCTGATCTGGTACCTCGGGCCCCTGGTCGCGGTCGCCGGGGAAACGCCGCTCGCCTCCGATCTGGGCCGGGTATTCAGCATCATGACCGTCGGCGGCATGTATGCCCTCTACCAGCTCTACTACTACATCGACACCCTGCGCCGGAATCGCGACATGCTCGCCGATCTGGCCGGCCAGGGCGTGGGCGGCATGGGTAGCCCGGGTGCGGGTGCGGGCGCGGGCGCGGGCGAAGCCGGTCCGAGTCCCCGCGAGCAGCAGCAGCGTCGCCAGGAGCAGGAAGCCGCCTCGGCGGAGGAAATCGCCACTCTCAAACAGGGTCTGGATGATGCGCTGGGCGTACTCAAGAAGGCCCGACTCGGCGGCAAGAGCGGTCGCGGCCAGTACCTTTACCAGTTGCCCTGGTACATCATCATTGGCCCGCCCGGCTCAGGCAAAACCACTGCGCTGATCAACTCCGGGCTGCGCTTCCCAGTCGGCGCCGGCAAGGTGCGCGGTGTCGGCGGCACCCGCAACTGCGACTGGTGGTTCACCGACGAAGCCGTGCTGCTCGACACCGCCGGCCGCTACACCACCCAGGACAGCCACGAGGAGGTCGATCGGGCGGCCTGGCGCGGCTTCCTCGACCTGCTGAAAAAGCACCGCAAACGCCGGCCGATCAACGGCGCCTTCGTAGCCATCAGCCTCGCCGACCTGATGCAGCAGCGCGAGGAAGAGCGCAGCGCCCAGGCACTGGCCATCAAGCAGCGCATTCAGGAGCTGCACGAACACTTCGGCATCCGCTTCCCGATCTATGTACTGTTCACCAAGGCCGACCTGATCGCCGGGTTCATCGAGTTTTTCAGCGATCTTGGTCAGGAAGAGCGGGCGCAGGTCTGGGGCCTGACTCTGCCGATGGACGATCCGAGCGATCCGCAAGGCGTAGTCGAGCGCTTCACTGCCGAGTTCGATCTGCTGCAGCAGCGCCTCAATGACCGGCTGGTCGAGCGCCTGCAAAATGAACGCGACCCGCAGCGCCGCGACCTGATCTACAGCCTGCCGCAGCAGTTCGGCTCGCTGCGCCAGATCGCCGACCGCTTCCTGCACGAGGTGTTCCGGCCCAGCCGCTACGAGGAACGGGTGCTACTGCGCGGGGTGTATTTCACCAGCGGCACCCAGGAAGGGACGCCGATCGATCGGCTGATGAGTTCGCTGGCCAGCACCTTTGGCCTGAGCCGACAGGCGCTGGGCGCCTTTTCCGGCAAGGGCCGCAGCTATTTCATTACCCGGCTGCTGCGCGATGTCATCTTCCCGGAAGCGCAGATCGCTGGCGCCAATCTGCGCGTGGAACGCTGGCGGGCCTGGATGCAGCGCGGTGCCTATGCTATCGCGGTGCTGATTACCGTGCTGGCGGCGGTGCTGTGGCTGACCAGCTACGCCCGCAACGAGCTGTATGTGCAGGCGGTGCAAAAGCAGCGGCAACAGGTCGAGCAGCAGATTACAGCGCTTTCACCCGACCAGACCGACCCGGCTGCGACCCTGGCCCTGCTCGACGCGGCCCGCACCATTCCCGGTGGCTATGCCGATCGCGATGCCGGCACGCCCTGGCTGATGGGCTTTGGCTTGTATCAGGGCGACAAGCTCGGTGGCGAAGCGCGGGCGCTGTATGAGCGGCTGCTGACGCGGGCGCTGCTGCCGCGCATCGTGCTGCGCATGGAAGAACGCCTGCGCCAGAACACCGCCAATCCCAGCCAGTTGTACGATACCCTGCGCGCCTATCTGATGTTCGACGACCCAACGCGCTTCGATGCGGCGACGGTGCGTGATTGGATGCTGCGCGAATGGCAGGCCAATCTGCCTGCCAGCACCACCCGCGAACAGCGCGAACAGCTCGCCGCGCATCTCGACGCCCTGCTGGAACAGGCACCGCTGCAATCGCCGATCGCCCTGGACAGCGCCCTGATCCAGAACAGCCGCGCCCTGCTCAACCAGATGCCGCTGGCGCAGCGTATCTACCAGCACCTGCAGCAACTGCAGCGCAGCGCGGGCACGCCGGTCGAGATTGGCCTGACCCTGGCGGCCGGCCCCGACACGCCGCGGGTGTTCGCGCGCAAAAGCGGCCAGCCGCTCAACAGCGGTGTGCCCGGCCTGTACACCTACAAGGGCTATTACCAGTTTTTTCTCGTCGAAAGCCCGAAGCTGATCGACCGACTGGCCGATGAGAGCTGGATCCTGGGCACGGCGCAGCAGGTATCCGCCAGCCCCGCCGAGCGCCAGCGCATTGCCGACAGCGTCTGCCGGCTCTATCTGGGCGATTTTCTGCAGCAGTGGCAGGGACTGCTGGACGATGTGCGCATCAAGCCCTTCGATACCCTGGAAACGGCGCTGGACATCCTGCAGGTGCTGTCGGCACCCGCCTCGCCGCTGCGCGGCCTGATCGAAACCGTCGGCCGCGAAACCGCGCTCGACAAACCGCCAGCACCGGCGGAACCCGGCAAGGCAGCCAGTCTCGACACGCCACTCGACAAGCGCGTCGGCGACATTCTTGCACCCAGCGCGCCCGCCACTGCGCTGCAGCCCTGCACTCTGGAAGGGCGCTTTCTCGATTTCAGCGCCCAGTATCGCCGCGAAACCCAGGGTGCCGAGGGCGCCATTCCCGTACTCGATAAAACCCTGTCCACGATCAACGACCTGTACGGGCACATGAATGCGCTCGCCCGCGCCCGTCAGTCCAGCACCGACGGCAGCGTGCCGCAAACCCTCAAGGATCAGCTCGACAGCGTCATCAATCAGCTGCAGGTCGATGCCAGCCGCAAGCCACCGCCGTTCAACACCCTGCTTGACCAGCTCGCCCGCGACAGTGCCGACGCCGTGCGCAGCCTGCGCGACCGCCTTAATGCGCAATGGAAGGCCGCGCGCATCGCCACTTTCTTCCAGGACAACCTGCAGGGCCGCTATCCGCTCGCGCGCAGCGCAATCCAGTGGAGCGGCGCCGGACCCGCCAGCGGCGCGGCCAATACCGTACCGGTCAACAGTATTCAATGGGTCGGTCAGGACAATGGAGCGGCCGCCGCGCGTCCTGCCGCTGGTCCCCCGGATGCCACCCTGGATGCCTTCGGCCGCTTCTTTGGCGTCAATGGCCTGATGGACCGCTTTTTTCAGCAATATCTCAAACCCCATGTCGAGATCACGGCAGGCGCCTGGCGCTGGCGTGGCCCGAGCGGCGCCGATCAGAGCATCAGCCCGGAAGCCCTGCAGACCTTCCAGCGCGCGGCGACAATCCGCGATGCTTTGTTCGCGGGGGGCAGTACGGCTCCGGCGATCCGGTTTCAACTGACACCAATCGAATTCAGCGGCGGCATCAGCCAGTTCACCATCGGCATCGACGGCCAGACCTTCGCCTACACCGTCGGCCAGCCGGCGCGCAGTGCTGACTTACAATGGCCCGGCGCGCGGGGCGAAGCCCATATCGACATCCAACCCCCGGTGGCGGGGGGTCCGGCACAGCTCAGCGAAAGCGGTCCCTGGGCCTGGTTCCGCCTGCTCGACCAGGCGCAGGTACAACCCACCGGCGCCGGCCGCTTCCGCGTGGTCTTTCAGTTCGGCGGTCGTCAGGGCAGCTACGAACTGCGCACCAGCGGCACTTTCAATCCATTCCGCCTGCGCGAACTGGAGGGCTTCCGGTGCCCGGAGCAACTGTAAGCAGCACGCCCGCGACCGGTCCGACCGGTTTCTTCGGCAAGCTGCCTAGCCGGGGCGACTTCATCGCCCGCCATTTGCCACGCGCCTTTCTCGATCCCTGGGATGCCTGGCTGCAAAACGCCATCGCCTGCAGCCGCCAGCAACTGGGCGGCGCCTGGCGGGAATGCTACTGCACCAGTCCGATCTGGCGTTTCGCGCTCGGCGCAGGGGTGTGTGGGCCGCGCGCCTATGCCGGGGTGCTGATGCCGAGCGTGGACCGGGTCGGCCGCTATTACCCGCTGGTGATTGCCGCGCCGCTGGCACCGGACCGGCCCCTGCTAACCCTGCCAACCAGCGCCGTGGACTGGTTTGAGCGTGCCGAATCCCTGGCGCTGCTCGGTCTGGATCGCGACGATCTGGCCCTGGACGAATTCGAGCAGCAGGTGGCCGCCCTGGGCAGCCCGCTGATGGCCGGCCCGGACGCGACTGATAGACCCGGCGCTGCCTGGTACTGCCCCCTGTACGATGAATCACTGGTTGCGGCATCCCAGTCGCCGCTGCTGGCCGCCTATCTGCTGCGACGCAGTTTTCCACAACCCAGTCTCTGGTGGACCGAGGGATCGGACCGTATTACCCGCTGCCTGCTGGTCTGCGACGGCCTGCCGCCGGTCAGCGGCTTTGCAGCGTTGCTGTCTGGCGACTGGCGTCAGGCCGGCTGGGAGGAGAAACCGCTTGTCCGCATCGACCCGCCATCTAGCGAGCGCGCCACCACTGCCGCCGCCGAGGAGTAATCATGAGTGAAAAACCCCCTTTTCAATGGTCATCGGCCGGGCGCAGCCATGTCGGCATGGTACGAGCCATCAACGAGGATGCCTGCCTGGTCATGCCCGAACTGGGGCTGTGGGCAGTTGCCGATGGCATGGGTGGGCACGAGGCCGGTGATGTGGCCAGCCAGATGGTGATCGAGAGTCTGCAGCAGATTCCGCCGCCGAGCGACTGGAACGATTTCCTGATCTCGGTGCGTAGTTGCCTGCAAAACGTCAACCAGCGCCTGCGCGAGGAATCGGCGCACCGCTATCAGCACCGCACTATCGGCAGCACGGTCGTGGTGCTGCTGACTTATGACACACAGTGCGCCTGCCTGTGGGTGGGTGACAGCCGCATTTATCGCCTGCGCGATGGGCAGTTGCAGCAGATGACCCGCGATCACAGCCATGTCCAGGATCTGGTCGATCAGGGTCTGATTGCCGCCGAGGATGCGCATCGCCATCCGCTGGCCAACGTCATTACCCGTGCGGTCGGTTCGACCGATGAACTGCGCATCGACGAGGCGTTGTATCCGCTGCAGACCGGCGATATGTTCCTGCTGTGCAGCGACGGCCTCAACAAGACCGTCAGCGACGAGGAGATCGCCCGTCTGCTGGCCAACAGCCGCCACAACTGCCAGGAAGCGGTCAAGGCCTTCATCCATCTGGCGCTGATGCGCGATGCCAGTGACAACGTCACTACGGTGGTGGTGAATGTGAACGCTACCCCACTGGCTGATGGCAACGGGGATGCGGGTGGCCAGACGCTGGCTAATCCGATTCCGCCAGACTGGTACATGCAGTAGGCCAACCGGTGCCGCATGGATTGCGGCGCCCGGTCATGAGGCCTGGTGCGGGCGCCGCTGCTCAGCGCGACCGGCGTCGATACAGGGGCAGCGGCTGGTCAACCGCCGGCTGATAGCTGTCGCTGAACTCGGTGAATGCCTGCAGCGCATCTTCCAGGCTGCGATCGGCACGCAGTTCGAAGGCGTCGAAACCGCTGCGCGCCATGAAAAACAGTTGATCGCGCAGCACATCACCCACCGCGCGGATTTCACCGCGAAAGCCATGACGCTCGCGCAGCAGCCGGGCCTGCGAATAGGCGCGACCATCGGCGAACTTGGGAAATTCCAGCGCCACCAGCGCCCAGCGCGGCAGGTCAGCGCTAATCGTGGCCAGATCCAGGGTATTGGGCAGGCGCACGCCTACTGCTCCGGCACGCGCGCGCAGGGCCTCGTCCTGGCGCCAGCGGGCCAGCGATACGAGCACCGGGCCCTCTACCAGTTCGGCATCGTCAGCCAGATGCTGCCAGACGTCCTCGACGATCCGCCGGTCCTTAATGATGCGCCGCATGGCGTCGCTCCTCCACTTCGCTGTGCGGCGTCACGCGATAGGCGCCAGCCCGGAACGGTTCCAGACCAATCCGCCGCAGGGTATCGATAAAGCGCTCGTCGCCTTCGCGTTGCGCCAGGTAAACCTGCAGGATGCGCTCCAGGGTCGCGGCAACCTCAGCTTTGGGCACCGAGGGACCGAGGATATCGCCCAGCGTCGCCTCGTTTTCCGAGGAGCCGCCCAGCGAGATCTGGTACCACTCCTCGCCCTTCTTATCGACGCCGAGAATGCCAATGTGGCCAACGTGATGGTGACCGCAGGCATTCATGCAGCCGGACATGTTTAGGCGGATCGCACCCAGGTCATAGAGATAATCGAGCCGGTCGAAGGTCTCATTGATCTGCCGGGCAATGGTGATCGAGCTGGCATTAGCCAAGCTGCAGAAGTCCAGGCCCGGGCAGCAGATCATATCGGCCAGGGTGCCAATCACCGGCGTCGCCAGCGCCTGTTCCTGAAGCGCCTGCCACAGTGGATAAAGATCGGCCTGGCGCACATCGGCCAGCAGCAGATTCTGCTGATGAGTAGCGCGCACCTGGCCGAAGCTGTAGCGATCGGCAAGATCAGCAACTGCGTCCATCTGCGCAGCGGTAATATCGCCCGGTGGCACCGCTGGGGCCTTGAGGGCCACGAACACGTTGCGATAGCCGGCGACCTTGTGGCCGGCAACGTTGTAGCGCACCCAGGTGGCAAAGGCCGGATCACGACCCAGCTGTTCGGCAAAGCTGTTATCGGCAGCGGCGCCCGGATCATAGGGCGGTGGGCTGAAGAAAGCGCGCACCCGATCGATTTCAGCGGCGTCCAGCACCAGACCGGAATCCCTGATGTGCATCCACTCTGCTTCGACCTGTTCGCGGAAGGCGTTGATGCCGAGCGCCTTGACCAGGATCTTGATGCGCGCCTTGTACAGATTGTCGCGGCGACCGTACTGGTTGTAGACGCGCAAAATGGCTTCCAGATAGCTGAGCAGGTCGCGCTCGGGCAGGAATTCGCGGATCACCTGACCGATGATCGGCGTGCGCCCCAATCCGCCGCCAACCAGCACCCGAAAGCCAATGCCACCTTCGGCATCGCGCAACAGATTCAGACCGATGTCATGCACCTGCGCGGCGGCGCGATCATGGGCTGCACCGGTGACGGCAATCTTGAACTTGCGCGGCAGGTAGGAGAATTCCGGGTGGAAGGTCGACCATTGGCGGATGATCTCGCAGTACAGGCGCGGATCCTCGATCTCATCCTCGGCGACCCCGGCCAGATGGTCAGCGGTGACATTGCGAATGCAGTTGCCGCTGGTCTGGATAGCGTGCATTTCGACCCGCACCAATTCGGCAAGGATGTCCGGAGTATCCTCCAGCTTCGGCCAGTTGAACTGGATATTCTGCCGGGTGGTGAAATGGCCATAGCCCTTGTCATAGCGGCGGGCGATGGCCGCCAGGGTGCGCAACTGCCGCGAAGACAGCAGACCATAAGGAATGGCGACCCGCAGCATCGGCGCGTGACGCTGCAGATACAGGCCATTCATCAGGCGCAGCGGCCGGAACTCGTCATCGCTCAGCTCGCCCGCCAGGTAGCGCTGCACCTGGCCACGGTACTGCGCTACCCGCTCGTCGACGAGCGCCTGATCATAAGCGTCGTACTGGTACATCGTCTTGGGTTCTCACTGGACATCCGTTGCAGGCATCCCAGCGCGCTCAGAAACCGCACTGGATGATTTGCGCTGCACCTTAGCATTGCGCCTATATGCAAATAAAGAATTTTTTAACCATAAATTTATAACCAATCACCATTAACTGGCGGGACCGGACCCCGCGTCAGCGCTGGCGAAGAAGGCGCGTACCCGGTCAAGGCGGCGCGTGCGGGGCATCGGCGGCAGGCTGTCCAGAAACAGCCGCCCGTAGAAGCGGCTCAGCAGGCGCGGATCAGCGAGCACCAGCACGCCGCGATCGCCGGTGTCGCGAATCAGCCGGCCGGCCCCCTGCTTCAGGGCTATCACCGCCTGCGGCACCTGGTAGCTCAGGAACGGATTTTCCCCGCGCTGGCGCAGCGCTTCGATGCGTGCCTGTACCACGGGATCGCCCGGCGCGGCAAACGGCAGCCGGTCAATCACCACGCAGGACAGCGCCTCGCCACGCACATCCACTCCTTCCCAGAAACTGGCGGTACCGAGCAGCACCGCATTGCCCAGGGCACGAAACTGCGCCAGCAGAGCCGCCTTGGCGCGCTCGCCCTGCACCAGCAGCGGATAGCGCAGCCGCCCCGCCAGCAGGCGCGCTGCTTCCTGCAGAGCCCGATGGCTGGTGAACAGCAGGAATGCCCGGCCACGGCTGGCCTCCAGCACCGGCAGCAGCGCTTCGACCAGCGCGCCGGTGTACTGCGGCGTGGCCGGATCGGGCAATTCGGGCGGATGATAGAGCAGCGCGTTGCGGGCAAAGTCGAAGGGGCTGTCCAGGCGCAGCGCCGTGTAATCGAGCAGACCCAGGCGCGCGGCAAAGTGGGTGAAACCCTGCTCCACCGCCAGCGTTGCCGAGGTAAAAATCCAGGAACCCGGCAGTGCGTTCATGCGCTCCTGGAACACTGGGGCGATATCCAACGGCGTAGCACTGAGCACAAAGCTGCGGCCCTGGGTCTCGAACCAGCGCACCCGCACTTCATCCTCGGCCGGCTCGCTCAGCAGTTCCAGGCGCTGCGCCAGGTCCTCGCAGCGCTGCAGACAATGCTCCAGCCCCTTGCCGCGCACTGCTGCTTCCTGCAGGGCCGTGCGCAACTGCTCCAATGCCGTAGCCACCATCGTGACCGCTGCCCGCAGCGCCGGTCCGGTCGCCACTTCCCGCCACAAGGCGCGCCGATCTCCCAGGCCCAGCGCTTCGCGTAGCGCCAGTACTGCGGGTTCCAGGGCTGCGGCGCGCACGCGCAGATCGCCGAAATCGGCGGCATCACGCAGTTGCTCAACCCGGGTATCGCGAGCCAGCTCCAGCAGTTGCCGACCACTCAGTGAGCGTCCGAAGAAATAGCTGGCCACCTCGGGCAACTGGTGCGCCTCGTCAAAAATGATCGCCTCAGCGCCGGGCAGAATCTCGGCAAAGCCGGTTTCGCGGATCGCCATGTCGGCGCAGAACAGGTGGTGATTGATCACCAGCAGGTCGGCTGCCTGCGCCTCGCGCCGCGCCCGCGCCAGGAAACAGTCCTGTAAGCGCGGACATTCCTGCCCAAGGCAGTTGTCCACGGTTGAGGTCACCCGTGGCCAGATCGACGCATCCTCGGGCACGTCGCCAACCTCGGCGATGTCACCGCTCCGGGTGCGCGTGGCCCAGTCGCGAATACGCTGCAGCGCGGCAACCTGTTCGCGCGTCGCCAACCGTCCTTCGCGCTCGGTGGCTTCCAGACGATAGTGGCACAGATAATTGCTCCGTCCCTTGAGCAGGGCGGTTTTCACCGGGATCTGCAGGGCCTGGCGCAGCAGGGGCAGATCACGGTGATAGAGCTGGTCCTGCAGGTGGCGGGTGCCAGTGGAGATCATCACCCGCCGTCCAGCCAGCAGGGCCGGCACCAGATAGGCATAGGTTTTACCGGTGCCCGTGCCGGCCTCGACTACCAGCGTACCACCGCCGCTCAGGATGGTTTCAACTGCGGCCGCCATGCGCTGCTGCGCCAGACGCGGGGCAAAACCCGGTAACCAGCGGGTCAGCGGACCGTCTGCTCCGAGGAGACGGGCGATATCCATGGCGGCGGCGCGCGGCGGCTCAGTTGGCCAGTTGCGTGGCCTGGGCCTCGGCCTCCTCGGCACCTGCGCTGTTGCCAGTGGATTTGCGGGCGACAGCGATCAGCTTCCAGTTGCGTGCCTGCAGCGAACGGTTGCCGGTCGCCAGATTGTTGGACTTACTGGCCAGCGATTCGGCCTGCTGATATTCGCCCTGATGCAGGCGAATCTGCGCCAGATCATGCCAGATACCGGCGTTGCGCGGTTCGATGCGCAGTGCACGTTCCAGTGCTGCGCCGGCCTTGTCGAGCTGGTTGCTCTTGACGTACTTGTCGGCGCTGTCCAGCAGCGCGACCACGGCCTGATTGCCTTCGCGGTTGATTTCGGCGGGTGGCAGGTCGGTCGGCGGGCGCGGACGTGGCGCAGGACGGACTACCGGCGCGGGCGCAGGCGCAGACGTTTCCGCCGCCGGGGTTGGAGCTGGCGCCGGGGTTGCGGGAGCTGGCGCCGGTGCTGGAATTGATGCTACTGGCGTTGAAGCGGGTGCCGGTGCCGGTGCCGGTGCCGTCGTTGGAGCGGGTGCCGGCGCAGGTGGCGGCGAAACCGGGCGCACCGGGGCACGCGGCACCACCGGCTGTGGTTCGGGCAGGGCACCCTGCGGCGTAACACCATAACCCGGCGCTGCGGTCGGTGGTGCGGCTGGATAATCTGGATAGGTAGGACGTGGCGTAGCAGCGCCCGGTGGATATGCGGGTGCGGCATAATAGCCCCCGCTGGCCGGCGGATAGGGTTGCGGCGCTGCCGGTGCCCGGCCATAGCCATCGGGATAGGCAGGTGCCGGGGTCGGGTACGGTTGCGGCGCTGCCGGTGCCCGGCCATAGCCATCAGGATAGGCAGGCGCCGGAGTCGGGTACGGTTGCGGCGCTGCCGGTGCCCGGCCATAGCCATCAGGATAGGCAGGCGCATATTCACGCGGCAATGACGGATCTTCCGGATAGGCACCCGGGGGCGGCGCACCCGGATAGGCACCCGGTGCTGCCGGATATGCATCCGGTGCATTGGGGTAGGAACCGGGCGCATTCGGATAAGCACCCGGTACCTGTCGCGAACGGTCCGTCACCGGTGCCCGGTTTGCCGCGTTCCGGTCGGGTGGCGGAGTCGTCGCGCAACCGGCAACGCCAAGCAGCAGCACCGCCACGCTCATACAAGGCTTGATCAACGTCTTTTTCACCGAACCTCTCCCTTCACTCGCCCGCCGGCTGGACCGATCCGAACCGTGGCGGCGCCATGAATCAACGATTAGATCCAGAACCTTCATACAACTCGCCGTGCCAAAGACCCCGAACCCGAGATCTCCTAATTCATCAACCGCCGAAAGAAATCGCTCATCTCGCCATCACCGCCGCCACCACCATCACCGCCGCCGCTCGGCTCGCTAGCCGGCTTGCGCCGTGGAGCCGGCGGGCTACAGGAGGCCGAGCCACGCGGCGCTGATCCGGTCATGAACGGAATCGACATGCCACGCCGACACCCAGCGCTCAGGCGCAGGCCGCTGCGCGGATCGATCACCACATCCTCGACATCAGCCGGCATGGGCATCTCAACCGGTTCCAGATACAGGCCAGCCATCAGATCAATCCACACCCGCAGCGCCCCACTCGCGCCGCTCAGGCCGGTGGGCTTGTTATCATCGCGTCCCAGCCAGACCACGCTCAGCCGGTTACCGCTGAAACCCGCAAACCAGCTGTCGCGATAATCATCCGTAGTACCGGTCTTGCCGGCCAGGTTCAGTTCGGGCGCCAGCTTGCTCTTGGCTGCGCTGGCGGTACCTGCCCGCACCACCTCCTGCAGACCATTTACGATCAGATACGCCGGTCCCGGTTCGACTACCTTGACCACATCCAGAGCGTAATGCTGCACCGGCCGGCCCCGGGCATCGGTCACTTCGCGGATCGCCCGCAGCGGAATGCGAAAACCGCCGCTGGCCATGGTTGCGTACACTTGCGCAATCTCCAGCGGCGTCGCGTTCAAGGCGCCCAGCAGCAAGGACGGATACGGCTTCAACTCCTGCTCCAGACCCAGGCGCTGGAACATCTCCACCACATGGATCACATCGATATCCAGACCAACACGCACCGCCGGGATGTTGTAGGAGCGGGCCAGCGCATCGCGCAGCATCACCCGGCCATGAAAGCGGCGGTCGTAATTGCCCGGCGCCCAACGCTGCCCGGCAGAGGTATAGACCAGCGGGCTATCGTTGATCAGGGTTGCCAGCGTATACCGGTCGGGCTGTTCCAGCGCCGCCAGATAGGTCACCGGCTTGACCAGCGAACCGGCCAGCCGCCGCGCATCCAGCGCCCGGTTAAACCCAATGGTCTTGGGCTCGCGATCACCCACCAGGGCCAGCACCTCACCGGTCTGGGTGTCGGCAACAATCGCCGCACCCTGCAGGGGGCGAGCGCGCGGCTGACTCTTCTCCAGTTCTGGCAGGCCATTGGCCACGGCATTCTCGGTCGTCGCCTGGATGCGCGGATCGAGGGTAGTGAACACCCGCAGGCCCTCCGACACCAGATCCTCGGACTTGTAATACTGGCGCAGTTGCCGCTGTACCAGATCGATAAACGCCGGATAGGCGGTGCCACCGGCGGCGCGCGGCGTCACGTCCAGCGGCATCTCCTTGGCAAGGGCGGCATCCTCGGCGCTGATCAGGTTCTGCTCGACCATCACGTCCAGCACCAGGGCGCGACGCTCGCGGGCGCGATCCGGATGGCGGCGCGGATCGTACAGCGACGGCCCCTTGACCATGCCCACCAGCAGGGCGATCTGGTGCAGGTCCAGATCCTCCAGCGCCCGGCCAAAGTAGAACTGGCTGGCCAGCCCAAAGCCGTGGATCGCCCGGCTGCCGTCCTGACCGAGATAAATGGCGTTGCTATATGCTTCGAGAATGTCATCCTTGCCATAGCGCGAGTCAATCAGGATCGCCATCAGGATCTCGTTGACCTTGCGCTTGAAGGTGCGCTCATTGCTCAGGAACAGATTCTTGACCAGCTGCTGGGTCAGGGTGCTGCCGCCCTGCACCGTGCGCCCGGCGCGCAGATTGGCCACCATCGCCCGGAAGATACCCTTGGGATTAATGCCGGCGTGCTCAAAAAACGAACGGTCTTCCACCGCCAGCAAAGTGTCGACCAGCACCGGCGGCAGATCCTTCCCCTTGAGCAGGACACGATCTTCATAACGGGCGGGATAAATGCCGGCAATTTCCGGCGGATCCATGCGCAGCAGACCCGGCGCTTCCTGGCCATCGAGACTGGTGATATCGACCAGGATATTGCCAGCGAACACCAGGCGCACCCGCCGCGCCGGCTCGGCACCATCACCGAATACGAAATCGCGGGTCATCACCTCGAAGGTTTCCCCTTGACGGGCGTAACTGCCGGGACGGTTCGGGGTTTCGCCACCTCCTGGTGGCGGCGCACAGGTCACGGGCGGAGGTGGCTTGCGACGCAGCGCGCGCTTGCCGCTGGCTGGCGGCGGTGGCGGCTCGATCGGACAGTTCACA
Source organism: Candidatus Competibacteraceae bacterium (assembly GCA_003989075.1). Classification (GTDB taxonomy): domain Bacteria; phylum Pseudomonadota; class Gammaproteobacteria; order Competibacterales; family Competibacteraceae; genus RXIX01. Next base: position 14,322 of record RXIX01000029.1, on the reverse strand, counting down.
TCGCGATAACGCAACAACAGCAGTTCCTGGGCGAAGGCATCAGCGCTCAGCGACATGCCGGTAAACAGCTCCAGCGGCCGGGCATAGACCTTGGCCGGCATCGCCCAGCGTTTTTCGTCGAACTCGGCGCGGATCACCGCATCCAGATACAGCGTGTACAGACCCAGGCCCAGTGCGCCCAGCAGCAGCGCGCCCAGCAGCAGCGAAAAAAACAGCGACAGCAGCGACCGAAACAGCCCAAATGGCCGGGTTTTGCCCTTCGCTGCGGATTGACCCGAAGATTGACGTTTAGCCATGCCCATTCCAGCCCGGGTTCAGTGCGCCTGCCCAGCGGCTTGGCGCGTCCCGGTCATTTTGTCTTATCCTAAACACCCCAAACAGCTCACGACTCGGAGTCCGGCGCGTGCCATCCACCCACGAACTGCGCGATCAGGCCGCGCTGATCGCCGCCCTGCAACAGCCGAGCCGCTACCCGCACCCGGTCACCAGTGTCGAGCACCTGCAAACCCACATCTCACATATCCTGCTGGCTGGTGATTATGCCTACAAGATCAAGAAACCTTTAAATCTGGGTTTTCTGGATTTTACCAGCCTGGAGCGTCGTCATTACTACTGCATGGAAGAACTGCGCCTGAACAGCCGTCTCGCACCCGAACTGTACCTGGATTGCGTGCCCATCGGCGGCAGTCCAGAGCAGCCACGGCCCGGCATCACGCCGGCCATCGAATACGCGGTGCGCATGCGCCGCTTCGCGCAGACTGCGCTGCTCGACCGGGTGCTGGCCGCCGGGCAACTGGAAACACGCCACATCGACGCCCTGGCCCGCCGGCTGGCGGCGTTTCATCGCAGCATTGCCGTCGCCGGTCCCGAACTGCCGTTTGGCACCCCGGAACGGGTGCGCCAGCCCATGCTGGACGACTTTACCCACATCCAACCGCGGCTGACTGATCCTGCCGGGCGCGAACAGTTGCATGCCCTGGAAAACTGGACCCTGGCAGCGACCGAACGCCTGTGGCCACGCCTGGCCGAACGCAAGGCCGGCGGCTGGATCCGCGAATGCCACGGTGATCTGCATCTGGGCAATCTGCTGCTGAGCGACGACGACCAGATTACGATCTTTGACGGTATCGAGTTCAACGACGAACTGCGCTGGATCGACGTCATCAACGATCTGGCCTTCCTGCTCATGGACCTGCGCTGCCATGGCGCCGGCGCGCTCGCTCAGCGGCTGCTGAACATCTATCTCGAATACAGCGGCGACTTTAGCGGTGTAGCGCTGCTGTCCTGTTACCAGGTCTACCGGGCCATGGTGCGCGCCAAAGTCAACGCAATCCAGGCCAGCCAGCCCGGGTTGCCGCATGTGGAACGCGCCGCAGCCCGTGTCCGCTGCAAGGCCTATCTGCAACTGGCGCACACCCTGACTCAGCCGCCAGCGCCGTTTCTGCTCATCACCCACGGCGTTTCCGGCTCCGGCAAATCCCATCGGACCGGGCACTTGATGGGTCTGTTCCCCGGTGCCATCCGCCTGCGTTCCGATGTGGAACGCAAACGGCTGTTTGGCCTGGGTCCACTGGATGACAGCGGCTCCCGCGTTGGCGGCGGCATCTACACCTCGGAAGCCAGCGCCCGCACCTATCAGCGTCTGTACAGCCTGAGCGATGAACTGCTTACCATCGGCCATGCGGTGCTGGTCGATGCCACCTTCATGAAGCGCGTGCACCGGCAGCCCTTCCGCGAACTGGCCGCCCGCCACGGCGTACCGTTCATCCTGCTCGACTGCATCGCCGATCCGGCCACGCTGCGAACGCGGGTCGCGGCGCGGCGCGCGCGCGGCGATGATGCCGCCGAAGCGGATGTTGCAGTGCTGGAACGGCAGTTGCGCTATGACGAACCGCCGCAGGCCGATGAACGTCCGCTGACCGCGCAAGGTGACAGTGACGCGCAACGCCTGCACGCAGCGCTTGCAGCAGCCCTGTGATCGACGCCCCCTACGCTTTTCACCCTATTCAACGACGGAGGACTCATGGCGAAGTATGACGTGTACGGAATTGGCAACGCACTGGTGGATATGGAATACGAGGTTGAAGTTGCCGATCTGGAGGCGCTGGGTATCGACAAGGGCGTGATGACCCTGGTGGACGAAGACTGCCAGTTGCGGATGATGGCGCATCTGGCCAGCCGCCATCACCAGCGCAGTTCCGGTGGTTCGGCGGCCAATTCGATGATCGCGGTGAGCCAGTTTGGCGGCAACAGCTTCCATTCCTGCAAGGTCGCCGGCGATGCGCTCGGCCACTTCTATATGCAGGATCTGCTCGATGGCGGTGTCGATACCAACCACCATACCGAGAAGGAACAGGGCCATACTGGCCGTTGCGTGGTCCTGGTCACACCGGACAGTGATCGCACCCTGTGCACCTTCCTGGGCATCAGCGGCGATCTGTCCACCCGGGAACTGGTCGAGGATGCCCTGCGCGATTCGGCCTATTTCTACATGGAAGGTTATCTGGTGACCTCGGACAGCGCCCGGCAGGCCTGCATCGCCGCGCGCAGTGTCGCCGAAGCCGCCGGGGTCAAAACCGCCATTTCCCTGTCCGATCCCAATATGGTGCGTTTTTTCAAGAATGGACTGCTGGAGATGATCGGCAGCGGCGTTGACCTGCTGTTCGCCAACGAGGACGAGGCCAAGGGCATGGCGGGCAGCAGCGATCTGGGCCATACCATGGACTATCTGAAAACCATCAGCCGCGAATTCGTGATCACGCGCGGCCCGCAGGGGGCGCTGGTCTGGAATGGCCAGGCGCTGCTCGACATCGACCCGGTGCCGGTACAGCCGGTGGACACCGTTGGCGCGGGCGACATGTTCGCCGGAGCCTTCCTCTTTGCCCGCGGCCAGGGCTGGGATCATCACCGCGCCGGGGCTCTGGCTGCAGCGGCAGCGGCGCAACTGGTCACCCGCCTCGGACCGCGCATGACGGCAGCCGATACTCAGGCCATTCTGCGACGTTTCGTGTAGGCGCCGCGCCCTGACCGCGCCTGTCTCACTCCGGGCGCGGTGTACGCTTAACCCGATACAGCTCCCGGGTTTTCAGCAACTGGCCCTGCAACTGCACGGCCAGGGCAGCGCGGGTCAGGCGCTTGGCCTCGCGCAGCAGCACTGGATCGTCCAGGGTACCGTCGCGCAAAGCCAGCAGACCGCGCCCGGAGATCGGCACGCCCGTGGCGTTACCGGCGACCGCCAGCGGCCCGCAGTCCAGTACATACTGGTACTGCGCCTCGGCAACGATCGGTGCGCCGCTGTGTGCCTCGTGCTCCAGATTCAGGCCATAACCCAGTTCAGACAGCAGGCACTTTTCAAAACTGCGCAGCACCGGTTCCTCAGCGGCAGCCGTGGCCAGTTCGGCCAGCAGGCGCGCATAGGCCTTGAACAGCTCCGGGCAGGGATCACGGCGTGGCAGCAACCGCACCAGCAGTTCATTGGCGTAAAGACCGCTCAGCAGGCGCGCGGGTGGCAGAGAGCTTTGCGGCTGTTGCTCCTCGGCGCCGGTCAGGGTGACCAGATCGCCAGCACCGCTCCAGGACAGCAGCAGCGGCACGAAGGGCTGCAGCAGACCGCGCAACCGCGATCGAGGTCCGGCCGCGCCGCGCGCCACCAGACCCAGCCGGCCATGCTCCATGCTGAGCGCTTCCAGCAGCAGGCTGCTATCCCGATAGGGACGGCGGTGCAGGATGAACGCCGGCTGCAGCAGGACGCGCATGGTCACGGCGCGGCAGGCGATGCGTCAGGGAGCGCCCGGTTCGGCATAACCCAGGCTGTGCAGAGCACGCTCGTCGTCGGACCAGCCTTCGCGGACCTTAACCCAGGTTTCCAGATACACCTTGCGATCGAACAGGCGCTCCATATCCGCCCGCGCCTGACGTCCAACCTCGCGCAGGGTGGCCCCGCCCTCGCCGATGATGATGCCCTTCTGGCTGTCGCGCTCCACCCAGATCACCGCATGGATGCGTGCCAGCCGGCCTTCCTCAGCAAAGCGCTCGATTTCCACGGTCAGCGCATAGGGCAATTCCTCGCGCAGCAGGCGGGTCAGCTTTTCGCGAATCAACTCGGCGGCCAGGAAACGCTCACTGCTGGTGGTGATCTGGTCCTCAGGGAACAGAAAATCCCCTGCCGGCAGCAGCCCGGCGATCACATCCTGTAGCGCGACGACGTTATCGCCACTGGTGGCGCTCAGCGGTACCACACCGGTGAATTCGCGCTTGCCGGCAAGCTGCTGCAGAAACGGCAGCAGGCGCGGCTTGTCGGTGATGCGGTCGACCTTGTTGACCGCCAGCACCACCGGTCCCGAATAATCAGCCAGACGCAGTAATACGTCGGCATCCTCAGCGGTCCAGCGCAGCGCCTCAACCAGAAACACCACCACATCGACATAGGCCAGCACGCTGGCGGCGGTGCGGTTCAGATAGCGGTTCATGGCCCGCTGACCCTGACGGTGCAGGCCCGGCGTATCCACATAGACGATCTGCGCCTGCGGCAGACTCTGGATGCCGAGGATCACATGGCGGGTGGTCTGCGGTTTGGGCGCGGTGATGCTGATTTTCTGCCCGATCAGGCGGTTCAGCAGTGTCGACTTGCCGACGTTGGGCCGGCCGAGCAGCGCCACATAGCCCGCACGGACCTGGCCGGTGGCGCCGGTTTCAGTTTCGGAATTCATCGCATTTGCTCCAGCACTTGCCGGGCGGCTTCCTGCTCGGCCTTGCGGCGGCTGCCGCCGACCGCTGTGGCGCGGCAGTTCCCGATCACGCATTCAACCATGAAGCTCTGCGCGTGCGGCTCGCCGCGAATCTCCAGCACGTTGTAGACCGGCAGGCCCAGCTGGCGAGCCTGCAGATATTCCTGCAGGCGGGTCTTGGGATCCTTCAGCTCGCTGGCGCTGTTCAGGCGCGCCAGGCTATCCCCATACAGATTCAACACAAGCGCGCGACAGGCCTCGAAACCGCCATCCAGGTAGGTAGCGCCGACGATGGCCTCGACAGTATCGGAGAGAATCGATTCGCGTCGATTGCCGCCGCTTTTGAGTTCGCCCGGCCCCAGCCGCAACCAGTCGCCGAGCTTCAGACTCCGGGCCAGCTCGGCCAGCGTCTCGGCGCGCACCAGACTGGCACGCAGCCGGCTCAGCTCGCCTTCGCTGGCTTTCGGATACTGCTGGAACAGATACTCGGCCACGGCCAGATTCAGCAGCGCATCGCCAAGGAATTCCAGGCGCTCGTTATTGCGCGCCGCAAAGCTGCGATGGGTCAGCGCTTCTTCCAGCAGCTCCAGCCGCTGGAAGCGATAACCCAGGACAGCACACAAGGGGGCGAGGGATGGACTCACGGATTCAGCGGCAATGACTCATTGACCTTCAGGAGCACATACAGGCCATAAAACAGCGGCCGCTCCTCCTGATACACCAGATCGATCACCCGGCCGTTGCGATCGTTGCGGATTCGCAACTGATTGGCCCTGATGTTCTCAACATAGCCGATATCGAAACGCTTCTGGATCGCAGCCTGGATATCCTGTGGCGTCATCTGCGCCAGCTGCGGTTCCTTGCGCACGCTCTCGATGGTCGACTTGATCGAGAAATACTGCACATACATCGGGATCACCTTCATGGCGATCAGGGCCACGAAGCCGATCACGACCAGGAGCAGCAGCAGGCCGATCACGCTCATGCCCCGCTGCCGCACTGCTGTTCGATTGGCCATTTTCCTACCCTCCCCTGTCATGAAATCATTCAATACGGGACCCGATCCGGCCGCACTGGCCATTCAGGGTAATGCAATCCCAGTTCATCCAGATGAAGAAGGCCTTGCCAATCAGATTCTCTTCCGGCAAGGGTCCCCAGACCCGGCTGTCGCTGCTGTTGTCGCGATTATCGCCCATCATGAAATAGTGGCCCGACGGCACCTGATAGTGCCAGACGATCCCGCCATCAGCCTCACGCCGCGCCTGCAGCCCCGACCAGAGCATGCCCATGCCCCAGCGGCCCTCGACCTGCACCTGGCTCGCGTGCGCTACCGTGCCCAACTGCTCCTCGAAACGCCGGTAACCGGGATCGGCCGCGCCGGCCAGAGGCTGCTGCACCGCTGGCTGGCCGTTGATGAACAGTTGCTTGTCGCGGTATTCAAGGCGATCGCCGGGCAGGCCCACCACCCGCTTGATATAGGCGACCGTGGGCTCCAGCGGATAACGGAACACCACCACATCGCCGCGTTCCGGATGCCCGGCGCCCGCGATCCGGGTATTCAGCACCGGCAGGCGCAGACCATAGGCAAACTTATTCACCAGGATGAAATCGCCCTTGAGCAGGGTCGGCACCATTGATTCGGAGGGAATACGGAACGGCTCAACCAGAAATGAGCGTAGCACCAGCACCGCCAGGATCACGGGAAAGAATGACTTCGACAGATCGACGTACCACGGTAACCGGGCCGGATCGGTCGGCACTCCTGCGCCAGCAACCACGCGACGCGGCGCCAGAATCAGCACATCCAGCAGCCAGACTGCGCCGGTCAACACGGTCAGCAGCACAAGCACAGCGGAAAAATCGATATTCATGGGCATAGGGCTTTGATACGGGTCCGGGACGGGATGGAAGTGTTCACGAGTTCTTGTCGACCTGCAACACCGCCAGGAAGGCTTCCTGGGGAATTTCCACCTTGCCGACCTGCTTCATGCGGCGCTTGCCGGCCTTTTGCTTTTCCAGCAGCTTGCGCTTGCGGGTGATGTCGCCACCGTAGCACTTGGCGAGCACATTCTTGCGCAGTGCCTTGACCGTAGTGCGGGCGATGATCTGACTGCCAATGGCGGCCTGGATCGCCACTTCGAACATCTGCTGCGGAATCAGCTCCTTGAGCTTGACCGTCAGTTCGCGGCCACGGTACTGGGCCTGATCGCGATGGACGATGGCCGATAGCGAATCAACCCGCTCGCCGTTGATCAGCACGTCCAGCTTGACCAGCGGCGCCACCTGGAAGCGCTCGAAGCTGTATTCGAAGGACGCAAAGCCGCGACTGACCGATTTGAGCCGGTCGAAGAAGTCCATCACCACTTCGCTCATCGGCATCTCGAAGCTCAGTTGCACCTGGCCGCCGGCATAGTGCAGGCCGCGCTGCACGCCGCGCTTTTCGATGCACAGCGTGATGATCGAGCCCAGATAGTCCTGTGGGGTGAGAATATGGGCGACGATGATCGGCTCGCGGACCTCGGCAATCTCGTTGGCCGGGGGCAGCTTGGCCGGGTTGTCGATCTTCAGCAGTTCCTGCGCGGTGGTCAGCACTTCGTAGACCACAGTTGGCGCGGTGGTGATCAGATCGAGGTTGTATTCGCGCTCCAGCCGTTCCTGAACGATCTCCATGTGCAGCAGGCCAAGAAAACCACAGCGGAAGCCAAAACCCATCGCCTGCGAGGTTTCCGGCTCGAAGAACAGCGAAGCATCGTTCAGGCGCAGCTTCTGCAGGGCTTCGCGCAGGTTGCCAAAATCATCCGAATCAACCGGGAACAGCCCGGCAAACACCCGTGGCTGCACCTTCTGGAAACCGGGCAACGCTTGCGCGGCCGGGCGATCCGTGCTGGTGAAGGTGTCGCCAACCGGGGCGCCATCAATGTCCTTGATGCCGGCGATCACATAGCCGACTTCGCCAGCCTCCAGCGCCGGCCGGTCGCTGCGCTTGGGGGTAAAAATGCCTACCGATTCCACCTGGAAGCTGCGCCCGGTGGACATGACCTGAATCTTCTGCTTGGGCACGATCCGGCCATCGACCACCCGCACCAGCGAGATCACGCCGACGAAATTGTCAAACCAGGAATCGATGATCAACGCCTTGAGCGGGCCATCCGGCTGCCCCTTGGGCGCGGGGATGTGGGCCACAATCGCTTCCAGCAGATCCTCGACGCCCAGGCCGGTTTTGGCGCTGACCCGCACTGCCTGACTGGCGTCCAGGCCGATGATGTCACCAATCTCGTTCGCTACCCGCTCCGGCTCGGCTGAAGGCAGGTCGATCTTGTTCAGCACCGGCAGCACGTCGAGGCCCTGCTCGATAGCGGTGTAGCAGTTGGCGACGCTCTGTGCTTCAACGCCCTGCGCAGCGTCCACGACCAGCAGCGCGCCCTCGCAGGCGGCCAGTGAGCGCGACACTTCATAGGAGAAATCGACGTGACCGGGGGTGTCGATGATGTTGAGCTGATAGGTACAGCCGTCACGGGCCGGATAGCGCAAGGACACGCTCTGGGCCTTGATGGTGATGCCGCGCTCCCGCTCCAGATCCATGGAATCGAGCACCTGCTCGGCCATCTCCCGCGCGCTGAGGCCGCCGCAGATCTGGATGAAGCGATCGGCGAGGGTCGACTTGCCGTGATCGATATGCGCGATGATCGAAAAGTTGCGAATGTGATCCATGAATCCCACTGTGAAAAACGGTAGCCCACCACACGCTGCCCAACGAGAGCCCTGGCCTTAGGCCAGCCGCACCCTGCACACTAAAAGCCCCCGCGCCGGGATGGCTGCGGGGGCTTTAAGCACAATACCACCGGGCTGAGAAGGCAATTATAGCGCTATTGCCAGGCATCCGGCACCGTTTCCGCAACGGGTGCCTGATGACGGAGAATGACCGGCTGAAAGCGGCTGTCATGCTGCACATGCCGCGCCAGCACCCGGGTCACCCACAGGCCCAGCCCCAACCCCAGAGCACCCAGCACTACCACGGGCTCATCGCCAGCGTCGGCAAAGACAAGCCGTCCGAGCAGTGCACCGGCCAGCAGCAGCAGCAGCGCCGGCAGGTAGGCAAGCAGCGCGCTGCGCAGCAGGGCACCCTCAGCCAGTCCGATGATTACTGCATCCCCGGGATGCACCGCGATCAGCGCGCTGACCCGCACCCGGGTACGCTGGCCGCTCCAGATCTTGCCCAGCACCGCCGTACCACAACCGGCTTCACTGGCCTGACAGGCGCCACAAGCCGATTGACGCCGGGTTTCCACCCAGGCCGCGCCCTCTTCCAGGGCCACGACAATGCCGCGCTCCTCGATCATGGTGATTTTCCTATTTTTCCGCCGGATCGCGGTGCAGCGCAGCGGCAATGCGCTGCACGGTCACCGCCGGTACCTCACCGACCACCAGCACCTGGTGGCCATCGACCACTGTGCCATAGGCGTTCATCAAACCCAGGCGGGATTCGCCCTGTAGCAGCGGGGTGGCTCCCTCCTGCAGCGCCTCCAGAAACACCGAAACCGTAGCCAGGCCATCAGCAAAGACCATGTGCTCGCTGCCCGCTCGACCGGCCACCGCAGGGCTGGTCCGATTGTGCAGAACCTTGACAAAGCCGGCCGGCAGCGGCTCCACCCGCCAAGGCGATTGGGTAACGGTTTCGCCAGCGGCCTGCTCGGCAGGCGGCGGTAGCGCTGCGGATTCGACCGCGGGCAATGCCGGCGACTGCAAAGAGGCTTCATCGATCGCGGGCTTAAGCTGCAGATCGGTGAACATCAGCTGCTCAACCGGATGCTCATGCTCATCCAGCAGCGCCGAACGCAGGACGATGCCATTGCGCCGATCCAGCCACAAGCGGTAGCCATAGCGCCAGCCATCACGCGGCTTGATGGCAATCACCTGTGCATCCAGGCCGGCAACCCGGTCCTCGCCCAGGCTGCGCAGATCGTAGTACTGCTCCAGTCGATCCAGGTCCTGGGGGATGGCCGGCAGGAAGGGCGAACCCCGATAGTCGGCGCCGGGAAAGCGCGCCTTCTGCTCCGGGAGCAGGCAGGTCACGCCGTTATTGGCGACCAGGATTTCCCGCGGCGCGCCATTGAGAGAGAACAGCCGCTGCCGCTGACCATCGGGACCGCTGCCGTGCACGATGCGCATCGCTTCGATGTGCGGCCCCTGCACGTAGATGAAGGTGCCTTCGTAGCTCAGGGTCTGGGCAGACTGCACCATGCGCTGCAGCCAGTGTCTGGCATCCGCGGTGGGTTTGGCATCCCCGTTCACTTGGCCATGCGTGGCCGGGGCCACGGACCCGGCGGCCAGCGCCAGGACTGCGCAGTACAAGAGTGTCCGCTTCATTCGCGGTGTTAGCGGTTGGTTTGATAGCCGACCATGCGCACATAGGGCAGCATGCCGTGCATGCTGTTCATGGACGCGTAGCCGTTATGACTGACCAGATAGCTGTTGAGCCGGGCATCAATCGGCACGCCGGCATCAGCGTCGTTGCTGGCAGGCTGATCGATTGCCGCAAGCTGCACGGGCCTGGCAACGGGCGCGGCAGCGACCGCCATCACGGCGGGGCGCGACACGGCGGCAGTCTCGACCGGCGCAAGAGTGGCGTCGGTCTGACTCAGGCGCAGGCCGAACAGGGCCACCAGCACCACCGAGGCGGCCAAGGCAAAACCGGTAACCGGCTTGTACCAGGCCGGTAGAGGTCGCATCGCTGGCTGTGGCAGAGGTTCAGCCTCGATGGCCAGACGGATGCGCTCGGCAAATCCGGCATCCATGCTCACCGGCAGATGGCCCTGCAGCGTATCGCTGATCAGGTGATAGCGCTCCCAGCGTCCCTGCAAGTCGCGGTCCCGGCCCAGACGACGCAGGGCCAGTTCACTCTCCCGGTCGGATAGCTCGCCGTCGATCATCGCCGACAACTGGCTAGCTGCGCTGTTCATGTTCATTTCGACCGGTGCCGATAATTGCTCAGCGGGTTTATCAGCCATGACTCTATCCCGAAACTAGCTTAATAGTGGACGCAATTTGGCGTCGATCGACTCACGGGCCCGGAAGATCCGGGAACGCACCGTACCGATCGGACACCCCATGGTTTGGGCGATTTCCTCGTAGCTCATGCCTTCCAGCTCGCGCAGAGTAATGGCCGTGCGCAAATCCTCTGGCAACGCCTCAATCGCCCGGAACACGGTCGCCTCGATTTCGTCCTTGAGCAGCAGTCGCTCAGGCGTCTCGTACTCCTTGAGCAGCGACTGGCCTTCATACTGCTCGGCTTCGTGAGCATCGATATCGGAACCCGGCGGGCGCCGGCCCTGGGCAACCAGATAGTTCTTGGCCGTATTAATGGCGATCCGGTACAGCCAGGTGTAGAAGGCACTGTCTCCACGGAAGCCCGGCAAGGCCCGGTAGGCCTTGAGAAAGGCTTCCTGCGAGACATCCAGAGCTTCGCTAGGATCATGCACGTAGCGGGAAATCAGCTTGATGATCTTGAGCTGATACTTGCGCACCAGCAGGTCGAACGCACTTTTATCGCCTTTCTGTACCCGTTGAACCAGCTCGCGATCCAGATGCACTTCGCCCATCCGGGCTGACCCCTTTCGATTCAATGGCAATGTCCATGCGAACAAAACGATAGACCGGACCCGGTCCGGTAAGTTCGCATAGCTGCCAGGATGCGGTTATAGTGTGGGCATTCAATGGCGGGACGGCGGGATGGCGCCTGGGGAATCCGCGCCCTGACTTGCGACCTCGTTCCTGACGCGCCTCGTGCGCCTGATCGATCAGCGTTTCCATGCCACAGACCGACAGGCAGACCTTGCGGCTCCTGCGCATCGGCATCGGTGCGTCCCGGTTCTTTCCCTGAGCCGGCGGGGTTGCCCGTCCCTCCATGACGCTCTTCCAACGATACTCTATCCACGGAGTCGCTCACAAGCCATGTCCACTGCACCCTCATCCACCGATGTGCTGATCATCGGCTGCGGAGCCGCCGGTCTGAGCCTGGCCCTGCGGCTCGCCGATACCGCCCGCATCGTTGCCCTGGCCAAGGGGCCGCTGCACGAGGGTAGCACCTACTACGCACAGGGAGGCGTGTCCGCCGTCCTGGATGCCGGAGACTCCATCGACGCCCATCTGCAGGACACGCTGGTGGCCGGCGCGGGTCTGTGCCACACCGACGCGGTGCGCTTCACGGTCGAAAACGGCCCGGCCATCATCGACTGGCTCAGCAGCCAGGGGGTGCCGTTCACACGCGAGGCCGGCAGCGACGGCAGCAGCGACTATCACCTGCATCGCGAGGGCGGCCATAGCCACCGGCGCATCGTGCATGCCGCCGACGCCACGGGGCGCGCCATCCAGGACACCCTGCAAGCCCAGGCCCTGCGCCACCCGAATATCACCCTGCACGACCAGTACAGCGCCATCGATCTGATCACCACGCGCAAGCTGGGCCTGCCCGGCAATCGCTGCCTGGGCGCCTACGTCCTCAACCGCCACACCGGCCGGGTTGAGGTGTTCGCCGCCCGCTTTGTCATCCTGGCCACCGGTGGCGCCAGCCGGGTGTATCTATATTCGAGCAATCCCGATGGCTCTACCGGCGACGGCATTGCCATGGCCTGGCGAGCGGGCTGCCGGGTCACCAACATGGAATTCATGCAGTTTCATCCGACCTGCCTCTACCACCCGCAGGCCAAGTCCTTCCTGATTTCCGAAGCGGTGCGTGGCGAGGGCGGTGTGCTGCTGCTGCCCGACGGCACTCGCTTCATGCAGAACTTTGACCCGCGCCTGGAGCTGGCGCCGCGCGATATCGTCGCCCGGGCCATCGACCATGAAATGAAGCGCCTCGGTGCCGAGTGCGTCTATCTCGATATCAGCCATAAGCCGGCCGAATTCATCCGCGCCCACTTCCCGAATATCTATGCCAAGTGTCTGGAATACGGCTTCGACATGACCCGCCAGCCACTGCCGGTGGTGCCGGCGGCGCATTACACCTGCGGCGGCGTGCTGACCGATCTGGACGGTCACACCGATCTGGATGGCCTGTACGCGATCGGTGAAACGGCGTTCACCGGGCTGCACGGCGCCAATCGCATGGCCAGTAATTCGCTGCTGGAATGCCTGGTGTTTGCTGCGGCCGCTGCGGACGATATCCGGGCGCGCCTGCCGCGGGTTTCCGCGCCGCTGGCCCTGCCCGAATGGGATGAAAGCCGGGTCACCGATTCCGATGAAGAGGTGGTGGTCACGCACAACTGGCAGGAACTGCGGCGCTTCATGTGGGACTATGTCGGCATCGTGCGTACCGATAAGCGCCTGCAGCGGGCCAAGAACCGCGTCGAACTGCTGCTGCGGGAAATCGCTGAGTATTATGGTAATTTCCGTATCAGCAGTGATCTGATCGAACTGCGCAATCTGGCCGTGGTCGCCGACCTGATCATTCGCTCGGCCATGGAGCGCAAGGAAAGCCGCGGCCTGCATTACACGCTTGACTATCCGGCGACCCAGGAGAATCTGCCGCCGCGCGACACCATCCTGGTGCCGGAAAACTTCGCCGGCAAGGACTATCCGCCGCGCCGGCCTGCCGCTGACGCCTGAGATATATTCAGATCCGGTCGGCGCTGCGCCGGGTCCGCAGCCAAACCCGCACCCGGCGCAACTCTTCGGCCGCGAGCGCATCCGGCAGCAGCAGCAGGGTTCGGGCGCGGCCGTTATCAAGCCGGAAGTTCAGGATTAGCAGATACGGCTGCGCGTAGCCGTCGGTCAGTCGGGCGCGATACACAAGGCCAGCACCGGTTTCCAGCCGCCAGCGTCCGTCCAGATAATCGGCACGGGCTATAAAACCGGCACTGGTCCGCCAGCCGTACTCATACGCCAGCCATAGCAGCGACCCCAGCATGCCCGCCAGCAGCACGGCCTTGACCATGAAGGGCACGCCTGCCAGAAAGGTTGCGGTCGCAGCCAGGCCATGTGCAACGCCGCCACTCAGCAGGAGCAGTCGCGAGGGCCGTGGTTCGAGATGCAGGAGGGTGAAGTGGCGCATTTTTTACAATAGAAGCAGCAAATTCCTTGACATCCTCCCCCGCCTAAAGGCGGGGGATTCCTACGGCGCTCAAGCCGGCATTGATCCGGAATGAGTCGCTTCGGTGGGTTCCTGCTGCTGGCGGCATGACCGCACCGCTCACTTCACAGGCGCAACGGGCGTGTCCCGCCCTTAAAACATTGATCGCGCCGACCACATCGGCGTTATTTTCATAGCCACACTCGACGCACGCGAACCTTGCCTGCGTCTGCCGGTTGTCCGCCGAAACATGGCCGCAGCACGGGCAGGTGCGGCTTGTGTTCTTCGGCGGCACGGCGATCAGATGCCCGCCGTTCCAGGCCAGCTTGTAATCCAACTGGCGGCGGAACTCGAACCAGCCCTGATCGAGGATTTGAGCGTCTGCTGCAAGGGATGCGTCGGCGCGTCCTTTAGCCACGGGGTTTTTGGCCCGTTGCGCCATTCGGTGAGCCGCTTGCACAGCCCGGCGTAGCCGAGCTTCTTCTCGCCGTGCTCGTAGCGCGCTTTCTGCAACGCCAAAGCCGTGTT
>RXIX01000028.1 GCA_003989075.1 Candidatus Competibacteraceae bacterium | reverse complement strand
GAAGGGCATCTCACTAACTCCGTTCATCCTTCGACAAGCTCAGGACGAACGGAAATATCCGTTCGCCCTGAGACCTCCATATCCGTTCGCCCTGAGCCTGTCGAAGGGCATCTCACTAACTCCGTTCGCCCTGAGACCTCCATATCCGCTCGCCCAGAACCCTCCATATCCGTTCGCCCTGAGCCTGTCGAAGGGCATCTCACTAACTCCGTTCATCCTTCGACAAGCTCAGGACGAACGGAAGATGAGGTGTCACGATGAAGGCCGGCTGGCAGACCAGAAAATTGGGTGAGGTTTGCAGTTTTCTGAATCGTGGTATCTCTCCAAAATATCTTGAAGAGGGAGGAATGTGCGTCCTGAACCAGAAGTGCATTCGTGACCACACAATCAACTTTGAACTGGCGCGACGGCATGACTCATCAGCAAAGCGAGTAAGCGCAGAGCGGTTAGTTCAACTTGGTGATGTGCTGATTAACTCGACTGGAACTGGCACCCTCGGGCGGGTGGCGCAGTTGCGTGAAGCGCCGATTGAGCCGACGACGGTCGATTCTCACGTCACCATTGCTCGCCCACTACGCGGGAGATTTTTCTCCGACTTCTTTGGGTACATGCTTATCTTCATTGAAGAAGCGATCAAAAAAGCAGGCGAAGGCTGCGGTGGGCAAACAGAATTGGCCCGCTCAGTTTTGGCTGAAAATTTTTCAGTTGCGTACCCTTTGTCGCAGTCCGAACAGCACCGCATCGTCGCCATCCTCGACGAAGCCTTTGACGGCATCGCCACTGCCAAAGCCAACGCCGAAAAGAACCTTCAGAACGCCCGCGCCTTGTTTGAAAGCCATTTGCAATCCGTTTTCACGCAGCGGGGTGAAGGGTGGGTGGAGAGACCGCTGGCAGAATTATGCGAGCGAATCACAAAAGGCTCGTCTCCGAAATGGCAGGGTATTTCCTATGTCGAATCACCCGGCATCTTGTTTGTCACAAGTGAGAATGTTGGTGAGTATGAAATATTGCTTGAGAAACCGAAATACGTAGAAGAAGAGTTCAACGTGAAGGACAAGAAGTCGATTCTGAAAAATGGTGACGTGCTGACCAACATTGTTGGCGCGTCGATTGGACGAACAGCAGTATTCAATACGGATGACGTGGCAAACATCAACCAAGCTGTTTGCTTGATTCGTTGTGAGCCACATCTACTCAACAACCACTATTTGACTTACCTACTCAACTCACCAGTGTTCAAGCAGGTACTTCACGACAATGAGGTCAATAACGCAAGGGCCAACTTGAGCCTCGGTTTCTTTTCTAAGCTTCCCGTGCCGATACCTCCAATTCCGAAGCAGGAGGAGATTGTTGCGAAGCTGGGTGCCGTTCGTGACGAAACCCAACGCCTCGAATCCATCTACCAGCGCAAGTTTGCGGCGCTAGACGAATTGAAAAAATCCCTGCTGCACCAAGCCTTTTCCGGTAAGTTGTAACCAAATATTGACTGGAAGCACGCCATGATCCGACTCCGCATCAAGAACTTCGGCCCCATCGGCCCCGGCTTGTCAGAAAACGATGGCTGGATCGATTTCAAGCGAGTCACCGTTTTTATCGGCAATCAGGGGGCAGGGAAAAGCACGGTAGCCAAACTGTTTTCCTCCTTTTCCTCGATTGAGAAGGCGCTGGTTCGTGGGGACTATGAGAAAAAGTGGTTCGAACGCAAGGGACGGATGAAGAGCCAGTTTCTGAGCTATCACCGCCTGGAAAATTATCTGGAGTCCAGCACTCGGAGGAGTGTTGAAATCGAGTATGAGGGCAATGCCTGCACGATCCGCTATGTAGATGGGCAGTTGAACATCACGGAACTCACCCATGAGGAGTACGCCCTGCCTCAGGTGATGTATGTGCCAGCGGAGCGCAATTTCATTTCCTACGTGAGAAATCCCCGGGAATTGAAACTTTCTTCCGAGTCATTGAAGGAGTTTCTCACGGCTTTCGATCAGGCCAAAGACAGCCTGCGGGGTGCGCTGAAGTTGCCAATCAATAACAGCGAAATCGAGTACGACAGGCTCAACGACATCCTCAACATCAGGGGGCCGGGTCATAAGCTGCGTTTGACGGATGCGTCCAGCGGTTTTCAGTCATTCGTTCCCTTGTATCTGGTTAGCAAGCATCTAGCCAGTACGGTTCAGGAACCAAGCCAGAGCAGCCAGCAGCCGATGAGCACCGACGAACTGGATCGGTTCAAGAAAGGCGTGGAAAGTATTTTTGCTAATGACGCCCTGACAGAAGAGCAAAAACGGGTGGCAATCTCCGTGCTTTCCCGCCGTTTCAACAAGACGGCGTTCATCAATATCGTCGAGGAGCCGGAGCAAAACCTGTTTCCATCATCGCAATGGGACATCCTCAAAAGCCTGCTGGCCTTCAATAGCCAAGGCGAGCACAACCGTCTGGTGCTGACCACGCACAGCCCCTATATCGTCAATTACCTCAGCCTTGCGATTCAGGGAAAACACGTGCAGCAACATATCATTTCGCACGGGCGCGAGAACTTGCTGCCCCGACTGAATGCCATCGTCCCTCAAGAGGCTTTGCTGCGGGCCAACGATGTTGCGATCTACCAGTGTAACGAGCGGGATGGCAGCATTAGCCGGCTGCCTTGTTTCGAGGGCATTCCCTCGGATCAGAACGTGCTGAATGAATGGTTGCACACAGGGAATGAACTGTTCGACCAGTTGCTGGAGCTGGAAGAGACGATCTGAATGGATTTCTTCAAGCCGGAATGTCAGAGCGGCCCGTTCAGTCAGGAACGGTTCGGGCTGTGTGATGACCAGAATGCGACCCCAGCTTATGTCGATACGACCACACCGGAAAAATGGGTTGCGACCGTGGAAAACCCTGCACGGAAGGCGGTCACATTCACTGCCATCGACAAGTGCGTGATTCAGGACGGCGATGAGCCAAGCCGGGGGCGCTGCGATGGCATGCTGACCACGGACGATCTGTTGTATCTGGTAGAGTTGAAAGATAAAAAAGACGACTGGCAATCGCATGCCATTGAGCAATTGGAATCGACGATCCGTTTTCTCCGCGACCATCATGACCTGACGCGGTTTCGCCACAAAAAAGCGTTTGCTTGTAACAAGCGTCATAAACCGTTTGCGCATATTGATAACGAACGCATGCTTCGATTCCATCGGAACTACGGTTTCCGAATCGACGTTCAGGCGACCGTACTGATCATTCGCACCTGAAAACCTATATGAACGAAGCCGAAACCCGTGCTGAACACATTGACCCTGCACTTGCTGCGGCTGGTTGGGGTGTCGTCGAAGGCAGTCGCATTCGGCGCGAGTACCCGATCACGCTGGGCCGACTGGAAGGCGCGGACAAACGCGGCAAGCCGCTAACGGCGGATTACGTTCTGGAATACCGCAACACCAAGCTGGCAGTGGTCGAGGCCAAGGCGTGGGACAAGGCGCTAACCGAAGGCGTAGCGCAGGCCAAGGACTACGCCGGCAAACTGGCGCTGCGCTTCACTTACGCCAGCAACGGGCAGGGCATCTACGGTATTGACATGCAGACGGCGGAAGAAGGCGAGATTGCCGCTTTCCCTTCACCCGATGAACTGTGGCAGCGCACCTTCACCACCCAAAACGCCTGGCGGGATCGCTTTGCATCCGTGCCATTTGAGGATAAGGGCGGCTTCTTTCAGGGGCGCTACTATCAGGATATTGCCATCGAGCGGGTGTTGGCAGCCATAGCGGCCGGGCAGGAACGCATTCTGCTAACGCTGGCGACTGGCACCGGCAAGACCTTCATCGCCTTCCAGATCGCGTGGAAGCTGTTTCAGAGCCGGTGGAATCTGACTGACTGGCACTGCGACAGGCTCAGTGCGAACGGAAACGAACCGACCCGTCGACCGCGCATCCTGTTCCTGGCCGACCGCAACATTCTGGCCGATCAAGCCTACAACGCCTTTTCCGCTTTCGACGATAAGGCGCTGGTGCGCATTGACCCGGCGGATATCCGCAAAAAGGGCAAGGTGCCGAAGAACGGCAGCCTCTTCTTCACCATCTTCCAGACCTTCATGAGCGGGCCGGCCCTTCGCCCTTCGATACAAGCTCAGGAGGCTCAGGGCGAACGGAATATGGCCGACGTTCGTGGTGAGCTTGTCGAACCACAACCCGAACGCAGCCTCTACTTTGGCGAGTATCCGCCCGATTTCTTCGACTTCATCGTCATTGACGAGTGTCACCGGGGCGGAGCCAACGACGAGAGCAACTGGCGCGGCATCCTCGATTACTTTGCCCCAGCCGTACAGCTTGGCCTGACCGCTACCCCAAAGCGCAAGGACAATGTTGATACCTATGCCTACTTCGGCGAGCCGGTGTTCATCTACTCGCTCAAGGACGGCATCAACGATGGCTTTCTGACACCGTTCCGCGTCAAGCAGATATCAACCACGCTCGACGAATACATCTATACGCCCGACGACACGGTGGTTGAAGGCGAGATCGAGGCCCGCAAGCGCTACGAAGAAGCGGACTTCAACAGGATCATCGAGATCAAGGAGCGCGAGAAGAAGCGCGTCGAGATTTTCATGGCGCAGATCGATCAGCGGGCAAAGACGCTGGCGTTCTGCGCCACACAGGATCATGCCCTGGCAATCCGCGACCTGATCAACCAGGCCAAGACCAGCACCGATCCCAACTACTGCCATCGGGTGACCGCCAACGATGGCGCTTTGGGCGAGCAATGGCTGCGGGATTTTCAGGACAACGAGAAACACATCCCGACCATCCTCACCACGTCGCAGAAGCTGTCCACCGGCGTCGATGCGCGCAACGTGCGCAACATCGTCCTGCTGCGGCCGGTGAATTCGATGATCGAGTTCAAGCAGATCATCGGGCGCGGCACGCGGCTTTACGACGGCAAGGATTACTTCACGATCTACGACTTCGTCAAGGCGCACCATCATTTCAGCGACCCGGAATGGGATGGTGAGCCGATCGAGCCGGAGACTTGCAGCAAATGCCATGCGCTGCCCTGTATCTGTATCAAGGAGCTGCCAACGGCTTGTTACCGCTGCGGCATATCGCCCTGCACCTGCCCCAAGGAAGCCTGCCCGAAGTGCCTGCAGCGCCCCTGCGTGTGCAAGAAGAAGGTCAAGGTGAAGCTGGCCGATGGCAAGTCGCGCTCAATCCAGCACATGGTGGTTACCAGCTTCTGGCACCCGGACGGCACCCCGATGTCGGCGCAGCAGTTCATGGAAGCGCTGTTCGGCAGGCTGCCTGATTTCTTCAAGGACGAAAACGAACTGCGGGCGCTGTGGAGCACGCCCGATACCCGCCGCAAGTTGCTGGAAGGTCTGGCCGCAAAGGGATTCGGCAAGGACCAACTGGCCGAAATGCAGAAGATCATTGATGCCGAGAAAAGCGACCTGTTCGATGTGCTGGCCCATGTGGCCTATGCACTGGAACCGCTGACCCGTAAGGAACGGGCGGATCGGGCGATGGCGATCATCAGCGCAAACTTCAATCCGAAGCAGCGGGTGTTTCTCGACTTCGTGCTGTCGCACTATGTGGCGCTCGGGGTGGAAGAACTGGATCAAGCCAAGCTGACACCCCTCCTGAAGCTGAAATACCACGATTCCATCCCGGATGCGGTGGCTGATCTGGGTCGGCCGGATGCAATCGGCAAGGTGTTCAGTGGCTTTCAGCGGTATCTATATGCTGAACCGGCGGCGCTTTGCTGACAGCTTTGTTGCAACAACTCATGACCCTGACAGCAACGCGCCAGCCGAGCGAAGCAACTCCCTTGCACCCTGCAGGACAGGCGCGGTAGTCCACATGACCGATATGGGGGACAATAATAACTTTCGTGCATTCGGTTCCCGACCATCGGTGCAGGGGCATCAAAATAAGTAGCGGATATCAAAGCCGATTATCTGGAACCATGGCCATACCGAACAAAGGATAGCTGCGCTATGCTGCTGATGATCGACAACTACGACTCCTTCACCTACAACCTGGTCCAGTATTTTGGCGAACTGGGCGAAGAGGTGCAGGTATATCGCAATGACCAGATCACCCCGGACGACATAGCCGCATTACAGCCGGCGCGCATCGTCCTGTCACCCGGCCCCTGCACGCCCAGCGAAGCCGGCGTATCGCTTGCCACCATCGAGCACTTCGCCGGCAAAATTCCCATCCTTGGCGTCTGCCTCGGCCACCAGAGCATCGGCCAGGCCTTCGGTGGCCGCATCATCCGCGCCCGCGAGGTGATGCACGGCAAGACCTCGTTGGTTTACCATCGTGATCAGGGCGTGTTCGCCGGCCTGCCCAATCCCTTCACCGTGGTGCGCTATCATTCCCTGGTCATTGAGCGCGACAGCCTGCCCGATTGCCTGGAGATCACCGCCTGGACCCAGACTGCGGACGGCGACTGCGACGAAATCATGGGCGTGCGCCACCGCGAATGGCCGGTCGAAGGCGTGCAGTTCCACCCCGAATCAATTCTCACCGAGCACGGCCACGCCCTGCTGCACAATTTTCTCAATCCACGCTGAGGCCCGATCGCCCGGCGCCCCGGAGACTTCGATGCTCATCACCGCCCAGGAAGCCCTGCAACGCACCATCGAACACCGCGAGATCTTCTACGATGAGATGCTCTCGCTGATGCGCCAGATCATGGCCGGCGAGATTTCCCCGGTGATGACGGCAGCAATCCTGGCCGGTCTGCGGGTCAAGAAGGAAACCATTGGCGAAATCAGCGCCGCCGCCACGGTCATGCGCGAACTGTCCACCAAGGTCCACGTCGCGCCACCACACGAGCATTTCGTCGATATCGTCGGCACCGGCGGCGATGGCGCCCATACGTTCAATATTTCCACCGCCAGCATGTTCGTAGTCGCCGCCGCCGGTGCGCGGGTCGCCAAGCACGGTAATCGCGGCGTCTCCTCCAAATCCGGCAGCGCCGACGTACTGGAAGCACTTGGCGCGCGCATCGATCTGAACGCGGCCCAGGTCGCTGCCTGCATCGAAACCACCGGCATTGGCTTCATGTTCGCACCCAACCACCACACGGCGATGAAAAACGTCGCTCCGGTACGCCGCGAAATGGGGGTGCGCACCATTTTCAATATCCTCGGCCCGCTGACCAACCCGGCCAGCGCACCCAATCAATTGATGGGCGTCTTCCACCCTGATCTGGTTGGCATCCAGGTGCGGGTGATGCAGCAGCTCGGCGCGCAGCATGTGCTGGTGGTCTGGGGCAAGGATGGCATGGATGAAATCTCGCTCGGGGCAACCACCCTGGTCGGCGAGCTTAAGGATGGCATGATCCGCGAATATGAAATTCACCCCGAGGATTTCGGTCTGGCGATGGTGTCCAATCGCGGCCTGCGCGTCGACAGTGCCGAGCAATCCCGGGCCATGCTGCTCAATGCCCTGGACAATGAACCGGGCACGCCGCGCGATATCGTTATCTTCAACGCCGGCGCCGCCCTGTACGCCGCCAATCTGGCCGCCGATATTGGCGAAGGCATCGCTCTGGCGCGCGCAACTCTGGCCAGCGGCGCGGCACGGGCCAAGCTGGATGAATTCGTGCACTGCACCCGGGAATTGGCGGCATGAGCGGCACACCCGACATTCTGCACAGGATTCTCGCCCGCAAGGCCGAGGAAGTCGCCGAGCGCCGGGCGCGGCTGGACCTGCCTGAAGTGATCGCCCGACTGGCGGATCTGCCGCAACCGCGACCGTTCCACAAGCGCCTGCAACAGGTCATGGCCGAGGGCCGGGCGGCAGTAATCGCCGAAATCAAACGCGCCTCGCCCAGCAAGGGTCTGCTGCGCGATCCGTTCCACCCGGCACAGATTGCCCAAAGCTATGCTGCCGGAGGCGCGGCCTGTCTATCGGTATTGACCGATCATGACTTTTTCCAGGGTCATGAGGATGACCTGCGTGAGGCGCGCGCCGCCTGCACCCTGCCCGCACTGCGCAAGGATTTCATCATCGATCCCTATCAGGTCCATGAAGCGCGGCTGATCGGTGCTGATGCCATTCTGCTGATCGTCGCCGCACTGGAGGATGCCCGGCTGCGCGAGTTGGCCCAGTTGGCCACTGAGCTGCATCTGGATGTGCTGGTGGAAGTGCATGATGGCGACGAACTGGAGCGGGCGCTGGCACTTGATCTGCCGCTGATCGGCATCAACAATCGCAACCTGCGCAGTTTTGAAACCCGTCTCGATACCACGCTGAAGCTGCTGGCGCGCATGCCCGGCGATCGGCTCGTGGTCACCGAGAGCGGCATTCATGGCCCGGCCGATGTGGCGTTGATGCGCGAGCATGGCGTATCCGCCTTCCTGGTGGGTGAAGCATTCATGCGCGCCGCCGATCCCGGCGCGAAACTGGCCGAACTGTTCACGCTTAGCCCTGGAGTATTGCCGTGAAGACCCGTGTCACCTGGCTGGAAGACATGACCTACGTCGCCCAATCGCCCAGCGGCCATGCGCTGGTGATGGATGGGCCGCCGGAACTGGGCGGTCATAACCTGGGCCCGCGACCGATGGAAATGCTGCTGATGGGTATGGGCGGCTGCACCGCCATCGATGTGGTGAACATCCTGCGCAAGGCCCGCCAGGATCTGCGTGGCTGCGAGGTACAGCTCGAAGCCGAGCGCGCCAGCGAGGATCCGAAGGTATTCACCGGCATTCATGTGCACTTTCTGTTCACCGGTGTGAACCTGAGCGCCAAGCACATCGAACGCGCCATTCAGCTTTCAGCGGAAAAATACTGCTCGGCCTCGATCATGCTCGGCAAGACCGCGCGCATCACCCACACCTTCGAAATCCGCGAGAGCTGAGCACAAGCTGCCGGGGTCGCGCACCATGCCAGAATCAGCGACCCCGCCCCGCCTGCGCCTGCAGGCGTTCAACAATCTGGCCAAGACCCTCAGTTGCAGCGTCTATGCCGTCCGCTATACGGCAACACCCGCCCAGCAGGCTGCATACAGCGCCCAGATCGATGCGCTCTATGGCGCCCGGCCGCTGCTTGAGCGTCTGCGCCGCATCGCGCAACTTATCGGCGCCCGGATTCTCCATGCCACCCATCAGGACTACGAACCTGAGGGCGCCAGCGTCAGCCTGCTGCTCGCCGAAGACCTGGTGCACAGCGCGCACCCTCTCCGGCCCGAGGCGCTCATCTGCCATCTCGATAAAAGCCACATCACCGCCCACACCTATCCCGAGAGCGATCCGGGCAGCGTCATCAACACCTTTCGCGCCGATATCGAAGTTTCCAGTTGCGGCCAGCTTTCGCCACTGCGGGCACTGAATGTGCTGATCGGCAGCTTCAATCCAGCTGCCGATGTGCTGACGCTTGACTATCGGGTACGCGGCTTCACCCGCGATGTCGAGGGCCACAAGCAGTTCATCGACCACCCGATCGACTCGATCAGCCAGTATCTCGCGCCAGAGATTCAGGCGCGCTACCGGATGCTTGATGTCAACCTGCCGCGCGAACGCCTGTTTCACACCCGGCTGCTGCGCCGGGACTTCGTGCTCGAACGCCACCTGATCGATACCGATCCAGCGCTGCTGACCGTCGAACAGCGCACACGGTTGGCGCAACGCCTGCGGCGCGAGATGCGGGAGATTTTTCGCGGCGCCAATCCATCATCCCATCAGGCCGGTCAGGCACGCTGCCGTTCACCTCAGGCCCAATAGGTAGCGCCCGTCATTACCCTGGACACACCCTTCATTAGAGCCCGCACCGGCAGCGGCAGACGCGCACCACCGGCTGCCAGCGCCTCGGTCGCATGACGGGCTTCGTCCTCGCGCATCTGTTCGAGAATCGCCCGGCTGCGCTGGTCGGCAGCGGGCAGGCGTTCCAGATGGCTGTTCAGGTGCGCGATCACCTGATGCTCGGTCTCGGCAACAAAGCCCAGGCTCCAGCGATCGCCGGCCTTGCCGGCCAGCGCGCCGATGGCGAAAGCACCGGCATAGAACAGCGGGTTGAATACACTCGGCCGGCTGCTCAGTTCCTGCAGACGCGCATCGCACCAGGCGAGATGGTCGTTTTCCTCATGGGCTGCCTGCTCCATGCGGCCGCGCACCGTGTCCAGCTTCGCAGTCAGCGCCTGCCCCTGATACAGCGCCTGCGCGCAGACTTCCCCAGTATGATTAACCCGCATCAGCCGTGCTGCTTCGCGCTGCTCGGTCTGTGATAAGTCAGTTTCCGCTGCATGATCGGCGGGATTGCCGCGACCGGTTGTGGCTGGCTGGCCAAAAATTGTGCGCATGGCCTGATCAAAGCTGATAAGCAAGGCATCGGCAGGGGTATAGTAGCGGGCGGTCATAAGCGTACATTCAACCTTGGAGAGGATTGCGGTGTCCTATTATCGCTATCACGTCTTCTTTTGCACCAACCTGCGCGCCGACGGCTCGCAATGCTGCCAGCAATACGGCGCCCAGGAAGCGCGCGACCACGTCAAGCAGCGCGTCAAGGCGCTTGGCGCGGCGATCCCCGGCAAGGTGCGCATCAACAATGCCGGCTGCCTGGATCGTTGCGGCGAAGGCCCCGTGCTGGTGATCTATCCCGAGGAGACCTGGTATACCTATGTTGACCATACCGATCTCGACGAGATCATCAACGAGCATCTGTGCAATGGCCGGATCGTAGAACGCCTGCGCATCTAGCACACTCGCCAGACTTGCAATGCGCGGGGCATCTGAATAGAATACGCGGCTTTCCAAGCGTACACGGGATTTTCGGAGCACGTCACACATGAAAACTTTCAGCGCCAAGCCGGCCGAGGTCAAGCGCGACTGGTACGTGATCGACGCCACGGACAAGGTTCTGGGCCGGCTGTCGTCGGAAGTCGCGCGTCGCTTGCGGGGCAAGCATAAGCCCGAATATACTCCTCACGTTGATACCGGCGACTACATCATTGTGGTCAATGCCGAGAAGGTGCGTACCACGGGTCGCAAGAAGACCGACAAGGTCTACTACCGGACTACGGGCTATGTAGGCAACATGAAGTCCATCTCCTTGGAGAAAATGTTGCAGCAGACCCCGGAGCGCGCCCTGGAGATCGCCATCAAGGGCATGTTGCCCAAGAACACGTTGGGTCGGGCAATGTTTCGCAAGCTGAAGGTCTACGCCGGTCCCGAGCATTGCCATGCCGCCCAGCAGCCCAAGGCGCTGGAACTGGCCCGCTGAGCAGCAGCAACCTGACACCGCATGGAACGAGCAGGAATGATTGAAAACCAGAACTATGGCACGGGCCGTCGCAAAACCGCCACCGCCCGTGTGTTCCTGAAGCCTGGCACCGGCAAAATCACGGTCAACCAGCGTCCGCTTGATGAATACTTTGGTCGTGAGACCTCGCGCATGGTTGTGCATCAGGCGCTCGGCGCCGTTGACATGAGCGAGCGCTTTGATGTCTACGTGACCGTGCGCGGTGGTGGCATCACCGGTCAGGCCGGTGCCATCCGTCATGGCATCACCCGCGCCCTGCTTGAATATGATGAGAGTCTGCGCGCCACGCTGCGCAAGGCTGGGTTCGTCACCCGTGACGCCCGCGAAGTTGAGCGCAAGAAAGTGGGTCTGCGCAAGGCCCGCCGCGCCACGCAGTACTCCAAGCGTTAACAACAGCTTTATCGGTTTTACTGGGGGATCGTCTAGCGGCAGGACTACGGACTCTGACTCCGTCAACCTAGGTTCGAATCCTAGTCCCCCAGCCAGCACCAAGCCCACCTTGACCACCAAGGTGGGCTTTTTAGTTTATTTTGCACTAAAGCAACACTTTTGTTGTTCGTTTAAAACAAACTAACGGCCTTTGTGTTTTTTTTGAAAATATCAGTTGCGTTTCCGCTGCAAAATGCGTATAAATTTCCCCAATGAAGTGCAAACGCCATTATGTTGTGCGAATACAACGCAAACCTGGGAGTTCCATCATGAAAAAGTCTACTCTTGCGCTGGCCGTTGCCGCCGCTCTGATCGGTTCCACGGCCGCCTACGCCGACACCACCCTGTACGGCTCCGCCCGTGTCTCCGTTGACTACGTCGACGACGGCACGGCCAATCCCTTCAGCAGTGGCAGCAACAGCGACAGCTACTGGGACGTGTACAACAACGCCTCCCGCCTGGGTGTGCGTGGTGAAGAAGACCTGGGTGGTGGCCTGAGCGCCATCTATCAGTATGAATTCGGCGTTGACATGACCGAAGGCGGCAATCTGGAAAGCAACCGTCCCAAGTTCGTCGGCCTCAAGGGCGGCTTCGGCTCGGTGACTGCGGGTACCCAGTGGACCCCCTACTACAACGTCATCGGCATCGGCGATATCTTCAACAGCAGCCGTTCCTTTGCTACCGACAGCTATCTGGGCTATGCATACGGCCGCCGTATGGACAACAGCCTGATCTACACCACGCCCAACTTCAGTGGCTTCAGCGCCCAGGCCATGCTGGTCATGAATGGCAGCTGCGCCCCGCAGGATCCGAACACTCCGTCGCAGCTGTGCAAGATGTACAGCACCAACCTGCTGCCGAGCAATCTGTCTGACGGCGTCGATATGTGGAACCTGAGCGCCTCCTACAAGAACGGTCCGTTCTTCGCTGGCGCGACCTACATGGCGCTGGAAGGCCCGAGCTTCGGCGACTTCGTGACCGCTCCCACCTATGACGGCGAGCAGTGGGGTTTGGCCTTCGGCTACAACCAGGGTCCCTTCTCCGCGTCTCTCTCCTATGAAGATGGCGATGTCAACAACCTGTACATCGGCAAGAGCCAGAATATCTACCTGACTGGCCAGTACACCTTCGGCAACAATGTTGTCCGCGCTGCCTACGGCTTCGTCAGCCCCGATGACAACAACATCGCAGTGGTCAGCAATGGTGTGGTGGGCGTGATTCAGCAGGAAGATATCAACAACTACCTGCTGGGCTACCAGTACAACTTCAGCAAGCGTACCCGCGTGTGGGTTGAGTACCTGGGCCGCACCTCGGACGGTTACTACGAAGACAAGAACGTGGTGTCGATCGGTACCCGTCACGACTTCTAATCTTCAGCGATTGGTCTGATGCTGGATAAACGGACACCTTCGGGTGTCCGTTTTCATTTAATTGCCCCTGCCCCAAGCCTCTTGATCCATCCTGGTATCGGTCCATTCTGGACCCCGTCGTTGCATTAACGCCAAAAGTTGTTTTTTTATAAAAAATTAGTTGCTTTTTTGCTGCGATACGTATATAAAATCCCGTAACACACTGCTTCAAGGGTGCTTTCCCATCAAATCACGGTTGATCGGAAAGTGAATTTTGAAGTCCTGGTCGGTTTGCAGACAACTTTGGGGATCCATGCCATGAAAAAATCCGTTCTTGCTCTTGCCGTTGCCGCTGCCCTGAGCGCCCCGCTGGTCGCGCAGGCCGACACCATCCTGTACGGTTCCGCGCGTGTATCGGTTGACTACAACGACGATGATCCGGCCAGCGGTTACTGGGATGTCGTCAATAACTCCTCGCGCATCGGCGTCCTGGGTTCGGAAGAACTGGGCGGTGGTCTGAGCGCTGTGTACCAGTACGAATTCGGCGTTGACATGACCGAAGGCGGTAACCTGGAAAGCAGCAACCGTCCCAAGTTCGTCGGCCTCAAGGGCGGCTTCGGCACCCTGACCCTCGGTACCCAGGAAAGCCCGTACTACCACGTCGCCAGCGTCATCGATATTTTCAATACCGACAAGTCGCTCGGCGCTACCGCCTTCCTCGGTGGCTCCTTCAACGGCTTCAGTCTGAATCCGACCGCTGACCGTGACTACGGCGAAGGCTCGCTGTTCCGCCTTGAGAACAGCCTGTACTACGCGACGCCGGACTTCAATGGCTTCAGTGGTGAAGCCATGCTGGTCATGAACGGCGCCAAGAACGACCCGAGTGGTTATTCGGATAGCATTGACCTGTGGAATATCGCTGCCAAGTACAGCAGCGGTCCGTTCTTCGCGGGCGTCAGCTACATCCAGCTCGATGGCGACAGCAGCTATTCGATCGGCAACGGTCTTGCCCTGGATCTGGACCTGTCGCAGTGGAACGTTGGCCTGGGCTACGCCGCCGGCGCCTTCACGATCGGTCTGATGTATGAGCAGGGCACCCTGAATGAATTCGGCCTGCTGAACAACGTCAAGGTCAATAACGTCAAGGTCTTCGGTGGCGACGACGCGACCAACGTCTACCTGGCCGGTTCGTACACCTTCGGCAACAATGTCGTCAGCGCTGCCTACGGCCAGCTTGATCCGGGCACTGATGGCTCTGACAGCATCGACAACTACCTGCTGGGCTATCAGTACAACTTCAGCAAGCGCACCCGCATGTGGGTTGAGTACATCGGTCGCAGCGCTGATTCCAATACGACTCTCTACGGTGATCAGACCGCGTTCTCGATCGGTACCCGCGTCGACTTCTGATCTGACACAGCCTGAGCGAAAACAGGCGTAAGGGCGACGGGCGCTGCATGCAGCGCCCGTTTTTCATTGAGATGAACCCGGCAGATCCGCGCTCAAGGACGCAGCGTGCGCACCCCTGTGGGGGTTCCCAGTAGCAGCAGATCCGCTGGCCGCAGCGCGAACAGGCCCACGGTGACCACGCCGGGAATGTTGTTCAACTCCGCCTCCAGCCTGGCGGGCTCCAGGATGCGCAGGTTATAGACATCCAGGATCAGATTGCCGTTATCCGTCACACAATGCTCGCGCAGCACCGGCTGACCACCGCGCTTGAGCAACTCACGGGCCACATGGCTGCGTGCCATCGGGATCACCTCGACCGGCAGCGGAAAGGTGCCCAGCACGTCCACCAGCTTGGACTGATCGGCGATGCACACAAACTGCTCGCTGGCGGCCGCTACGATCTTCTCGCGGGTCAGCGCCGCGCCGCCGCCCTTGATCAACTGTAAGGAGTGGTTGGACTCATCGGCACCATCGACATACAGTGGCAACGGACCGGCCGCGTTCAGATCCAGCACCGGGATATGATGCGCCTTCAGGCGCTGGGTCGACGCCTCCGAGCTCGATACCGCACCATCGATGCGGTGCTTGATGCGCGCCAGCGCATCAATAAAATGGTTCACCGTCGAACCGGTACCGACCCCCACGATCATGTTGTCTTCGACATATTCCAGAGCCGCCTCGGCGGCGCGTTTTTTCAGATCATCACTGGACATGCGGGCACTCTCCTGCGGCGATATTGTGCGGCGCGTGACGGCTGCATAGCGGCTGCCGCGCCGGACCGGCTCCAGTCACCATTCAACCATCAGCGCCCTGACACGATTCAGGGCCTCACCTTATAGCCGTTATGCACGACTACATCAAAAAGATTCTCACCGCCCGCGTCTACGATGTTGCTATCGAATCGCCACTGGATCTGATGCCACGGCTGTCGCGGCGCCTGAACAACCGCGTGCTGCTCAAGCGCGAAGACCTGCAGCCGGTGTTTTCCTTCAAGCTGCGCGGCGCCTACAACAAGATCTCCGGACTGCCCCGCGCCGCTCTCGACAAGGGCGTGATCTGTGCCTCAGCCGGCAATCACGCCCAGGGCGTCGCTCTGGCCGCGCAACGGCTCGGCGTCAAGGCCACCATTGTCATGCCGCGCACCACGCCACCGATCAAGGTGCAGGCGGTGCGCGACCGGGGCGGCAAGACTGTTCTGTTTGGTGATACCTATGACGAGGCCTATCAACACGCCCGGCAACTGGAAGCGGAACGGGGTCTGACCTTCATCCACCCCTACGACGACCCCGACGTCATCGCCGGCAATGGCACCATCGGCATGGAAATCCTGCGCCAGCACCCCGACCCCATTGATGCGGTCTTCATCGCCGTCGGTGGCGGTGGCCTGATCGCGGGCGTCGCCGCCTATATCAAGTTCCTGCGCCCCGAGATCAAGATCATCGGCGTGGAACCGGACGATGCCGCCTCGATGCATGACGCGCTCCAGGAAGGTCAGCGGGTGATGCTCGACCAAGTCGGCATCTTTGCCGATGGCGTTGCGGTGCGACAGGTTGGCGAGGAAACCTTCCGCCTGGCGCGGCAACTGGTGGATGAGGTGATCGTGGTCTCCACCGACGAGATCTGCGCCGCCACCAAGGACATTTTCGACGATACCCGCTCGATCGCCGAACCGGCTGGCGCCCTGGGCACAGCGGGTCTGAAAAAGTATGTAGCGCGCACCGGCATCAGCGGCGCCAATCTAATCGCGATCAATTGCGGGGCCAATATCAACTTCGACCGCCTGCGCCACGTCGCCGAGCGCGCCGAACTCGGCGAACGCCGCGAAGCCCTGCTGGCGGTCACCATTCCCGAACAGCCCGGCAGCTTCCGCAAGTTCTGCAACAGCATCGGCAAGCGCGCCATCACCGAATTCAACTATCGCTATGCCGATGCCCGTCAGGCACAGGTGTTCGCCGGAATCCAGCTCAGCGAGGGTGAAGACGAGAAGAGCCGGATCATCGCGACCCTGCGCGAAGCGGGCTATCCGGTAGTGGACATGAGCGATAACGAGATGGCCAAGCTGCATGTGCGCTACATGGTCGGCGGCCATGCTCCGGGGATTCGCGACGAGATTCTCTACCGCTTCCAGTTTCCCGAGCGGCCGGGCGCTTTATTGAAGTTCCTCACCGGCATGGCCCATGGCTGGAATATCAGCCTGTTTCACTACCGCAACCACGGGTCCGACCATGGCCGGGTACTGGTCGGCATTCAGGTGCCAGAGGCGGAGCGGCCACAGTTCCAGCAGTACATCCACGCGCTCGGCTATCCTTTCAGCGAGGAAACCGCTAATCCCGCCTACCGGCTGTTCCTGGACGGACGCAGCTAAGCTAGGCCAGTGGTGCCGCTGCCAGATCCAGAATACAGGCCCACTGCGCCGCGCTCACCGCCAGCACCGACAGGCGGTTGCCGCGACGCAGCAGGGCAAAATCCGCCAGCGCCGGACAGCGCTTCAACCCGGCCAGGGTTATCGGCCGGCGCAAGCGTTCGATCAGTCGTACATCGACGCAATACCAGCGTGGTGCCTGAGGGCTACTGGCCGGGTCGTAATAGGGGCTGCCGGGGTCAAAGGCGCTGGCATCCGGATAGGCGGCCCGGGTCACCTCGACAAGACCGACGATCGCCGGCTGGGCAATGCTGGAATGATAGAAAAACGCCTGGTCACCGATCCGCAACCCGTCGCGCAGGAAATTGCGCGCCTGATAATTGCGCACGCCTTCCCAGGCTGTGGTCTGCCCCGGCGCTGCCGCGAGATCGTCGAGGCTAAAGCTGTGCGGTTCCGATTTCAGCAGCCAGTAGTTCATCGTAGACGCCATCCTCCGTGTTAAACACCGTCAACCCCTGCTCAGTCACCACCGCGGACAACGGCACATCCCAAGGCTGCCGGACCAGGTTTTCGACCTGCTGAAACGCATAGCCTACGCCCAGCAGACAAGGCCGCGGACCGTGATAGCGCGGATCACGCAGAAAGGCAAAGCTGCGGTCGTAGAAACCACCGCCCATGCCCAGGCGCGTGCCGGTCCGGTCGAAAGCCAGCAGTGGCGTCAGCACCAGACCCAGTTGCGCAGGCGCCAGCAGCGCCGCCGGCTGCACATCAGGCTCAGGAATACCGAAACGGTTGCGGCGCAGCGGCATACCGGCTTGATACGGAGCAAAGTGCAGCGCACCGGAACCGTCCGCCGCCAGCACCGGCAGATAGATTGCCCGGCCCGCAGCGACTACGCCAGCCAGCGCCGGTGCCGGGTCCAGCTCGCCGCCGCAGGCCCAGTAGGCGGCGATCCGGGCCGCTGCGCCAAACGCTGGCCATTGCCGCAACACTTCAGCAACCGCCAGCGCCGCCTGCTGGCGCGTTGCGGTCGATAGACCGCTGCGCTGGACACGCAGGCGCTGGCGCAATTCAGGAACGGATTCCCGCAAATTCATAGGCACCCAGCAACAGCGACATAAACAACACGAAATAAAAAAGGCGGTGCTCACGCACCGCCTGATTCGACTCAAGGAGGGGGGCGTCCTCCGCCTGTGCCGTCTCGGACCATCGCCCTTGAACCGTGGTGGTTCAAGTGGGGGAACAGGCAGCGTATCAGGCTTTCCGCAGCGAGGGCGGACATGCACACCTACGCCAACAGCTGTGCTCCCTGGGTATTAACATCTAGGATCAAGGGGTTACCCGGCCCACTACTCGAACACCGCAGAGAACGCCCAAAGGACATGAACAAAGCTGCGCTCAAGGAAATTATAATCCAGCGGCAGAGGCTTTGCTAAGCAAATCGTCAACTTTTTGCAATAAATCCTGGGTGTGGCGCCGTAAAACCGTATCCTGTTCAGTTAACTGCTGTTGCTGCTGAATCCATTCATAGCTGACATTCAAGGCACTCATGACTGCAATCGCGTCTGGACTTAGCAGCTTGCTGCTGTGGTCGCGCACTTCACGCATCTTGCTATCCAGATGATGCGCCGCCGCGATCAGTCCAGCGCGTTCATCGCGACGGCAGGCAATCCGATAGTCGATGCCCAGCAGCTGCACCGTAACGCCGATCACGTCCTGATTCATCGCGTTTTACTCCAGACCCTTAATGCGTACGACCATGGCCTCGATACGGGTGCGCAGCCGTTCATTATGTTCCTGCAGCGCATCGCGTTCGGCACACAGTTCCCGCGCCTGCTCACGCAGGGTTTCATTGTCCTGCATCAGACGCTCGCACAGCGCGATCAGGCATCCCAGACGACCGGTAAGCAGCACCAGATCTCCCATGGCGCTGCCCGTGACATTATCGGCTTCCAGCCCGGGCACACTGTCGGATTGAGCTGATCCGTCCACAGCAAGCGTATCGTCTGCAGCAGCCGGTCCAGCAATGACTGGCACGGGGGATTCCGCCGCCCCAACAGAGGATGCGGACAGGCCGTCCGGCGCGACATCGCTCAGGAATTCAGGCGACAGCAACGGCTCGGCAGGTGGGCTGAGGTCTTGCGGATCTTGGTCTTTCATATCAATTACTATAGAGCGCCTGTTCCGGGATGGTCAATTGAAGCGCGCTTTCGGGAACAATGCGCAGGATGCTAGGATTAAATGAATTTCGCCACGCACCCAGCATCGCTATCCACATGTCCGCAACCGTCCCGCTGTGTTTCTCCGACTTCGCCACGCTGCTCGAACCACTCGATGCGGTGGAACTGCACGGCCTGCTATGCGGTCTTCTTTGCGCTGCCCCGGGTCTTGATGCCAGGCGCTGGCTGCACCATGTCGCCAGCACCTTCGACGCGCCCAGCGCGGATCAGGCCGCAACCCAGCATCAGGGCTTGATCATGCTGTTTGAACATACCGCCGCGCAGCTGGGCAGCGCCGATACCGCCATCTCGCTGCTGCTGCCCGACGATGATACCGAACTGCCCCAGCGGACCGCCGCCCTCAGCGCCTGGTGCCAGGGCCTGCTGTATGGTCTGGGGCTGGAACTCCAGCAAACGCGCGCCAATGCACATCTGTCGGCGACCAGCCAGGAATTTCTGCACGATGTGGCCGAGATCGCCCACGCCAGCATCGAGGCGACCGATGCCAGCGAGGATGCCGAAAGCGCCTATGCCGAAGTGGTCGAATATCTGCGGGTAGGCCTGCTGACGATTCAGCAGGATCTGCTGGACTCCATCGCCCCAGCGGCGCCACGTCTGCACTGAACCGGGAGACGCCCGTCGATGCTTGCTCGCACCATACCGCCCGCTACCTTCGCCCGCCGCCGCCGCGCCCTGATGGAGCGCATGGGACCTGGTTCGATCGCGCTGCTGCCGGCGGCGTCACAGGCACCCCGCAACCGCGACGTCCATTATCCCTTCCGTCAGGACAGTGATTTCTATTACCTGACCGGTTTTCCGGAACCGGAAGCCATTGCCGTGCTGGTGCCGGGCGGCGAGCAGGAATTCCTGCTGTTCTGCCGCGAGCGCGACCCGTTGATGGAAACCTGGCACGGGCGGCGCGCCGGTCCCGAAGGCGCGATGGCACGCTACGGTGTCGATAACGCCCACCCCATCAGCCAGCTCGATACACTGCTGCCCGGGCTGCTGGAAAATCGTGAGCGGGTGTTTTACGCCATCGGCCATAATCCGACCTTCGACCAGCGGGTCATGGACTGGCTCAATCAGGTGCGCGGCAAGGCCCGCACCGGGGTGCGCGCACCGGTGACCTTCGTCGCCCTGGAGCATCTGCTGCACGCCATGCGCCTGCGCAAGGAGCCGGAAGAGATCGCAGTGATGCGCGAATCGGCGCGCATTGCCGCCAGCGCCCATCAGCGGGCGATGCAGACCTGTCGGCCGGGCATGATGGAATACGAGCTGGAAGCGGAGATTCTGCACACCTTCCTGCGCAACGGCGCCGGCTGGTCCTATCCATCCATCGTCGGCGGTGGCGATAACAGCTGCATCCTGCATTACACCGAGAACAACGCCCCGCTGCGCAACGGTGACATCGTGCTGATCGATGCCGGTGCCGAACTGGACGGCTACGCCTCTGATATCACCCGCAGCTTTCCGGTCAATGGCCGCTTTTCCGCCGAGCAGCGCGCCCTGTATGAGGTGGTGCTGGCGGCGCAACGGGCCGCCATCGCCGAGGTGCGCCCCGGTCAACCGTTCAGCGCGCCGCACGACACCGCAGTGCGCACACTCACCGAGGGCCTGGTGGCATTGGGTCTGTTGCAGGGCGATGTTGATGAACTGATCGCCCATGAAGACTACAAACCGTTCTACATGCACCGCACTGGACACTGGCTGGGCATGGATGTGCATGATGTCGGCGACTACAAGGTCGGCGACGAGTGGCGGCTGTTCGAGCCGGGCATGGTGACTACCATCGAACCGGGCCTGTACATTGCCGCCGGCAGCGCCGGTGTCGAGGAGCGCTGGTGGCGCATCGGCATCCGCATCGAGGATGACGTGCTGGTCACTACCGAGGGCCACGAGGTTCTGACCGTGGCCGCAGCCAAGGATATCGATGCCATCGAAGCGCTGATGCAGCCCTGACGCCGCGCGCAACACTGGCCAACCCATCACCCTCCTCATGAGCATCCCTACCGACTACGACTACGATTACGACCTGCTCATCATCGGCGGCGGCATGGTTGGCGCCAGCCTGGCCTGCGCGCTGGACGGTCTGGACCTGCGCATTGGACTGGTCGAGGCGGCACCGCTGACCGTCAGCGCCCATCCTGGCTACGATGACCGCACCCTGGCTCTGGCGCAGGGTACCCGACGCATTTTCCAGACCCTAGGCCTGTGGCCGGCGCTTGCAGCAGCGGTAACACCCATCGAACGCATCCACATTTCCGAACGCGGTGCACCCGGTTTTGCCCATCTCGATTGCCACGAGGAAGGCGTTGATGCGCTCGGTTATGTCGTACCAGCCCGGGCGATTGGCGCGGCGCTGCTGGCAAAACTGCCGACGCTGCGCGGTGTTGAACTGCTGTGTCCGGCACGGCTGGAAACGCTGCACCTGAGTAACGACGCCGCCCGGGCGACGCTGCGCGATGCTGCCGGGCAGCGTGTCGAATACCGCACCCGCCTGTTGATCGCGGCGGATGGCGCAAACTCGGTGGTGCGCGAACAACTGGGCATCGCGGCGCTGCGCTGGGAGTATGGCCAGCAGGCGGTGATCGCCAACGTCAGCCCGACCCTGCCGCATAACAATGTGGCTTATGAACGCTTCACCAGCGATGGTCCGGTGGCCTTTCTGCCGATGAGCGATAACCGCTGCGCAGTGGTGTGCACGGTTGCGGAGGATGCAGTTGCCCCGGTCCTGGCGCTGGACGATGCCGGTTTCCTGGCTCTGCTTGAGCAGCGCTTTGGAGAACGGCTTGGGCCGCTGCACCGGGCCGGCCAGCGCCAGGCCTATCCGCTGTTCCTGCTCAAGGCGCGCGAGCATGCCCGCCAGCGGGTGGCGATCATCGGCAATGCTGCGCATACCCTGCATCCCATCGCTGGCCAGGGCTTCAATCTGGGCATCCGCGATGTAGCGGCACTGGCCGAGGTGATCGCCGATGCCCGGCATGCGGACGCCGATATCGGCACGCTGGCGGTACTGAATCGCTACGCCGATTGGCGCCGCTGGGACCAGCGGCAGACGCTGGCCTTTACGGATGCCCTGACCCGGCTGTTCACCAACCCGCTGTGGCCGGTGCGCGCGGCCCGTAACCTGGGCCTGCTGGCCTTTGACCTGCTGCCACCGCTCAAGCATGCCTTCGCCCGCCAGACCATGGGGCTGGATGGACGCCTGCCGAAGCTGGCGCGCGGCCTAACGCTCTAGCGCTGGCAACAGACTCCTCGACAACAGTCTCCATCAGGGGGACTGTTGCGCCGACTTCGGCGAGACTTCGGCGTGAGCGCTCAGTCGAACGCTCAGTCGAGCCGTCCGCTATCCCTCCCCGGCATGAAGGCCGGGGTCTCTCGCGGAGATCCTGATGAACAACACAGCTCTGGATTATGATCTGATCATTGCCGGTGGCGGCATGGTCGGTGCGGCGCTGGCCGGGGCGCTAGGGGCAAGCGACCTGCGTATTGCCCTGCTGGAAGGCGCAGCGCTGGAGCGCATTCGCCCGGATGCCGAACCGGATCTGCGGGTCTCAGCGATCAACCGCGCCTCGCAGCGCCTGTTTGCCGCCCTGGGCGCCTGGGAGGCAATGTGCGCCTGGCGGGTCAGTCCCTTCCGTGACATGCGGGTATGGGACGCGACCGGCTTTGGCCAGATCCATTTCGATAGCGCCAGCATCGGTGAGCCACTGCTGGGCTGGATCATCGAAAACCGGGTGGTGCAAACCGCCCTGCTTGAGCAAACAGCGCGCTGGCCGGCGGTGGAATTGCTCTGCCCGGCAGCGCTGGAGCGGGCCGAGCCACTGAGCCGCCAGGGCTGGCGGGTGTGCCTGCAGGATGGGCGCTGTTTCACCACCCGACTGCTGGTCGGCGCCGATGGCGCCATGTCCCGGGTGCGGCAGCAGGCCGGTATCGACACCAGCGGCTGGGGCTATGGCCAGAAAGCGCTGGTCGCCAACGTGCGCACTGCGCAGCCCCATCAGGAAACCGCCTGGCAGCGCTTTATGCCCAGTGGACCGCTGGCCTTCCTGCCGCTGCATGACGGGCGCTGCTCGATCGTCTGGTCGACCACGCCAGCCAAGGCCGATGCGCTGCTGGCCATGCCCGATGCCGATTTCGCCCAGGCACTGGCTACGGCCTTCGACCACCGGCTGGGCGCGATCACCGGGATTGGGCCGCGCGCGGCTTTCCCCTTGCGCCTGCAACACGCCCAGGCCTATGTGCAGCCCGGTCTGGCCCTGATCGGGGATGCCGCCCATGTGGTGCATCCGCTGGCTGGACAGGGTGTGAACCTGGGTCTGCTCGATGCGGCAAGCCTGGCCGAGGTGATCCTCGATGCGCTGGCCGCCGGCGAGGATTTTGCAACGCTGGCCACGCTGCGCCGCTACGAACGCTGGCGCAAGGGCAACAACCTGCTGATGCTCGGCATGATGGACGGCTTCAAGCGCCTGTTTGGCAACTCGCTGCCACCGCTGCGCCTGCTGCGCAACCTGGGTCTGCGTCTGACCGATGCTGCCGGGCCGGTGAAGCAGGCCCTGATCCGCCGGGCGATGGGCCTGGATGGCGATCTGCCGCGACTGACGCGGGCGGCGCGCTAGCCGTGGCCGAACAGCGTCTCTGCCGCCTTGATGCGCTGGTCGAAGGTCAAAGCAAGGGCTTCATGCTGCGGCCGGATGCCCGCTATGCCGATCTGATC
Source organism: Candidatus Competibacteraceae bacterium (assembly GCA_003989075.1). Lineage (GTDB taxonomy): Bacteria > Pseudomonadota > Gammaproteobacteria > Competibacterales > Competibacteraceae > RXIX01. Next base: position 9,540 of record RXIX01000028.1, on the reverse strand, counting down.
GTGGTGCGCACTGCGTGCGGCCTGTTTGGCTATCGCAACCGCTGCCCGCACACTGGCGCGCCGATGGAATGGGAAACGGATCGCTTTCTCGACATCAGCGGTACACTCATCCAGTGCGGTATTCACGGCGCGCTGTTTCGCATCGAGGACGGCTATTGCCTCAGCGGTCCCTGCGCGCGGCAATCACTGCAGGCAGTGACGCTGATCGAGCGTGACGGCTGGCTGCTGGTCGATATGGATCTGGAACAGCGCCGCTCCTGACACGTCCGCTACCGCACTGAAATACCGGTCGCGGCCGACAAAAGGGCTGCACATATGCGATCGGCGATTGCACAGCCCGGCGCGCTCAAGCACTATTAAAAGGCTGTAACCACTCCGATGACGCGCCGCACCACTCAAGGTTGGCGCGCGACCGGTGATCGCTGGTGCGGCAACCGGATATGAACCACCACCACTCAAAAGTGAGGAACCCTTTCATGCGACTGATTCTGCTAGGCGCCCCGGGTGCGGGCAAAGGAACCGTGGCAAAACTGCTGACCCAGGTTGACGGCTCGGTGCAAATTTCCACCGGCGACATCCTGCGCGGCGCAGTGCAGGCCGGCACGGAACTGGGCAAGCAGGCCGACGCCTACATGAAAGCTGGCGATCTGGTCCCGGATTCGCTGATCATGGGCATCATGGAAACGCGCCTGCAGGAACCCGACTGCGCCCAGGGCTTCCTGCTCGACGGCTTCCCGCGCACCATTCCCCAGGCCGAGGCCCTCAAGACCCTGCTCGGCAAACTCAGCATCAAGCTGGACGTGGTCGCCAATATCGACGTGCCGCGCGAGGAAATCCTCAACCGCCTCACCACCCGTCGCACCTGTGCCAACACCGCCTGCCAGGCGATCTATAACGTGCGCAGCCAGCCGCCCAAGGTCGAAGGCATCTGCGACAAGTGCGGCAGTCCGGTGGTGCAGCGCGCTGACGAAACCGAGGAAGCCATCAGCAAGCGCCTGGACATCTACAACGAGAAAACCGCGCCACTGGTCGATTTTTACCGCGCCGAGGGCCTGCTGCTGACCATCAATTCACCCAGCAGTGAAGGCGTAGTCAACGCCATCCGCGAGCGCATCGCCGGCTAAGGCTACCGCACCCGTTCCGCCCGGACCGGCGCTGCCGCCAGCCCGGGCACGGCGCTATAATCGTCGCCCCCATAACGACAAACACGGGTTGCGACGACAGGCATGAAACGACGGGAGTTGTTAACGCGGTTGCTGGGATTGGCGGCTTGCGGGATGCTGCCGGCACCCTTGGTCCAGGCTGCCATCAGCAGCAGTGCCAGTGACCGGCCGGGCGATGGCCAGCCGTTCAGCAGTGACTGGCTACTGGATACCGCCCGGCGTCTGGCCAGTGAGCCCTATCAGGCGCCCGCTGACGCCCGGCCACCCTGGCTGGCAGCGATGGACTATGACCAGTACCAGGCGCTGAACGTCTTTCGCCCCGAGCATTCGCTGTGGGCCGGCGGCGAACTGCCCTTCCAGGCGCGCTTCTTTCACCTCGGTCTGTACTTCCACCACCCGGTCAGCCTCTACGAAGTCGCTGACGGCATCGCCCGGCCGATCCACTTCTCCCCAGACCTGTTCCAGTACAACCCCAAGGTCAAGGACAAGGTCCCCGCGCAGATTGGCGATCTGGGCTTTGCCGGTTTCCGCGTCAACAGCCGCGCCGACTGGCAACGCGACATGTTCTCGTTCCTCGGCGCCAGCTATTTCCGCGCGGTCGGCGCCAGTAAGCAATATGGCCTGTCCGCCCGTGGCCTGGCCATCGATACCGGCATGGAGCGCCCCGAGGAATTCCCCGAGTTTCGCGCCTTCTGGCTGGAGCGGCCAGCGATCGACGCGCCGGCGCTGACCCTGCATGCCCTGCTCGACAGTCCGAGCATTGCCGGCGCCTATCGTTTCGTGGTCACGCCCGGCGACACCACGGTGATGCAGGTCGAAGCACGGCTGTTCCCGCGCAAGGCGATTGAGCGCCTGGGCATCGCACCGATGACCTCAATGTTCCAGAACGGCGAGAATGATCGCCGGCTGTCCGACGACTTCCGTCCGGAAATCCACGACTCCGACGGACTGGCCATGCACACCGGCACCGGCGAGTGGATCTGGCGACCCCTGCTCAACCCGCACTATATCCGCGTCAACTCATTCCTCGACGACAAGCCGCGCGGTTTTGGTCTGCTGCTGCGTGATCGCGACTTCGCCAACTACCAGGATGATGGCGCGTTCTATAACAAGCGGCCCTCGCTGTGGGTCGAGCCACTCAGCGACTGGGGCAAGGGCGCGGTGCAGTTGATCGAGATTCCCACCCCGGACGAAACCTTCGACAACATCGTCGCCTTCTGGAACCCGGCCGAGCCGGCGCAACCGGGGCGGGAAATGCGCTTCGACTATCGCCTGTACTGGGGCGAACGGCCACCGGTGCAACCCGAACTCGCCACGGTCGTCGCCACGCGCATCGGCGCCGGCGGCATTCCCGGGCAGAAGAAAACCGTGCCGATGCGCAAGTTCGTGATCGATTTCCAGGGTGGACGGCTGCCGCGCCTGCCGCAGGATGCCAAGGTCGAGGTCGTGATCAACGCCTCGCGCGGCGAGATTCGCGATGCCGCCGCCCGGCCAATTCTGGAATCCCCCCTGTGGCGCTGCCATTTCGACCTGATCGCCCGAGGTCCCGAACCGGTCGACCTGCGCTGCTACCTGCGTGATACCGACGGCGCGCTCAGCGAGACCTGGCTGTATCAATGGTCGCCGCTGCCGTCAGAGCACGGCTGACCGGCGCCGCGCTTAGCAACCCGAGGCCAGCCGGTGCGCGTGGCGGGTGGTCTCGGGCAGGCGATAGCGGGTGCAGCAGGCCATCACATACTCGATTGCAGTCGCCAAACTGACGCGGTGGCCGGGCGAAACGTACAGCGGCTTGACGCCCGGTCGGCTGCGCAGCACCGCGCCGATGATCTCAGGGCCGGCGCGCAGCGGCGTCCAGGCACCGCGCTGGCTGGGCGGTTCGTCGTGGCTGCCACACAGCCGGGTCTTGGCTACGCCGATGGCCGGAATATCCACCAGCAGGCCCAGATGGCTGGCGATGCCCAGACGGCGCGGATGGGCGATACCCTGACCATCGCAGAGCAGCAGGTCCGGCGGCTGACGCAACTGCTCCAGCGCCATCAGTACCGCTGGCAGTTCGCGAAACGCCAGCAGGCCGGGCACATAGGGAAAGCCAGTCAAGCAGCGGGCAATAGCGGTTTCCAGCAACTCCAGTTGCGGAAAGCTCAGCACCGCCACCGCCGCCCGGGTCACCGTACCTTCAGCCTCAAAACCGACATCCACACCCGCCACCCGTCGCACCGGACCAAGCCGGTCGCTCAGTTCCAGATGGGGGCGCAGTTCGCGCTGCACGGCGATCGCCTCGGCTGGACTCAGCGTCCAGACAGGATGCAGGAGCGGGTTCATCCGGTGAGTTTATTCATCTGGCCGGCGCGGTTAAACTGGCGCCCCTTTCGCCAATCCGCTCGGCATCACAAGGCATCACCATGCGCCAACTCAAACTCGGCATCCCCAAGGGCAGTCTGGAAAATTCGACCCTCGCGCTGTTTGGCCAGGCCGGCTGGACCATCAGCCCGCACAGCCGCAACTATTTCCCGACCATCGACGACCCGGAAATCCGCTGCGCCCTGGTGCGCTCTCAGGAAATGGCGCGCTATGTGGCCAATGGCATTCTCGATGCGGGCCTGACCGGGCTGGACTGGATCCTGGAAAGTGAAGCCGACGTGGTGGAAATCGGTGAATTGAGCTACTCGAAAAGCTCCGACCAGCCGGCGCGCTGGGTGCTGATCGTGCGCGAGGATTCGCCGATCCGCTGCCTGGAAGACCTGGCCGGCAAGCGCATCGCCACCGAACTGGTCGGTTTTACCCGCCGCTATCTGGCTGAGCGCGGCATCGATGCCAGCGTTGAATTTTCCTGGGGTGCGACCGAAGCCAAGGTGGTCGAGGGTCTGGTCGATGCCGCAATCGAGATCACCGAAACCGGTAGTACCATCCGCGCCCACGGCCTGCGCATCGTCTGCGACCTGCTGCACACCACCACCCGGCTGATCGCCAGCCGCACTGCGCTCACCGATCCCTGGAAGCAGACCAAGATCGAGCAGATCGCCCTGCTCACCCGCGCCGCACTGGCCGCACGCAACAAGGTAGCGCTGAAGATGAATGTGCCGGCGGCACACATCGACGCCGTGGTGCCGCTGCTGCCCAGCCTGCACGCACCCACGGTCAGCCATCTCTACGACCGTGACTGGCTGGCAGTCGAAACCGTGGTTGATCGCCAGCAGGTGCGCGATCTGATCCCGCGCCTGACTGCGGCTGGCGCTCAGGGCATTCTGGAATACGAATTGAAGAAAATCGTCTAAACCGGCGCGCGTCACAACCGGCCACCGTAAAACTTTCCCGCCCGGCGCCGGTCCATGTGGGCATGGCTGGCAAAGTCGCCGTGCGGCAAGGTCTGAATTCTCAAGCGCTTTCACCCCCCTGCGTCCGTCCTGCATCGCTTTGATGCGTTGCCGTACGCGGCGAAATATCGTTAAACTTCGACCCCCAGCCCGACGCCCCGCCGTCGGGCTTGCGTTATCCTTAACCCGTGTTTTCGCCTTTTTCATGGAGCCTGCCATGGCTGTGGAACGTACCCTGTCCATCATCAAACCCGACGCTGTTGCCCGTAACCTGATCGGCAAGATCATCAGCCGCTTCGAGGATCACGGTCTGCGCGTCGTCGCTGCGCGTATGATCCACCTGAGCCGTGAGCAGGCCGAGCAGTTCTATGAAGTGCATCAGGGGCGGCCCTTCTTCGCCGCTCTGGTCGATTACATGACCTCCGGCCCGGCCCTGGTGCAGGTGCTGGAGGGCGACAACGCCATTGCCCGCAACCGTGAGATCATGGGCGCGACCGATCCCGCCAAGGCTGCGCCCGGTACCATCCGCGCCGATTTCGCTGAGAGCGTTACCCGCAACGCAGCGCACGGTTCCGATGCACCGGAAACCGCCGCTGCTGAAATTGCCTTCTTCTTCAGCCCCGACCAGCTCTGTCCGCGCGGCTGATGGCCCCTATCTGAGGAAACTGCGCACCGTGACCGCGACCCCCGCCGCCAGGATCAACCTGTTCGATCTGGATCGCCGCGATCTGGAAGGCTTTTTTACCAGCCTCGGCGAGAAGCCGTTTCGCGCCGTGCAACTGATGAAGTGGATCTACCACGAAGGCATCACCGACTTCGCCGCCATGAGCAACCTGAGCAAGGTGCTGCGCGAGCGGCTGGCGGCGATCGCCGAGATCCGTCCACCCGAGGTAGTGCTCGATCAGGCCTCGCAGGATGGCTCACACAAGTGGCTGATCCGCCTGGACAGCGGCAACTGCATCGAAACCGTGTTCATCCCGGAAACGGATCGCGGCACACTGTGCGTATCCTCACAAATCGGCTGCCCGCTGGACTGCTCGTTCTGCGCCACCGCCCAGCAGGGCTTTAACCGCAATCTGAGCGTGGCCGAAATTATCGGCCAAGTCTGGCAGGCCAGCCGCCTGCTCGGCGACCGGCGCAACGGCGACCGGCGCATCACCAACATCGTGCTGATGGGCATGGGCGAGCCGCTGCTCAACTTTGCCAACGTGGTCAAGGCCACCGACCTGATGCAGGATGATCTGGGCTTTGGCATTTCCAAGCGCCGCGTCACCCTGAGCACCGCCGGGGTGGTGCCGGCCCTGTACCGGCTGCGCGAGGTGTCCGAAATCAGTCTGGCGGTATCGCTGCACGCGCCAAACGATGAACTGCGCAACGAACTGGTGCCGATCAACCGCAAGTACCCAATTGCCGAACTGCTTGCCGCCTGTCGCCACTACATCGCCGATAAGCCGCACCGGCGCATCACCTGGGAATATGTGCTAATCGACGGTGTCAATGACTCCGAGCAGCACGCCCGGGCGCTGGCGGCGCTGATCCGCGATATTCCCTCCAAGGTCAACCTGATTCCCTTCAACCCCTTCCCGGGCACGCGCTATCGCCGTTCCCCGACCGAGGCCATCGCCCGCTTCCAGGCGGTGCTGATGGCGCACGACCTGACCACCGTGACCCGCAAGACCCGTGGCGACGACATCGCCGCAGCCTGCGGACAACTGGCCGGCCAGGTCCAGGCCCGCGGCCACCGGCCGGTCCATCCGCTGCGATCCACCAGCTAGAAGGGAGTTTGCCATGCGGCTAGCCGTCTCCCCGTTACTCCTGGCCACCGTACTGCTGGCCGGTTGCGCCAGCAGCGCGGACAAGGACTTCAAGCGCAATGTCGCCGAGGCCAACTTCAAGCTGGGTATCGGCTACATGCAATCGGGTCATCTCGAAGTCGCGGCGGAAAAGCTGCTTAAGGCGCTGCAATACGATGACGACTACCCGGAGGCCCACAATGCCCTGGGCGTACTCTACGAGGAAATGCGCGAGTACAGTCCGGCCACCGATCATTACCAGCGTGCCATCAGCCTGAAGCCGGACTACACCCTGGCCAAGCTCAACTACGCCCGGCTGCTGTGTACTGGCGAGCCGGTGCGCACCGCCGAGGGCGAGGCCGAATTCCGTCGCATCGCCGCGGATCCGGCCAACGCCGGCGCAACCGCCGCTGATGCCTATGCCGGGTTGGCGAGCTGCGCCCTCAAGCGGGACGACCTGGAGCAGGCTGAGGCCGCATTGCGCCAGTCCCTGGACAGCGATCCGAGCAATGCCAGCGCCCTGTATGATCTGGCGCAGCTCAACCAGCGGCGCGGCAATACCCTGCAGGGGCGTGCCTTTCTACAGCGTTTTCATAGCCGCAGCCGCGCCACCGCACAAAGCCTGTGGCTGGGCATCCTGATTGAAAGCAGCCCGCAGGGCGATGCGCAATTGCGCCAACAGTATGCCAATACCCTGGCCACGCAGTATCCGAATTCCGATGAAGCCCGTCGCCTGAAACAGCCGCAGTGAGCACGATGGACAAGACGCCCCAAGACGATTTCAACCCACCGACACCGAGCGCGACTGACGATGCCGGATCGCTTGGCGCCTGGTTTACCCAGGTCCGCAGCGAAACGGGCGCCGGGCAGCGCGATGTCGCCCGCCACCTGGGCCTGAATCCGCTGCTGATCGCGGCGATTGAAGGCGATGATTTTGCCCGGCTCGGTCCGCCGGTGTTCGCCCGCGGCTACCTGAGCCGCTACGCACGCCTGCTGCACATGCCCGAGGATGCGGTTCTGGAGCGCTATCGCACCCAGGTCGGCATCGTGGAAGGTCCGCCGCCGTTGCAGGTGCTGCACCCGCTGCAGCGTCAGACCCATGCCCGGGATCTGCGCGGCCTGCTCTACCTGATACTGGTGATCGCACTGGGCTGGACTGCGGTGCAGAATATGGACGCGCTTGACCCGCGCCGCCTGACCAGCCTGTGGAATAGCGACCCCACGGGGGATACGCCGGCCACGGCACCTGCTGCCACCCGGCCGGCCAGCACCGGACATTCGCAGACCTATTATCCATTCCAGACAGGTTCCGGCGAGACGGCGGCGAACACACCCACCGCACCCGTGCCAGCAACACCCGCCGCACCCAGCGTGCCGCCCGTATCCAGCACGCCGCCGCTGATCGTGACCACCCTGACGCCTGCCGCGCCCGGTACCGAACCTCCGCCCCCAGTGCTGGATGCCCCTCCGATCACCGCTGTGCCGGATGCGCCGGCGCCGCCCAGCGTTCCCGGCATCGACAGCGCCAGCGCCAGCGCTGCACCCAGCGCGGAAGCGCCGCCACCGGCTGCAGAGAGCGCCGCACCCCCACCCGCGCCACCGGTCAGCCTGCCCGGCGAAACCCGGCTGGCCATGGAATTCAGCGGTGACTGCTGGGTCGAGGTGAAGGATGCCCAGGGCAAGATCCTGCTGAATGGCCTGATGAAGGCGCGCAGCAGCCAGACAGTCTCCGGCACCCCGCCCTTCTCGGTCACCCTGGGCAATGCGCCGGCCGCGCGCCTGACCCTGGGCGAAAAACCGGTCGATACCGCCGTTTATGTACCGCGCCGGGGCACGGTCAGCCGCTTCACCCTGGATCAAAGCCCTCTCTAAACCCAAGGCGCAGCCGCGCCCGCCCCGCCCACCTTTCGGACCCTTCTGATCATGGCCAAGCAGTTGCAAGCCATCCGTGGCATGAACGATATCCTGCCCGGTGAATCCGCGCACTGGCAGGCGCTGGAAACCACCATCCGCAGCCTGCTCACCGGATATGGTTACCAGGAAATCCGCCTGCCGATCGCCGAGAAAACCGAGCTGTTCGCCCGCTCGATCGGCGAAGTCACCGACATCGTCGAAAAGGAGATGTACACCTTCGACGACCGCAACGGCGAGAGCCTGACCCTGCGCCCCGAGGGCACCGCCGGCTGTGTGCGCGCCTGCCTTGAACACGGCCTGCTGCACAACCAGACCCAGCGCCTGTGGTACGCCGGGCCGATGTTCCGCTACGAGAAGCCACAGAAGGGCCGCTATCGCCAGTTTCATCAGGTCGGCGCCGAAGCCTATGGCATGGCCGGTCCCGACATCGACGCCGAGCTGATCTGCCTGACAGCGCGGCTGTGGCGACAACTGGGCCTGGACGCGGTCACCCTGCAGATCAATTCACTTGGCTCCAGCACCGCCCGCGCCGCCTATCGGGAACGACTGGTCGCCTATTTCAGCGCCCGCCAGGATGAACTCGATGAGGACAGCCAGCGCCGCCTGCACAGCAATCCATTGCGCATCCTCGACACCAAGAACCCGGCGATGCGCGCGGTGGTCGCCGGGGCACCGCTGCTGCTTGAGCATCTGGATCCGGAATCGGCGGCGCACTTTGCCGGGCTGCGCGCGCTGCTGGACAGCGCCGGCGTCGCCTACGAGGTGAATCCACGCTTGGTGCGCGGCCTGGACTATTATTCGCAGACTGTTTTTGAGTGGGTCACCGACACGCTCGGTGCCCAGGGCACGATCTGCGCCGGCGGTCGCTACGATGGCCTGATCGAACAGCTCGGCGGCCAGCGCACGCCCGGCGTAGGCTTTGCCATGGGCATGGAGCGCCTGGTCGCGATGCTCGCTGCGCGTGGCACGACCGGTGCTGATCAGGCTCCCGATGCCTATCTGATCCTGGTCGGTGAGGCTGCCCAGCAGCAGGGCCTGGCGTTGGCCGAACAACTGCGCGATCAGTTGCCGGGCCTGCGCCTGCGCATGCACTGCGGCGGTGGTGGTTTCAAGGCCCAGTTTCGCCGCGCTGATCACAGCGGCGCCCGCTTCGCGCTGATCCTGGGTGAAGACGAGGTGCGCAGCGGCAGCATTGCCCTCAAGCCGCTGCGCGAAGTCCAGGGTGAACAGCGCAGTCTGCCCCAGAACCAGCTTGCCGCTCACCTGCGCGCGCTGCTTGACGCCTAAATCGAAATACGCAAAGGACCGATCGCATGGAACAGTACACCGACGACGAACGCGTCGAGGACCTTAAAA
>RXIX01000027.1 GCA_003989075.1 Candidatus Competibacteraceae bacterium | reverse complement strand
CGGATCATGATCCCAACGCTGCGCCACCCGGTCGTGATAGCCGGTTTTCAGGCCAGTGCAAACAACGATATAATCAAAACGGTTAGCGTTACCCCAACACGTATCAAAAGAGCAAAATCCAAATCAAAACGTTCCCGCCCGCCCCATTGACCATGACCACGCACACGTCCCCGGCCCCGTCTGTTCAGGGTCAGCAGGCGGACACCCTGTGCGCAGCCGGATGATTGGGGATGCGCGAGTCGAAAAATGCGTTCAGTGAGGTGAGAGTGTGAATGCGCAAGTAGAAAAATCCAGTATCGTCACGTCCGTCACCCTGATTTCAGCGCTGGCCTTGCTGGCGACCGTGGCGTTTTTTGTGGCCGCCCTGATCGGCATTATCACGGCCATTCCTTCCGACGATGGTTCGCGCAAGCAGGCGGCGGTGATTGACCGCATCAAGCCTGTAGCACGGATTGTGCTCACTGATCCTAACGCGGCGCCGCCGGTTGCGGCGGTTCTGACCGGGCCGGAGGTTTATAACAAGGTCTGCATGGCCTGCCACGCTACGGGCGCCAGTGGCGCGCCCAAGGTCGGCGCCAAGGATCTCTGGGAGCCACGGTTTGCTCAGGGCCTGGATACGCTGGTCAACCATGCGGTCAACGGTATCCGTGCCATGCCGGCCAAGGGCGGCAATCCGGCGCTGACCGAGACCAATATCCGCGACGCCATCGTCTACATGCTGGCTGAAACCGGCATCAAGACTGATGCCGCTGCACCGGCTCCGGCTGCCGAGGCCGCGCCTAAGTAAGCGCTATCCCGCACTCGAAACGCGTGACGTGCCAAGGGCCATCCTCGGGGTGGCCCTTGTCATTTGGGGCGGGACATATTGTGCACGGATGGCCGCCTTAGCCTGAAGGAACGCCAATGGAAAATAACGATTCCATTATTTTGCGTAGTGGTCTGGCGATTGGCGGCATCGTCCTGCTGGCCTTGCTGAGCATGCTCAGCGCGATGTTGATTGCCGAATCCAGCAAGGGTGATGCAACCGCCATCAATCTGGCCGGCTCGCTGCGCATGCAGTCTTACCGTATTGCCACCCGTCTGCAGGACCCGGTCCATCACGCCGATCCTGCTGCCGTCGCGGCTGTCAGCGGGGAAATCCAGGCGTTCGAAAGCCGTCTGGAACAGCTCTGGCGCACCGGCGCGATTTCCACGGCAATGGCCGATTCCCGCCATCAGATGCTCAGAACGCTCGAAAGCGCCTGGCGCGAAAAGCTGCGGCCCACTCTGCAGGCCGCCGCGCAGGCCGCGCCATTCCCGAACCATCTACGCGAAATCGATGAGTTCGTCGCCCGGCTGGATGCCTTCGTCAAGGTGCTGGAGCAGGACAGCGAGGCCAAGATTCGCCTGCTGCGGCTGGTGCAGGGCATCGCCCTGTTCCTGACCCTGGTGCTGGCCTTTGTCGCCATGCATCAATTGCACAGCCGGGTCGTGGTACCGCTGCGCGATCTGGTCGAGCTGGCGCGCCGCGCCCGGCACGGCGATCTATCGGTGCGCATTCGCCACGTCGGGCAGGATGAACTGGGCGTGCTCGGTCAGGCGTTTAACCTGATGGCGGCCGATCTCTCAACCCTGTACGCGGATCTGGAAGCGCGGGTCGAGCAGCAAACCCAGGCGCTGCGCATCAGCAACCGCTCGCTGGAACTGCTGTATCACACCACCCGCCAGCTCAGCGAATCCCGGCTGCGCGACGCCACCTATCAGGCGATTTTGAGCGAGGTGGAAAAGATGACCGGTCTGGCCTCGGTGCGGCTGTGCCTGCTCGATCCCACCACTACCCAGGCGACACGGGTGTTCACCGCAGGCCCGGCGCCGGCGCCGGTGGCGTCCTTTTGTGAATACCCACGCTGTCAGTCTTGTCTGGGCGAGGGTTTCACCCACACGCTGGAGAGCAGCCGGCAGACCTTCTGCATCCCGGTCCGCGATCAGGATCGGCAATTTGGGGTACTGATCGTCCGCAATGCCGATCTGAACACCACTGCCTGGCAATTGCCGCTGCTGGAAGCGGTTGCGCGCAATCTTGCCGCTGCGTTGTATGTCAATGAGCAGGCTGAACAGGTCCAGCGCCTGGCGCTGCTGGAAGAGCGTAATGCCATGGCCCGTGATCTGCACGACTCCCTGGCGCAGGCCCTGTCCTATCTGAAAATCCAGGTCAGCCGTCTGCAAACCTCGGCCAGCGGCGCGGCGATGAGTGCGGAAACGCAGGAGATCATCGCTGAACTGCGCCAGGGCCTGAACAATGCCTATCGGCAACTGCGCGAACTGATCACCACGTTTCGCCTGAAAATGCAGCATTCACGTTTGGAAGACAGCCTGCGGGATGTGGTGCAGGAACTCAGCCAGCAGGGTGGCGGCCTATTGATTCAACTTGATCATGCCGACTGGACCGGCGTTGTGCTCAATCCCAACGAGCAGATTCACCTGCTGCAGATCATTCGCGAGGCCCTGAATAACGTGGTCAAGCATGCACGGGCCACACAGGCGCGCGTTCAGCTACGCTCTTTGGAGGATGGTGAGGTGATGGTGGAGATCGACGACGACGGCATTGGCCTGCCGGATGATGCGCAAAAGACCCATCACTTTGGTCTGAGCATCATGCATGAGCGGGCCGCTTGCCTGGGCGGGACGCTGCTTTTGCAGTCGCGGCCCGGCTGCGGCGTTAACGTGCATCTGCGCTTTCGGCCTGCCGCCCGGGTGCAGATTTCCCCCTGAATGCCTATCGAGGTGTGCCATGCCCGAGGATGTGCAAACCATTCTGATCATTGATGATCATCCCTTGATGCGCCGGGGGATTGTGCAACTGGTGGCGATGGAAAGCGCGCTGCGGCTGGTCGGTGAGGCGGGCAATGGTCAACAGGGTCTGGCGCTGGCGCGGCAACTGCGCCCCGACCTGATCCTGCTGGATTTGAACATGCGCGGTCTGAACGGCCTGGAAACCCTGAGGGCCCTTAAAGCGACCGACATGGACAGCCGGGTGCTCATTCTCACCGTGTCCGATAGTGAGGAGGATGTGGTCGCGGCGCTGCGCCTAGGGGCTGATGGCTATCTGCTCAAGGACATGGAGCCCGAAGACGTGCTGTCATGCCTGAGAACCGCCGCGCAAGGCCGCATTGCGCTGGGCGAGCGGGTGGCGGTCATCCTGGCCAATGCCCTGCGCCACGAGGTCCACCCCAAGCCGATCGAGCACATCCATCTGACCGAGCGTGAGCAGGAGACGCTGGCGTTGATCGCCGCCGGCTACAGCAACAAGTTGATTGCCCGGCAATTGAAAATTGCCGAGGGCACCGTCAAGGTGCATGTCAAGCACCTGCTGCACAAGCTGAACCTGGGCTCGCGGGTAGAGGCGGCGGTTTGGGCAGTTACTCATCTCGGGGAGAGCGCTCGTCGCTAAGCAGGGAGTCCGGTGGATGCGGGAATGCCGCTTCCAGCCGGGCCAGCTCCGCCGGCGTGTTGACGTTGCAAAACAGCGCTGGCCAGTCGGTAAAATCCACCGGCGCCGGCTGATAATGCTGGAGCCAGCGTCCGACGCCACCATGGCCCTGCGCCAGCCAATGCCGTAAATCCTCGTGCAGGGTCACCGGCAGCAGAGCAAAGACCGGTTGCCAGCCGACCGCATTCCGGGCAACGCTGAGCGTCGCGCCATACCGGGTCCGCGCCGTCCACATGCGCGCTGCATAGTCGGGCGGCAGGAAGGGTGAATCACAGGGCGCGGTCAGGATCCAAGGTGTCCTGGCGGCGCCCATGGCGGCTAGAATTCCGGCCAGCGGTCCGCGAAAGCGGCAGTCCGGTGGATCGCCGATCACTCGATAGCCGAGCGCGCCGTAGCGATCCGGGTGGCGATTGGCGCTGATCAGCAGTTCCGCAACCTGAGGCCGCAGGCGGCGCAGACCTTGGACAATCAGCGGCTCACCGGCCAACGGCAGCAGGCCCTTATCCTGCCCACCCATGCGCTCAGCACGCCCGCCGGCCAGCAGAACGCCGGTGATCGCGGCCATGCCCGGTACCGCCGGGTCAGGCCAGCCGGTCGCTATTGCTGAATCATCCATAACATCTCCGATTTTTCGAGTTACCCCTACGGGATCATGCCAGCATCAAGCCCGCCTGGCCCATCATGGAACCGCAGAATTAAATCCCAATAGAAACAGTCTATTAAGTTTCCAGCGTGCCTACCTCGAAAGAGGTAATCCGCATACTGAATCGCGCCAGCCCTGCCAATAAGCCTGATTTTTACAGGCTATAAGCAGTTGTAGCATCGGACCCCAGGTATGAAAAACGGAGTTCGCATGGCTACGACGCTGCAAAGAAAACAGATTTCCGTCCTGACCCTGAATACCATGGCTTTCGCGGTTAATTTCGCCGTATGGGTGATGTTTTCCGTGATTGGCATCAAGATCAAAGCCGAGCTGAATCTTAATGAAACCGAATTTGGCCTGCTGGTCGCAACGCCTATTCTGACCGGCTCCCTGGTGCGTCTACCCCTGGGTATTCTCACGGATCGCTATGGCGGGCGGATCATCTTTTTCATCCAGATGCTGCTGGTGGCGATTCCGACCTGGCTGCTGTCTTACGCGACTGAATATTGGCAATATCTGGTGCTGGGATTGTTTGTAGGTCTGGCTGGCGGTTCATTCGCGGTAGGCATCGCCTATACCTCAGCCTGGTTTAGCAAGGAGCGGCAGGGGACGGCGATGGGCATTTTCGGCGCGGGCAATGCCGGATCATCGCTGACCAAATTTATTGCGCCGCTGATTATTGCCTCGTTTGGCGCCTGGCAAATGGTGCCCAAGGTCTACGCGGTGGCGCTGGTGGTGATGGCGCTGCTGTTCTGGCTGTTCACCTATACCGACCCGCTGCATGAAAAGGGCGCTGATCAGAATCGCATCCGGCCAAGCCTCGGCCAGCAGCTCTTGCCGTTGCTGGATGCACGCGTCTGGCGCTTCGGTCTGTCCTATGCCTTCGTCTTTGGCGGTTTCGTGGCGCTGGCGCTGTGGCTACCTAAATATTACGTCGGCGAATACGGCCTGCCGCTCGCCACCGCCGCCTTTTTGACCATCTTCTTCGATTTGCCGTCGGGCGCGATTCGTGCGCTGGGCGGCTGGGCTTCCGACAAGTGGGGCGGCAATACCGTCACCTGGTGGGTGCTGTGGATCAGCCTGCTGTGCCTATTCCTGCTCAGCTATCCGCCGACCACGCTGATCATCCACGGTATCAAGGGTGAAGTGTCGCTTAATCTGGCCACCGGCATCGTGCTGTTCACGGTGCTGGTCTTTCTGGTTGGGCTGGCGCAGGGCTTTGGCAAGGCCAGCGTCTACCGCAGTCTGGCCGATCATTATCCAACCCAGATGGGCGTGGTCGGTGGCATCGTCGGCCTGATTGGCGGCCTGGGCGGTTTTGTGCTGCCGATCATGTTCGGGGTTGCCGCAGATGCTGTCGGGGTGCGCAGCAGTTGCTTCATGCTCATGTTCCTGCTGGTGGTGGTCACCATGCTCTGGACCTGGGTGGCCGAGAAGAACGAGCGCGAGGCTATTCTGGGTCGCCATGCCGAGGCGCGTGCCGAGCTGGAACAGGCCGAACTGATTGAACATAGGCGGCCGCGCCGACACCTGTTGGTTGATTGGCGGCCCGATGACGAGAGCTTCTGGGAGCAGACTGGGCGCGCTATTGCCAATCGCAATCTGTGGCTCTCGATGCCGGCGCTGCTGCTGGCCTTCGCGGTCTGGGTGGTGTGGAGCGTGATTGTGGTCAGGCTGCCGCAGGTTGGTTTCCAATTCACGCCGAACCAGTTGTTCTGGCTGGCGGCCTTGCCGGGCCTGTCCGGCGCCTTCTTTCGGGTGCTGTATGCCTTTGTGGTACCGATCTTCGGCGGGCGCAACTGGACTGTGTTCAGCACTGCGCTGTTGTTGCTGCCGACCTTGTGGATTGGTGTGGCGGTGCAGGATCCGAATACCCACTATGCGGTGTTCGTGGTCATTGCTCTGCTGTGCGGACTGGGCGCGGGTAATTTTTCCTCCAGCATGGCCAATATCAGCTTCTTCTATCCGCAGCGCCTGCAGGGCACCGCGCTGGGCCTGAATGCCGGTATCGGCAATCTCGGCGTTGGTTTGGCGCAATTCATCGTTCCCCTTGTCATTTACAGTGGTGCGCTGCTCATTCTGGGCGGCGAAGCGCAAACCCTGCGTGAGGCGAACGGCGGCACTACGCTGATCTGGCTGCAGAATGCTGGTTTCATCTGGGTGCCGTTCATCCTCCTCGCGGCACTGGCTGCCTGGTTTGGCATGGACAACATCGCTACGGTCAAGGCCGGTTTCGCCGAGCAGGTGGCGATCATGAAGCATCCGCAGCAATGGCGGATGAGCGTGCTCTACACCGGCACCTTCGGCTCATTCATCGGCCTGGCTGCCGGGTTTCCGATGCTGGTCAATACTCTGTTTCCGGGCGTGGATGCAGTCCAGTTCGCCTTTGTCGGGCCATTGCTGGCGGCGCTGGTACGGCCGATTGGGGGCTGGCTGGCCGATCAGCGCGGCGGAGCCATGATCAGCGTCTGGAGTTTTCTGGTCATGGCTGGCGCGACGCTGCTGGCAATCCCATTCCTGCCCGGCACGAGCGGTGGCGGCAGCGTAGCCGGTTTCATGCTGATGTTCCTGATCCTGTTTCTGGCCGCCGGGATCGGTAACGGCTCCACCTTCCGCATGATTCCGATCCTGTTCCGCACCCTGCGCGAACGGCAGGTGGCCGGGCAGGACGCAGCCGCTCTGGAGCAGGCACGCCGCACCGCCGCTACCGAAGCCGCAGCAACCCTGGGCTTCAGTTCAGCGGTTGCTGCCTTTGGCGGTTTCTTTATCCCCATCGCCTATGGCGCTTCATTCGATCTGAGTGGCGACCCTGGCGGTGCACTGTTGTTTTTCAGCCTGTTCTATCTGATCTGCCTGGGTCTGACCTGGCACGGCTATGCCCGTAAGGGTGCAGCGCTGCCCTGCTGAAACAGTGCCCGACACGCCAGCGGTAAGACTGTGTATCTGCATGCGTGGTGCAGATCACCGACTTACCGCTGCCCGAATTGCCGTGGATCCATCAGCATGGTCTGATCATTGGTCAGGTTGAATTTCCGGGCAGGTCTGCTTTACGGAGATGAGTGATTGATGAGAAAAATCGTAGTAGCACCTGAAACCGCGCTTTTGAATTTGGGATTCCGACCCTTCTTTATGGGTGCGGCGATTTTTGCCGTAATCTCAATGGCATTCTGGATGGCGGTTTACTCGTTCCATATGCCACTGCCAATAGCAGGAATTTCATTATTTCAATGGCATGCCCATGCCATGATCTATGGGTTTTCAATGGCAGTAGTTGCCGGATTCCTGTTGACCGCAGTTCGTAACTGGACCGGTATACAGACACCCTGTGGCTTCCAGTTGCTGGCACTATTCGTTCTTTGGATATTGCCGAGAGTTATTGAGCTATTTGGTACTCAGTTGATCATGCTGGCAGCGGTTTTTGATCTTCTATTCATGCTGGGTTTGATTGGTGCAGTTGCATATCCAATTGCCAAGGTCAGGCAGTGGCGACAGTTGGGTATTGTCATGATGTTGCTGCTGTTGCTGTTAGCTAATGGGTGTTTCTATCTGGGCGCTAGCGGCGTTTTCGAGGAGGGTGTCCGGCTGGGGATTTACGCTGGCCTGTTTTTAATTATTGGCATGATTCTACTGATAGGCCGGCGCGTCATTACGTTTTTTATTGAGGCCGGCGTTGGCTATCCGGTTAAACTAGTGAATGTTTGGTGGCTGGATCAATTGGTGATCGGGCTGTATCTGGTGTTTCTGATAGCTGAAGTGATTTTGCAGCAGCGGATATTGATTGCATTGACTGCGTTGGGTCTGGCAATTGCTAATTCTGTTCGAATGGTCCGATGGCATACACAGGGAATCTGGAAAAAACCGCTGCTATGGAGCTTGTTTGTTGCATTCGGTTTTATAAATCTGGGTTTTTTTATCACCGCATTAAATGCAGTTCTCAGCCTGCCCAACATGATCGCTATTCATGCCTTCAGTATCGGCGGTATTGGTGTTATCACCTTGAGCATGATGGCGCGCGTTACCCTGGGTCATACCGGTAGAAGTGTGCACAATCCATCCAAGGCAGTAACGGTGATATTGGCGATCATCATCGCTGCAGCCATCATTCGTGTCGTTTTGCCGCTGATTGCAGTCCATTATTATGTGATCTGGATTCTGACAGCACAGCTACTATGGATCGTGGCATTTTTTATTTTTGTTATCGTCCACTGGTCAATGCTGACACAGCCGCGTGTTGATGGACAGTCTGGTTAACAGCCACAGTCTCGATGCAGACATCCGATGCCGATAAGTAGACTTACCGTCCCGAAATAGGCAGGGACGGTACGCTCACATCGGAGTAATTGACTGATAACACGGTATGCCGCAACTTGGCCAGCAATACTATTATCGGCGATGAGCAGCGGTATTTTGGTCATCAAGAAATTCTACTGGCGCTGGTGGTGCTGAAGGATCGGCATCTGGCGAATCAGCTGGGATGAGAGCAGCCATATCCAGTTGTTGCATGGCGGAAATTGCATATTCCCAGCGACCTTCAGCGCATAACCCAAGAATGCCACCTGTTTCATAGGCCGCGCGCGCGCTTTCAATGCAGGCAGCGCGTACCATTTCAGCAAGAGAGTGCGGGTTAATCGGCATTTTTAATCTCCGTGTGTATTTTGATGTGCATCTGACAAGTATTAATGACACTGGGCATGCCAGCACTGGTGATGATTAGCGGCCATCAGTCACAAGGCTGATGCCGTCTGGCTGTTTTCACCTCCGTCCATTTTCATCCTGACGCCTGCTCAGCACCCGGTTTTTCGGGTTACCCCCATGGAGTCATGCCGGCTAGAACGTAAGGACCTTTCTGATCTGTCGATTTCATAAAAATCATCATAATCAAATTATTGCGTTATCTTTTCTAATACCTCAAAAGAGGTAATCCACAGTATGAACCGGTAACTGAATACCAATAACCCTGATTTTTTTAGCAATGAGTAACCGGTAGCATTAGATATATAGCACGGGATGGGCAGGTTGTAAGCGCTGACATGCCGCGACCTGTTTATCCAATGGCTCCACTATTTACCGATCACTCATCGCCTATCGCCATTTTTTGGAGCATATTCCGAATGATCGAACATAATCCCCGTACCTGGTTGAGTTATTGGGCTCCGGAAGATCCAGGGTTTTGGGAGTCTACCGGGAAATCATTGGCCTGGAAAACCTTGATCATAACTACCCTAAACCTGATGATGGCTTTCATTGTCTGGTTTGTGGTCAGTGCCCTGGTGGTGCGTCTACCAAATGTCGGCTTCAAATTGAATGCCACCGAGCTGTTCTGGCTGACGGCGATGCCCGGTTTGGCCGCTGGTCTGCTGCGCACCCTGCACACCTTTTTGATACCGATGTATGGTACCCGCCACGTTGTTACATTCTCGACCCTGTCCTTGCTGATACCAGCGCTGGGCTGGTTTTACGCCGTGCAGGATCCTTCGATGCCCTATTGGGTATTGCTGACGTTGTCTTTTCTGGCCGGACTCGGTGGCGGCAATTTCTCCTCGTTCATGCCCTCGACTAGCCTGTTTTTTCCCAAGCGCCTGCAAGGTACTGCGCTGGCTATTCAGGCCGGTATCGGTAATTTCGGGGTCAGCGTAGTGCAATTTTTAACTCCATGGATTATCGGCTTTGCTCTGTTTGGTACACTGGCTGGTGAGCAGCAGGTCTTTGTCCCTACAGCACCTGGTGCACTGACTAGGCCGATCTGGCTGCAGAATGCTGCGCTGATTTACGTACCCTTCATCATAGTATTCGCGATTGCTGCTTGGGCAATGCTGAAATCGGTGCCAGTGCGCGCCAATTTCCAAGAGCAGCTCGATATCTTTCATTTCGGCAATCGGCATGGTTTCTGGATGACCTCGCTTTATATCATGACCTTTGGTTCATTTTCCGGATTCGCAGCTACGTTTCCGCTGCTGATTAAACAGCTTTATACCGGATTGCCGGGCGGTCCTGATCCACTAGCCTATGCCTTTCTTGGTCCCTTGGTCGGTGCTGCTGCACGGGTAATGGCCGGTCCGATTTCCGATAAGTTTGGTGGCGCCATCGTTACGCACTGGTCGGGTATTGGCCTGCTGATCTGCGCGATCGCGGTCACTTTCTATACCCATCCGACTTCAATGGAGCAATTCCCATTATTTGTTGGCTTGATGCTGGGCATGTTCTTTTTTAGCGGCGTCGGCAACGCCAGCACCTTCAAGCAAATGCCGATGATCTTCGAGCCGCGTCAGGCTGGTGGAATCATTGGCTGGACCGCAGCAATGGCCTCATTTGGCCCGTTCATTTTCGGCATGCTGATTGGATGGTCATTCTCAGCAACCGGATCACCCAATGCTTTCCTATATGGGCTGGCGCTGTTCTATATCTTCAATATTTATATTAACTGGTGGTACTACGCGCGCAAAGGTGCCGAGAAACCGTGCTGATTATTTCTTCCCTTTGATGGGAGAGAGTGGTAAGGGTTAGCTTGATGAACCTGATCCATTTTCCCACCGGTGTGTGGGAGTCTCTGAAACGAGGTCAATTATCATGAGTCATTTTTTAGACCGGCTGAATTTTTTCAAGAAAGTTACCGATACCTTCTCAGGCAATCACGGCATGGTCACCAATGAAGATCGTGGTTGGGAGGACGCGTATCGTGCCCGCTGGCAGCATGACAAGATCGTGCGTTCTACCCACGGCGTGAATTGCACGGGTTCCTGCAGTTGGAAGATTTATGTCAAGAATGGCTTGGTCACTTGGGAAACCCAGCAGACCGACTATCCGCGTACCCGTGATGAATTGCCGAATCATGAACCGCGTGGCTGTCCGCGTGGCGCCTCCTATAGCTGGTATCTATACAGTGCCAATCGCGTCAAATATCCAATGGTGCGCGGCCGCCTGATGAAACTGTGGCGCGCGGCACTGGCTGAGCATCAGGATCCGGTGACAGCCTGGGCCTCGATTGTAGAAGATCCGGTTAAATCAGCAGAGTACAAGAGCAAGCGTGGTCTGGGCGGTTTCGTGCGCGCGACTTGGCAGGAAGTGAATCCATTGATTGCCGCCGCCAATGTCTACACTGCCAAGCAATACGGTCCGGATCGCATTTATGGCTTCTCGCCAATTCCAGCGATGTCGATGGTTTCCTATGCCGCCGGTTCACGCTATCTGTCTCTGATTGGCGGTGCTTGCGGTTCTTTTTATGACTGGTATTGCGATTTGCCGCCCGCGTCACCGATGGTCTGGGGTGAACAGACCGATGTGCCGGAATCAGCTGATTGGTACAACTCCACTTTCCTGATGATGTGGGGTTCAAATGTGCCGCAGACGCGCACCCCAGATGCACATTTCATGACCGAGGTGCGCTATCGCGGCACCAAGACCGTGGTGGTTTGTCCGGATTATTCGGAAGCCTCGAAATTTGCTGATATCTGGTTGCATCCCAAACAGGGCACTGATGCAGCAGTGGCAATGGCCATGGGTCATGTCATTCTGCGCGAATTTTATCTGGATGGTCGGTCAGATTATTTCACGGATTATGTCCGTACTAAGACCGATTTTCCGATGCTGGTGCTACTGGATCCCGGCAAGGATGGCGCCTATGTGAATAGCCGCTTTCTGCATGCCGCTGATCTGGCCGATAACGCAGGTCACATCAACAACCCGGAATGGAAAACCCTGGCCTTTGATGAAAAGAGCGGTCATCTGATTGTACCTAACGGCTCGATTGGTTTTCGCTGGGGTGAGAAGGAGGGCATGATTGGCAAGTGGAACCTGGAGGCGAAGGAGGCATTAACCGGTGCCGAGACTCAACTCAGGCTGTCCGTGTCGGAAATTCGCGATACCGTTGTCCCTGTCGCATTCCCCTATTTTGGTGCAACTCAGCATCCGTATTTTGCCTGCACGCACCATGACCCAATTCAGATACGCCAGGTTCCGGTGAAAAAGGTTCGACTGGCTAATAATACTGAAGCCTTGGTAGCGACAGTCTACGATCTGACCTTGGCCCAATATGGCCTCGATCGTGGTTTGGGTGGTGATAATGTTGCCCGGACCTATGACGACGATGTGCCCTATACACCGGCTTGGCAGGAGAAAATTACTGGCGTACCGCGTGCGCAAATTATCGCTGTAGCCCGGCAGTTTGCCGAGAATGCGGATAAGACACACGGCAAATCCATGGTCATCATCGGTGCGGCCATGAACCACTGGTATCATATGGATATGAATTACCGGGGCGTCATCAATATGCTGATGATGTGCGGCTGTGTTGGCCAGAGTGGCGGTGGCTGGTCGCATTATGTTGGTCAGGAGAAATTGCGTCCGCAAACCGGCTGGACTGCATTGGCCTTTGCACTCGATTGGCATCGGCCGCCTCGGCATATGAATTCTACTTCATTCTGGTATATCCACAGCAGTCAATGGCGGCATGAAAAGCTGTCGATGAGTGAGATTCTGTCGCCGTTGGTCGATCCGCAGCAATGGCAGGGTACGCAGATTGACTATAACGTGCGCGCCGCGCGCATGGGCTGGCTGCCAACTGCACCGCATTTTGACGTCAATCCTCTGCATGTCGCCAAGGCTGCTGAAGCGGCTGGACAGGCTCCCACAGCCTATCTGGTGGACAATCTCAAGGCTGGCAATATCGACTTTGCCTTTGCTGATCCTGACAACCCGGTCAATTTCCCGCGCAATCTGTTTGTGTGGCGCTCCAATTTGCTTGGTTCTTCCGGAAAGGGACATGAATATTTCCTGAAATATCTGCTCGGTACTACGCATGGTGTGCAGGGCAAGGATCTTGGTGAGCAGGGTGGTGAGAAACCGCTGGAAGTCAAATGGCGACCGGGCGCCGAAGGCAAGCTTGATTTGCTCGTGACATTGGATTTCCGCATGTCTACCACCTGCATGTATTCGGACATCGTGCTGCCAACCGCGACCTGGTATGAGAAGAATGATCTCAATACCAGTGATATGCATCCGTTTATCCATCCGCTGTCAGCAGCAGTGGATCCGGCATGGGAAGCGCGTACTGACTGGGATATTTTTAAGGAGATTGCCCGGACATTCTCGGAGGTTTGTGTCGGTCATCTGGGAATCGAGCAGGATGTTA
This sequence comes from Candidatus Competibacteraceae bacterium, assembly GCA_003989075.1. Classification (GTDB taxonomy): domain Bacteria; phylum Pseudomonadota; class Gammaproteobacteria; order Competibacterales; family Competibacteraceae; genus RXIX01. The sequence continues at coordinate 20,407 of RXIX01000027.1, read as the reverse complement.
TTGCCTTGCCAACCTTGCATGACACGCCAAATGAGCTGGCCATGCCCGATGTCAGGGATTGGAAAAAAGGCGAATGTGAATTGATTCCAGGCAAGACTGCACCGAATCTGGTCGTGGTTGAGCGTGATTATCCAAATACCTATAAGAAATTTACCTCGGTTGGTCCGTTGCTGGAAAAAATGGGCAATGGTGGTAAAGGTATTGGCTGGAAAACTGAACACGAGGTTGAGGCGCTCGGATCATTAAACGGTACTGTACGCGAGGCGGGTATTTCTCAGGGGCGTCCGCGCATTGAAACCGATATTGATGCCGCTGAAATGGTCATGATGTTGGCCCCGGAAACCAATGGTCACGTTGCGGTGAAAGCCTGGGCAGCATTGAGTCGGATCACAGGCCGCGACCATAGCCATCTGGCCCTGCCTAAGGAACATGAAAAGATTCGCTTCCGCGATATTCAGGCGCAGCCACGCAAGATCATTTCCTCACCAACCTGGTCGGGACTGGAGGATGAAAAGGTCAGCTACAATGCCGGCTATACCAATGTCCACGAATTGATTCCGTGGCGTACCGTGACTGGTCGTCAGCAGTTTTATCAGGACCATCCGTGGATGCTTGGTTTTGGCGAGGCGCTGTGTGCCTACCGGCCACCCGTGGATATGAAGACTGTGGCGCCAATCATTGGTAAAAAGCCTAATGGTCATCAGGAGATTGTGCTGAACTTCATTACACCGCATCAGAAATGGGGGATTCACAGCACCTATACCGATAATCTGTTGATGCTGACTTTATCGCGCGGCGGACCGATTATCTGGATATCGGAAAAGGATGCACAAAAAGCGGGAATTGAAGATAACGATTGGATCGAGGCTTATAACCTAAATGGTGCTATTGCCGCCCGAGCGGTTGTCAGTCAGCGGGTGCCCGAGGGTATGTCGCTGATGTACCACGCTCAGGAAAAGATCGTCAATACACCAGGCTCGGAAATTACGGGCACTCGGGGCGGTATTCATAATTCGGTGACCCGAACGATATTAAAGCCCACTCATATGATCGGCAGCTATGCTCAGCAGAGCTACGGCTTCAATTATTACGGTACCGTCGGTGCAAATCGCGATGAGTTCATCGTCGTGCGCAAGATGGACCGGATTGACTGGCTGGATGATGAACAGACAGTTGCAACTGAGACGACGGATCACTGAGAGAAATTGTTAACCGCAAAAGGCACGAAAGGCACAAGGAATTTCTTTGGCGCCTTTCATATCCTGGGTGGTGAACCAGAAGGAATCATGAGATGAAAGTACGCGCGCAGATTGCTATGGTGTTGAATCTGGACAAATGCATTGGTTGTCATACCTGTTCGGTGACCTGCAAGAATGTCTGGACTTCCCGTGATGGCATGGAATACGCCTGGTTTAATAATGTCGAAACCAAGCCGGGCGTGGGTTATCCGCGTGAGTGGGAAAACCAGAAGCGTTGGAATGGTGGCTGGAAACGCGGCAAGGATGGAAAAATCGAGCTTAAGCAGGGTGGTAAGTGGCGGATTTTATCCAATATTTTTGCCAATCCTGATATGCCGGCAATTGATGATTATTACGAACCCTGGGATTACGATTATGCGCATTTGCAAAATGCACCGGAATCCAAGGCAATGCCTGTTGCCCGACCGCGTTCCGCGATTAGTGGCGAGCGGATGCAGAAAATTAATGGTGGGCCAAATTGGGAAGAAATTCTCGGAACGGAATTCGCCAAACGCTCCCGGGATTATAATTTCGAGAGTGTACAGAAAGAGATTTACGGCGAATTTGAAAATACCTTTATGATGTATCTGCCTCGCCTATGCGAGCATTGCCTGAATCCAGCCTGTGTTGCATCCTGTCCATCAGGTGCGATTTATAAGCGCGAGGAAGATGGGATTGTGCTGATTGATCAGGATAAGTGCCGGGGTTGGCGGATGTGCGTTTCCGGCTGTCCCTATAAAAAGATTTATTATAACTGGAATACTGGAAAGTCGGAAAAATGTATCTTCTGTTATCCGCGCATTGAGTCGGGACAGCCGACGGTTTGTTCGGAAACATGTGTCGGTCGTATCCGCTATCTTGGCGTTCTACTGTATGACGCTGACCGGATTGAACGGGCTGCCAGTGTCGCCGATGAGCAGAGTTTATATCAGGCGCAGCTTGATTTATTCCTCGATCCATTCAGTCCAACTGTGCAAGCGGAAGCGCGTGAAGCCGGTATTCCAGAGGCATGGCTGCAGGCAGCCCAGGATTCTCCAGTTTACAAGATGGCGATTGACTGGAAGATTGCATTCCCGCTGCATCCTGAATATCGAACTCTGCCGATGGTATGGTATGTGCCGGCCCTGTCGCCGATCCAGGCCCGCGCTGAAGCGGGTCAGATTGGCATGAATGGCATTATTCCCGATGTCGGCTCATTGAGAATTCCGCTGCGTTATCTGGCCAATCTGTTAACTGCAGGCGATGAAAAACCGGTCCGGTTGGCCTTGGAGCGGATGTTGGCGATGCGTGCCTATATGCGTAGCAAGACTGTCGATGGCGAAATTCATGAGGAGCTGCTGAAGTCGGTGAATTTGCGTATCGATCAGGTGGAATCGATGTATCGCTATCTGGCGATTGCTAATTATGAGGATCGTTTTGTTATTCCGACCTCACACCGTGAATATGCCAGCGCTACCTATGATGCTTTCAGTGAGCGTGGTGGCTGTGGTTTCAGCTTTGGTAACGGCTGTTCGCCAGGTGCCGATAAGACAACCCTGTTTGGCAGCAGGAAAATTACCATCCGCCATGCCGATCCTATTCGGGTTGAACCGCCAAATAAATCCTGAAAATGGGATTGGGCAGCCGCGCTTTTGCGAACTGCAAGAGTCAGTGGATTTAAATGAGGTGAATCGAGGCTATATGCATGGTCAGTAATAATGCACGATCGATGTCGCCTCATTCCACGCAAGATTCACATGGGTGAAATGATGAAAACACTCAAGATCCTTTCGGTAATGCTGTGCTATCCGCAATCGGATATGCAAATGGCTCTGGATGAAATGGCTGAGGTTCTGGAGCAGGAAAATCTAGTGCCTGAACGACAGCGATGGGCGGTTCAGGACTTGATGCGGAAGATGGCGCAGACTGATTTAATGGAATTGCAGGAGCGTTATGTCCGTTTATTTGACCGCGGTCGGGCTTTGTCTCTGCATCTGTTTGAGCATATTCATGGAGAATCACGGGATCGCGGTCAGGCCATGGTTAATCTGCTACATATCTATCAACAGCATGGCTTTTCCTTGAATATTCGCGAGCTGCCGGATTATTTGCCACTGTTTTTAGAATATCTGGCACAGCGTCCGCTAGCGGAAGCCTTGGATATGCTCGGTGATGCCCTGCATGTCATTGCGCTATTGGGCGCGCGTTTGGCGGAACGTGGCAGCGATTATCATGTGGTCTTTGATGCCTTATCGGCTCTGGTCGGTGAACCGGCTGATATAAGCGATATTCGTCAGCAGGTTGCCCAGGAAGGACCGGATCCAAGCGTGGTGAATATGGACAAGCTATGGGAAGAGGAGGTGGTGACTTTTCTGGCCAGTCAGGATGACTGTGCTGGCAGGCACTTGGGACCGGATATGGTGCAGCCTCTGCATTGGCGATCGTGTGCCGCATCAACACCATCAGCTACGCCCACGCATTCCCGCTAGGGAGTGCATGGTGTCGTCAGCGCGAGGGATAGTGGAATTGCGGGTGTTTTTCGGTTTTTTCAGCATCAGAGGCTACGATTATGAATTATCTGGATGTCCTGCTGTTTGGTGTTTATCCTTATGTGGCCGCTACGGTATTTCTGCTGGGTAGTCTGGCGCGGTTTGAGCGTGATCAATTCACTTGGAAGGCGCATTCCAGCCAGATTTTACATAAAAAGAATATGCGGCTGGCCAGCAATCTGTTCCATGTCGGTATCATTCTGCTGTTCCTGGGGCATTTCTTTGGCATGCTGACGCCGCCAGAAATTCTGCATGCCTTGGGGATTTCCGCTAGTGCCAAGCAGCTATTGGCCGTGGTGGCCGGAAGTATTTTTGGCCTGATGTGTTTTGCCGGATTGACAATGTTGGTGCGGCGGCGACTGACCGAGCCGCGGATACGGGCGACCAGCAGTCGAATGGATATTGTGATTCTGTTGCTGCTTTATGTGCAATTGATTCTGGGCCTGTTGACCGTGCCGCTTTCCCTGATGCATCTGGATGGGCATAACATGCTGAATTTGATGAGTTGGGCGCGTAATGTAGTGACTTTTGATCCAATGGAAGCTGTCGCTGCGGTAGGTGATATTGGTTTTCTGTTCAAGCTGCATATGGTGCTGGGTATGAGCATTTTCCTGGTATTTCCCTTTAGCCGCCTGGTGCATATCTGGAGCGCGCCTGTCACTTACCCGGCTCGTCCTTATCAGATCGTGCGGCAGCGCTGAACGATTCGCTTTTCCAGGCGTTTGATCACTTGATTCAGGGATAATCTGCCCATGATGCCGAGCACGCCGTCGCCCGTGACGCCGCTAATCGACCGTTTCGGTCGCCAGGTCACTTATGTGCGTTTCTCGGTGACCGATCGTTGTGATCTGCGCTGTGTATATTGCATGGCGGAGCGCATGACCTTTATGCCCCATGCCCGGATCTTGACGCTGGAAGAACTGGCGACACTGGGGCGAGTGTTTGTAGAACTGGGCGTGCGCAAGATTCGCCTGACCGGTGGCGAACCCCTGGTACGGCGTAATGTGCTGTGGCTGTTTCGTGAACTGGGTCGCCTGCGGGAACACGGTCTGTCTGAACTGGTGATGACGACTAATGGTTCACAACTGGAACGGCTGGCCGGCGATTTAAAGTCGGCGGGTGTGGCGCGGGTCAATATCAGTCTGGATAGTCTGGACCCGGCGCGCTTTCGGCGTATGACCCGCGTGGGCACATTGGAAACCGTGCTACGCGGGATTCATGCCGCGCGGGCCGCTGGCTTTGCGCGCGTCAAATTGAATGTGGTGGTTCTGAAAGACTGCAATCATGATGAAGTCACGGCACTGGCGCGTTTCGCGGTCGAGCATGATCTGGACATCAGCTATATCGAGGAGATGCCGCTGGGTGTGATGGGTGAGCATGATCGCGCCCGGTTTTATTATCCGAGCGATGCCATTCGCGCGGATCTGGCGCAGACTTTTAGTCTGGTGGCAACTGCGGAAAACAGTGGTGGTCCAGCGCGCTATTACCGTATTCCCGGTACGACGACCCGCGTCGGCTTTATTTCCCCGCACAGCCATAATTTCTGTGCCGATTGTAATCGGGTCCGGGTATCGGCAGAGGGGCGGTTGCTGCTATGTCTGGGGCAGGAGCATTCGGTGGATTTACGTCATGTACTGCGCGCCCATCCGGGTAATGCCGAGCGCTTGAGGCAGAGCATTATCAGTGCCCTGCAGTTAAAGCCGCAGGGTCATGATTTCCAGCTCAGCGGTCAGCCGCGCATTCTGCGTTATATGAATCAGACCGGTGGTTAGGCGCGCGCGAAAGCGGCGATAAAGTCGCTGATCCGGTCGGGATCAGCCAGGGACAGTGCCGGCAGCTCCGGGCGGCCTTGCGCGGCCGGATCAGGCGGCGGATCGCCCGCGACGGCGATAACGTGCGGATCCCACGGAAAGCGCGGTTGCTGATTCGGTTGGGTGGGGCGCCAGATTTCCAGTTTCGGATAGGCGCCGCTTTTCCAGCCTTCCACCAGCACCAGATCAACCGGCTGCAGGCGCGCGAGCAGTTCCGGTAGACCCGGCTCCGGGGCATCGCGCAGTTCGTGCCACAGCAGCCAGCGCTGACCACTGACCAACAGCACTTCTTCGGCGCCGGCCTGGCGATGCCGGTCACTGTCCTTGCCCGGACTGTGTGCGGCGATGTCGTGATGGCTGTGCTTGATCGTCGATACGCGCAGTCCGCGCGCGCGCAGGCGCGGCAGCAGGGCAACGATCAGTGTGGTTTTGCCGCAGCCGCTCCAGCCGCTGATACCGAGAATTTTCAATGCTGCACCTGTTGATGACTGGAAGTGTCGATTCAATATGTATTGCCCAGAGTCGCGACCATGGCCCGGGCGGCATTGGACAGGGTGCGGCCGGTGTGGCACACGACTCCGAGCAGGCGTTGCAAACGCAGCCCGGCGATTGCCAGTTCCACCAGTTCACCATCCAGCATGGTGCGCGGCAGTACACTCCAGCCCAACCCGACCACCACCATCATCTTGATGGTTTCCAGATAGTTGGTAGCGAAGGCGACCGGTGGCGCCACGCCCAGCCGCGCCAGTCCCTCCTCGATGATCAGGCGGGTAAAAGTCGCCTCGCCGGGCAGGATCGCCGGGTGCTCGCCCAGCGCTGCGGCGGCAGGTTCCGGGCCTTGCGCCAGCGGGTGCGTACGTGCCGCGACTGCGACCAGCGGATCCAGCCACAGCGGCAGAGCCTGCAGCGGTGGCTCGACGCTCGGCGGCAGGGTGATCACCGCCAGTTCCACCTCGCCGCGCAGCACCGCCGCACAGGCAATTTCCGAGTCCATGAAGCGCATGTCCAGTCGCACCTGCGGATAGCGGGCACTGAAACCACGCAGCACCGGTGGCAGGCGATGCAGGCCGATATGGTGGCTGGTGGCCAGCACCAGTGGCCCGGCAACGCCGCCAGCGAGGTTGCGCAGCGCGCGGCGACTGTCATCGATCTCGGCCAGCACCCGCCGCGCCCGTGGCAGCAGAACATGGCCGGCCTCGGTCAGGCGCAGCGCGCGGCCCAGGCGATCAAACAGACGGCTCTCAAGTTCCAGTTCCAGCACGGCAATGCGCTTGCTCACCGCCGGCTGGGTCAGGTGCAGGTGCGCAGCAGCCAGGGAAAACGAGCCGCTATCGGCGACTGCGATGAAAGCTTGCAGGCTGGCGATGTCCATGATGAGCGCGCGACGGAAATTTGATATGCCAATGGTTTATGGGAATCATGAAAAAGATGAATTGGCGTTATGTCAAGCGGCGCCGTAAGCTGGCCGCCACTGAATGACAGGCTGTGAGGATGACAGGAATGGCCGCTAAGACGCTGTACGATAAGCTCTGGGATGCCCATGTGGTGCACACCGATGCCGATGGCACCGCGCTGCTGTATATCGATCGCCATCTGGTGCATGAGGTGACCTCGCCGCAGGCCTTCGAGGGTTTGCGGCTGGCCGGGCGCGCGCCGTGGCGGCTGCATTCCATGGTGGCGATGCCCGATCACAACACCCCAACCGATCCGGGCTTTACCACCATCGCCGATCCGGTGTCGCGTGTGCAGGTCGAGACGCTGGATGCGAATGCCCGTGCGCTTGATCTGCGCTATTTCCCGATTGGCGATGTCCGCCGTGGCATCGTCCATGTGGTCGGGCCGGAGCAGGGCGCGACCCTGCCGGGGATGACCGTGGTTTGCGGCGATTCGCATACTTCGACGCACGGCGCGTTGGGTGCGCTGGCCTTTGGCATCGGCACCAGCGAGGTCGAGCATGTCATGGCCACCCAATGCCTGATTCAGAAAAAATCCAAGGCGATGCTGGTGCGCGTCGATGGTCAGGCCGGGCCGGGCGTCACGGCCAAGGATATCGTGCTGGCGATCATTGGCCGGATCGGCACCGCCGGCGGCACCGGCTATGCGCTTGAGTTTGGCGGTGATGCGATCCGGGCACTGAGCATGGAAGGGCGAATGACGGTCTGTAACATGGCCATCGAGGCCGGGGCGCGCGCCGGCATGGTAGCGGTTGACGATACGACCCTGGAATACGTCAGGGGCCGGCCATTCGCCCCGCAGGGCGAAGTGTGGGAACAGGCGGTGGCGGCCTGGCGCGATCTGCACAGCGATGCCGATGCAGTGTTTGACCGAATCGTTACGCTGGATGCGGCGACCATCAAGCCACAGGTGACCTGGGGCACCTCGCCGGAAATGGTTGCGGCGGTGGATGAGTGCGTGCCCGATCCGGCCCGGGAAAGCGATCCAGTCCGGCGCGAGGGCATGGAGCGGGCGTTGCGCTACATGGGCCTGCAGCCCAACCAGCCGATCAGCACGATCCGGCTGGACCGGGTGTTCATCGGTTCCTGCACCAATTCGCGCATTGAAGATCTGCGCGCGGCGGCAGCGGTGATCCGCGGGCGCAGCGTGGCTGCGAGTCTCAAGCAGGCGCTGGTGGTGCCGGGTTCCGGCTTGGTCAAGCAGCAGGCCGAGGCCGAAGGGCTGGATCGGATCTTCACCGCCGCCGGTTTCGAATGGCGCGAGCCGGGCTGTTCGATGTGCCTGGCGATGAATGCCGACCGGCTGTTGCCCGGCGAACACTGCGCCGCGACCTCCAACCGCAATTTCGAGGGCCGCCAGGGCCAGGGGGGGCGTACCCATCTGGTCAGTCCGGCGATGGCGGCGGCGGCGGCGCTGGCCGGGCATTTCGTCGATGTGCGCAGCTTCTAGGAGAGCGCCATGCGTGCGCAACTGGTGATTGGCAACAAGAACTATTCGTCCTGGTCACTGCGTCCCTGGCTGGCGGCGCGCCATGCCGGGATCGCATTCGATGAAATCCGCATCGCGCTGTATACCCCGGAGAGTGCAGCGCAGATCCGCCATTACTCGCCGTCGGGCAAGGTGCCGGTGTGGTGCGAGGGGGATATGCGGGTGTGGGATTCGCTGGCGATTTGCGAATATCTCGCCGAGCGCGCACCCGCGCTGTGGCCGGCGGATGCTGCTGCCCGTGCCATAGCGCGTTCGGTCAGTGCCGAGATGCATGCGGGTTTCGCCGCCTTGCGGACCGGCATGACCATGAATGCCCGTGCGCGCGGTCGCCGGGTGCCGGTCACGCCGGAGATCGCGGCGGATATCGACCGTATCGAGGCCATCTGGACCGATTGCCGCAAGCGCTTTGGCGCTGGCGGTCCCTGGCTGTTCGGGGCGTTTTCCATTGCGGACGCCATGTTCGGTCCGGTCGTGCTGCGCTTCGTGCCCTACGGTGTGAGCCGCCCGGGGGTGGTGGATGATTACGTCGCGACCTGGATGGCCGATGCCCATCTACAGGCCTGGATGGCCGCCGCCGAACAGGAATCCGAAGTGCTCGAACAATTTGAGTGCGGTCGCTGAACACGGCCGGGAGTTGCCAAGATGACACCGTTTATCCGACTCGATGGCCTGGTGGCGCCGCTGGATCGCGCCAATGTCGATACCGACGCCATCATTCCCAAGCAGTTTCTGAAATCCATTCACCGTTCCGGCTTTGGCCCGAATCTGTTTGACGAGTGGCGCTATCTGGATCATGGCGAACCGGGCATGGACTGTGCCCGCCGGCCACTGAATCCGGAGTTCGTCCTCAACCAGCCGCGCTATCAGGGCGCGAGCATTCTGCTGGCGCGGGAAAATTTCGGCTGCGGCTCCTCGCGCGAGCATGCGGTCTGGGCGTTGCACGAGTACGGCATGCGCTGCGTGATCGCGCCGAGCTTCGCCGACATCTTCTTCACCAACAGCTTCAAGTCCGGTCTGCTGCCGATTCGCCTGCCGGATGCGGTGCTGGATCGCCTGTTTGCGGCGGTCGCAGCCACACCCGGTTACCGCTTGCAGGTCGATCTGCCGGAACAGACGGTCACCACGCCGGATGGAAGCGCGTTCGCCTTCGAGATCGACCCGTTTCGCAAGGAATGTCTGCTGAATGGCTGGGATGACATTGGCCTGACCCTGCGCCACGCCGCTGCGATTCGCGCCTATGAAACCCAGCGCCGGCAGACCGCGCCCTGGCTGTTTGCCTGATGGCCTGACCCAAGGAAAAAACCATGACTGCCAAGATTCTGATTTTACCCGGTGACGGCATTGGTCCCGAGATCGTCGCCGAAGCAGTAAAGGTGCTGGAATGCCTGCGCCAGGAATACGGTCTGGATGTCGTTCTGGAACAGGGCCTGCTCGGCGGCTGTGCGGTTGATGCGCTCGGTGCGCCGTATCCCGAACAGACCCAGCGCCAGGCGCGCGCTGCCGATGCCATTCTGCTGGGTGCGGTTGGTGGGCCAAAGTGGGAGCAGATCGAGCGGCCCTTGCGCCCGGAACGCGGCCTGCTGGCGATTCGTGCTGATCTGGAACTGTTTGCCAACCTGCGCCCGGCGCTGCTCTATCCGCAACTGGCCAGTGCCTCGGCGCTCAAGCCGGAGATCGTCGCCGGGCTGGATATCCTGATCGTGCGCGAGCTGAACGGTGATATCTATTTCGGCCAGCCGCGCGGCATTCGCAAGCTGGACAATGGCGAGCGCGAAGGGTTTAACACCATGCGCTACAGCAGTTCGGAGATTGAGCGCATTGCCCGGGTGGCCTTTGAGGCTGCGCGCAAGCGTCATCGCAAGCTTTGCTCGGTGGACAAGGCCAACGTACTGGAATCTTCCGAACTGTGGCGCGAGGTGGTCGAGCGGGTTGGCGCGGATTATCCGGATGTGACGCTGTCGCATATGTATGTTGATAATGCCGCCATGCAGCTGGTGCGCGCACCCAAGCAGTTTGATGTGATCGTGACCGGCAATCTGTTCGGCGATATTCTGTCCGATTGCGCCGCGATGCTGACCGGTTCGATTGGCATGCTGCCGTCGGCCTCGCTGGACCGGAATGGCAAGGGTCTGTACGAGCCGATTCACGGTTCCGCGCCCGATATCGCCGGCAAGGGCATGGCCAATCCGCTGGCGACCATTTTGTCGGTGGCGATGCTGCTGCGCTACAGCCTCAATCGCCTCGATCTGGCCGAACGGGTCGAGGCGGCGGTCGGCCAGGTGCTGGATCAGGGCTTGCGTACCCTGGACATCAGTGCGCCGGGCATGACCGCAGTCGGTACCCAGGCCATGGGTGATGCGGTGGTGGCAGCGCTGGCCGGTTAAGTGTGGCTGCGCGCGCGGGCGCTGTGGTGTTTCCTGAATGATTTTCTGACGTGAGGCGTGTTGATGATGAAGCGAGTAGGCTTGGTGGGCTGGCGCGGCATGGTCGGTTCCGTGCTGATGGAGCGGATGCAGGCGGAACAGGATTTCGCCCTGATTGATCCGGTATTTTTCACCACCTCCAACGTCGGTGGCCCTGCTCCGGCGATCGGTCGTGATGTGCCGGCGCTGAAAGATGCCCGGTCCATCGCCGAACTGAAAGCTCTGGATGTGATCATCACCTGTCAGGGTGGCGATTACACCAACGCGATTTATCCGCAATTGCGCGCTGCCGGCTGGAAAGGCTACTGGATTGATGCCGCTTCGGCGCTGCGCATGCAGGATGATGCGGTGATCGTTCTCGATCCGGTCAATCGCGCGGTGATTGAGGCTGCCCTGGCGCGCGGCGTCAAGGATTATATCGGCGGCAATTGTACGGTCAGCCTGATGCTGATGGCGCTGGGCGGGCTGTTTGCCGAGGGTCTGGTGGAGTGGATGAGTGCCATGACCTATCAGGCGGCATCCGGGGCCGGTGCCCAGAACATGCGCGAGCTGATCGCGCAGATGGGCGCTGTTCATGCGTCGGTCGCCGAGCGGCTGGCCGATCCGGCCTCGGCGATTCTGGAAATCGATCGCGTGGTGGCCGATACCCTGCGTTCCAGCGAGTTCCCGACGCAGCATTTTGGCGTGCCGCTGGCTGGCAGCCTGATCCCGTGGATTGATAAGCAGCTCGATAATGGCCAGAGTCGCGAGGAATGGAAGGGGCAGGCCGAAACCAACAAGATTCTCGGCCGCACCGCGCAGCCGATTCCGATTGACGGTCTGTGCGTGCGGGTCGGTGCGATGCGTTGCCACAGTCAGGCGCTGACCATCAAGCTGAATCGTGATGTGCCGCTGGCCGATATTCACGGCCTGCTCGCCAGTCATAACGATTGGGTGAACGTGGTACCCAACGAGCGCGATAAGTCCATGCGCGAACTGACCCCGGCGGCGGTGACCGGGACTCTGCGCGTGCCGGTAGGCCGGTTGCGCAAGCTGAACATGGGACCGGAATACCTGACCGCCTTTACCTGTGGCGATCAGTTGCTGTGGGGCGCGGCCGAGCCGCTGCGGCGCATGCTGCGGATTCTGCTGGAAGCCTGATCTGGATGAAAAACCGCGCCGGTCATGGTGGCCGGCGCGATGGATGTGGTGTGTGTTGCGCCGATGCCGTGTATCTGCATCGCCGAAACAGGCTGGAATAGAGTATCTTTAAAGGCAATCTCCGGGACATCGCCCGTGGCGGTTCGGAGTGGGAAAGCCGTCGGGCGGGTCGCAGCCGGCGGTGGCATCGAAGCCAATCCCGCCGGGAACATGACCCTCCGGCGGCGGAATGGAGACAGGTCATGCCGACCAGGATATTCCTCCGACTCTTCCTCTTGGCTGGACTGGCGGCGCCGCTGTGCGCGTTTGCCCTGGGTCTTGGGCCGATTGAGGTGCGCTCGGCGCTTAATCAGAATTTCGAAGCCGACATCCCCCTGATTTTCAGCAACCCCGCCGAGGCGGTCGGGTTGACTGTGCGCATTCCGCCCCAGCAGGAATTCGATCGGATCGGTATTGACCGCCTGGAAGCGTTATCGCAACTGCGCTTTGCCGTACAGACGCCGCCCGGTGGACCGAATGTGGTGCGCATTACCTCGGTGCAGCCGATCCGGGAACCGAATTTCCGCCTGCTGCTGGAGGCGGTCTGGCCACGTGGACGCCTGTTGCGTGAATATGCGGTGCAGCTTGATCCGCAGTTGTATACCAAGCGCCGCGAACCGCCGCCCCCACCCGCGCCGGTGGTGGTCGCGCCATCCGTGGTAGCCGCGCCGCCGCCCGTGGCTGCCGCGCCCACCTTGCCGCCCGCGCCGCCGGTGAGTTTTGAGGGCGCTACGCCCTATGGGCCGGTCAGGGCAGGTGAGACCCTGGCCGGCATTGCTAATCGGTTGCGGCCATCAACCGCGATTGGCCTGCGCGAGATGATGTCGATCCTGGTCGCTGGCAATCCGGATGCCTTTATCGGCGGCAATCCAAACCTGCTGCGCGCCGGGGCCACGCTCAAGGTGCCCACCCCGCAAGCGCTGGGTGTGCAGGGCGCGCCGCCGCCGTCCCTGGCCAGTACGGCAACTGGACCGGCACCTGCACCGCTGGAATCCGCGCCCGAAACCGGGACATCACCGGCTCCGTTACCGAGTGTTGCGCCTGAACCGGCGCCGCTGCCGTCAACAGCGCCAGTCACCACGCCTGAACCGGCGCCGCTGCCGTCAACAGCGCCAGTCACCACGCCTGAACCGGCGCCGCTGCCGTCAACAGCGCCAGTCACCACGCCTGAACCGGCGCCGCTGCCGTCAACAGCGCCAGTCACCACGCCTGAACCGGCGCCGCTGCCGTCAACAGCGCCAGTCACCACGCCTGAACCGGCGCCGCTGCCGTCAACAGCCTCAGTGACACCGCCAGCGGCATCGTTGCCACCACTGCCAACACCGCCAGCGGAACCGTTGCCGGTTGCGCCACCGATCGCCGCGACGTCGCCGGGCAGTACGCCTTTGGTAACGCCCGGACAGTTGCCGGAAATTGTGCCCAAGGAGAGTCAGCCACAATCGCCGCCAACGTCACCACCTGCACCGCCGCCCGCGCAATCCGAGCCGGTTCCACCGCCGCCCGTGGTGACTGCGCCGCCGCCCGTGGTCAAGCCTAAACCCATCGTGCCCGAGCCGGTAGTTGAGGAGTCAGGCTGGTGGGCTAAGCCGGCGGTCTGGTTGGGCATCGGCCTGTTGGTGCTGGCGGTGGCAGCCGTGTTGCTGTTGCCGCTGCTGTGGCGGCCGGTGCGACCCAGGAAGACCAGCATGGTCGAGGGTGAACCACCCGCCGAGGAAGTCATGGAAGAGTTCCACCAGGCCGAGGAAATACCGCCGATGCCGGCCACGCGTGCCGTGGTGCGCGAAGGGCGTTCCTCGCGTCTATCGCCAGCCGTAGCTGCTGCTGCGGCTGCGATAGTGTCCGCCGGCACGACGGGCAGTAAGCCTGCACCCGCCAAATCCGCAGCTCAGCAACCGCCCAAACCTATCGACGAACTGCTCAAGGACATCGATTTCGGTTTGGGTGACCATGTCGCGCCCGCACCCGCGCCCGCAGCGGCAGGTAAAACGCCGGTGCAGAATTTGGCCCCGGCGCTGCCCGATACCGAGCCGCCGACGGCATCGGTTACCCGGCGACCCTCGCCGCCGGCTCTGGCCAAGTCCGCGCCTGCGCCTGATGTCATGCCCGCGCCAGCGGTTGCAGCCACGCCCGCAGCATCACCCAAAGCGCCTGCTGCGCAAGCGGAATTGCCATCCGAATTTCGTCTTGACGGCATGGATTTCGATTTTGGCGATCTGGATATGGGCAGCACCGCACGCACGCCCCCAGCCGAACTGCCAGCGCTGGATCTCAAGCAGCCGGCACCTCCGACGACGCCCCCGGCGCCGCCCAAAGCTACCGATGATCTGCCCTCGCTGCCGGCGCTGGATTTCAGCTTTGGCGACTTTGGGCCCGATACTGGAACCGCAGCCAGTGCAACGCCGGCACCAGTGCCAACGCCAATCAAGGCCGCTGATCTGCGCAATGCAATTTCCGATGACTCTGCCAGGGGCAATGCTGCCGGCCCGCGTGATCGGGATGGCGCGCCTTCGGTATTGAACGTGGCCGATCTCAAGTTCGAGTTCAGCAATGTCGCCGATGATCTGAGCAAGGCTGCGGCTGCCGGGGAGCCGCTGCGCCTGGATGAAGAACTGCAGAATTTCGGCAATGACACGCTCGACCTGGGCACGCTCGAGACGGCAACGCTTGGCGGCAACGGTGGTGCCGATTACGTCGAGACCAAGCTGGACCTGGCCAGTGCCTATCTCGATATGGGCGATCAGGTCGGCGCGCGCAGCCTGCTGGAGGAAGTGATCAAGGAGGGGCAAGCGTCGCAGCGCCAGCGGGCGGAGGCCCTGCTCAGGAAGCTGGGCTGAGCGCCGGCCAGCAAAAAGCCCCTCGACGAGGGGCTTTTTTGTTGCACTGCGTTGAGGTATCAGCGGGTGGCGGGCACCGGATCGGCAAGCAGGGCCAGAGCGCGTTCGACGGAGCCACGCTGGGCCAGACGGGTCAGGGTGCCGTTGGGCAGCCAGACCATGACGCCGGCCGGCAGCGGTATGCTGGCGCTTTTTGCAGCAGGTTTCCAGGCCCGGTTCAGGCTGTTGAGCTCGCTCAGGTTGACCTGATAGTAGGACGCTACGGTGGTGGCCGGCACGCTCTGGCGCAGCCGTACCCGGTCCAGGTTCAGCGGCGGTTCGAAGGCGACACCCTCCGGGAAGAAGCGCTGCGGGTTGCGGGCGATTTCCCGGGCGGCGAGGAATTCGGTGTAGAAGTTGCGCGAGGCGAAGCCAAAACCGCTGCCGGAGTGCTGCTGGACGATGCGGCCAATGTCATTGCCGTAGGTGGATTGGGCGCGCCGCATGCCGCCGACGCCGTGGTTGTAGGAGGTGATAGCCAGCGGCCAACTGCCGAGGCGCTCGTGGGCATTACCAAGGTAGCGTGCAGCACCCTGCGCCGAGGCGACCGGGTCAAGGCGTTCATCCACGGCGGCGTTCATGATCATGAACTGCCGTGCGGTAGCAGGCATGAACTGCCACATGCCGACCGCGCCAACCGAGGAAGCGGCGTGGTTCTGGAAGGAGGATTCGACGTGCGGCAGATAGGCGAGATCTTCAGGCAGGCCGGCTTCGCGGAATACCTGGCGGAAGGCAGCATCGTAGCGGCCACTGATTTCCAGGCCGCGCTTGAAGCGTTCACGCAGGCCGCGCTGGCTGCGCAGGCGTTCGCTGGCGCCGCTGATGGCCGCCGGGCCGCCGCTGCTGGCCTGGATGCGCGTGGCCAGGGCCTGTTCGCTGGGGTTGAGCGGTGCCTGGGTGGCGACCTTGCGTTCAACCTGGCGCAGCTGTTCTTCGAGACCGTCGAAGCGGGCCTTGAGCAGTGCCTTCTGCTCGCTGGTGTAGCCTTCGCCGACCGGCTCGGGCAGGGTGATGACGTCGTAGATCAGATCCATGTAGCGGTCGTCGTGCAGCGCAACCTGGCCGCGTCCCCAACTGGCGTACACGTTGCGCCAGAAGGCGATCTGTGGTTGCAGTTCCGGTGGTGCGGGGAACTGTGGATCGTAGGATGTTTCGCCGGAGATCTGGGCCTTGGGCGGTACCGTTTGGGTAGCGCAGGCGGCCAGCACGAGCAGCGTTAAGGTGGTTAGAAATCCACGCAGTGGTCGTCGCATGAGCGCTTTCCCCCTTGATTGCATTGATGTCTCGAAGATTAAAGAAAATCAAATCCGCGGCAGCGCCGTGGAAAACCGGTGTCTAGCGGGCGAGGACGCCCGAGAAATTCAGTGGCCAGCGACCGTTGGCGTCGGGCGGTCCGAGCAGGCTCAGCGCCTGACGCAGGGCCTGATTGGCCGGATCGCGCACCGCTGCCTGTCCGTCGACCTGGTAGCGGCCATCGGGGAACAGCTTGACCGTACCCTGCAGCGCCAGCGGTCCGTCGTGGTCCTCGATCACGCCTTGTATGCCGGCCGGTTCCACGGGGGTCAGTTGCAGGGTGAAATCGCCCAGATTCAGCGGCTGGCGCAACTCGACGCGCAGGTTGAGCACATGCACCGCGCCATAAGCGGACTGGGGCCGGACGTTGGCATCCAGATGCAAATCGCGCAGGCTGAATTCCAAAATGCCCTGTGCCGGCGACTTGTGACCCGCCAGCGCAGCCAGCCGGTTAAGCGACATGCGGCCGTTGGCATCGCGCAGACGCAGGCTGCGATCAAAGGCAATCGCGACCTTGCCGACCGCCTGCATGTCGGGATCATTGCTGCGCAGCCCTACTTCCAGCCAGCCGGACAGCAGGGCCAGCGGTTGCCAGTCCCAGCTTAGTTGTTCGATCCGGTTGCCGCGCCAGTGCAGGCCCTGGGCGATACCGTCGGTGACACTGCCCGAGACATTCTGCACACTGAAACCGGGCAGGTGCTCGGCGACCCGGTCGGTGACCAGCGTGGCTGGAGCCAGCAGCAGCAGGAACGCCAGAAATGCCAGCAATCCCAGTAGACTGTAGCGTAGAAAGGGTTTCATGGCTGGGCGCTGCCTTGCAGGATGATGCGGACATTGACCAGACCGGGATTGCCGGTGCGATCCACGTTGAGGTTGATGAGGGTCAGGCGCTGTTCGCGCTCCAGTTTGAGCAGCCAGTTGAGCAGCGGATTGAAGGCGACCGCGTCGAGCTGGACGCTGATCTGGTCGTCACCCTGCGGCACCAGCCGCTTGAGCGCCGTGCCCAGACCGGCGGCGCGCGCGGTCTGATCAACCACGGTCAGCAGCGAACGCCCGGCGCCAGCCTGGGTTGTGGCATTGCTGCTGAGTTGTTGCAGCTCCTGGACGGACTGACGCATCCAGGCCAGTTCGGCACGCTGCTCGGCCACGGCCTGACGCAGGCGCTGGCCGCTGGCGCGAAACGGTTCCCAGAGCAGGACATACAGCAGCAGGACCACGAGCAGCGCCGTGCCGCCTGTGAGCAGAGCGCGTTCACGGCTGTTCAGTTGTTGCCACCAGTCCTTCATCAGGTTCTCCGCGAGAGACCCCGGCATTCAGGGCGGGGAGGAATAGCGGACGGCGCGGCAGTCCCCCTCGTGGGAACTGTTTAAGCACCGCTCTTTTCGGTAGCATCTTCAACGTCTCCTATTCAAGACCTACCGCCGGGCGGGCGGGATGTGAAGTCTGTGGAGAGGATGTGAGACCGTTCGGCTGAGCTCACGGCGAAGCCTGGGGGAGTTGCCGGCTGCGGTTCGAACCGCGTAAGACTCCCTACTCTGGGGAATCCAATCGGCGAAAACCAAGCCTTAGCTCCTCTGGGCAATCCTCAGTGAAACAGAAAACCCTGATTGTGAGCTCAGGAATCCCCGTCCTTTAGAGCCTGCCCCCGCGTAGGCGGCGGGCGGGGAGGAGGTCAAGAATGTCCACCCATGCATTTCGTGCTGAAGTCCGGTCATTGTGAAACAGATCCCTGCCTTTTCCTAGGGAAATCCCGGGCCGCATCCACCCTGAATCACGGCAGCACCAGGCGATCGCCAGCCTGGATACCGCGCCGCGCAGCCTCGCCGGCATTGATTTCCAGGATATAGCGCACCGCCGCCGAAGTGCTCGGATACAGCGGACACTCAGGCGTATGGCAGGGCGGGGCAGCAGCGACAATCTCCAGCAGGCGACCCTCGGCATCGAAATAGAGGATATCCAGCGGAATGTGGGTGTTCTTCATCCAGAATACCGCCGGCCCCGCTTCCTGCATGAACAACATACCGCTCTCACGCGGCATATCCTGGCGGAACATCAGGCCACGCTGCCGCTGCGCAGGCGTTCGCGCCAGCTCGACGTTAAACTGGGCTGCGCCCACCCCCACGCGCAGCATGTCACGCGCCATCGCACCACTGCCGGCCAGCGCGACCACAATGAGCAGCATCCGGCCCGCTGTACGCCACGCCTGCACCCTCGATTCTCTGTTCACTACCTGCATCCTCTTCGCATTCCTGACCGCCGCGCCTTGCCAGGCAGACTGTGTTGCCGCCAAGATAACGCCCTTTACCGCCGATCTCCATGACCTAAACCGATCCGCCCATGCACTTTCACTGCTCCCAAACCGATGGCGCCGCCCGGCGTGGTCAACTGCGTTTTGCCCGCGGCACGGTGGAAACACCTACCTTCATGCCCGTTGGCACCTATGGCACCGTCAAGGCCATGACCCCAGAGGAACTGCGCACCATCGGCGCCGAAATCATCCTCGGCAACACCTTCCACCTGATGCTGCGCCCCGGCACCTCAATCATTCGCCAGCACGGCGATCTGCATGATTTCATGCACTGGGACGGGCCGATTCTGACCGATTCGGGCGGCTTTCAGGTGTTCAGTCTGGCGGCAATCCGCAAGATCAGCGAAGCCGGGGTGAAGTTTCAATCACCGGTGGATGGCCGTCTGGTGTTCCTCGGCCCGGAGGAATCCATGGCGGTACAACGGGCGCTGGGCTCGGACATCGTGATGATCTTCGACGAGTGTACGCCCTACCCGGCCACCGAGAGCGCAGCGCGCGCGTCCATGGAACTGTCGCTGCGCTGGGCGCGGCGCAGCAAAATCGCGCATGGCGATAACCCAGCGGCGCTGTTTGGCATCGTGCAGGGCGGCATGTACCCGCAGTTGCGCCAGATCTCCGCCGCTGGTCTGGGCGAGATCGGCTTTGACGGCTACGCAATCGGCGGACTGGCCGTCGGCGAGCCGCTGGCGGAACGGCTGGCCATGCTGGACTGCACCGTGCCGCTGCTGCCGGAGCATGCGCCGCGCTATCTGATGGGCGTTGGCAAGCCCGAGGATATCGTCGAATCGGTGCGCCGGGGCGTGGATATGTTCGATTGCGTGATGCCCACCCGCAATGCCCGCAACGGCCATCTCTTCACCCATTACGGTGATGTGCGCATCCGCAACAGCCGCTACCAGAGCGACACCCGACCCGTGGATGAAAGCTGCGGCTGCTACACCTGCCAGCATTACAGCCGCGCCTATTTGCGCCATCTGGACAAATGCAATGAAATTCTCGGCGCGCGTCTGAATACCATTCACAATCTTTATTACTATCAGGACCTGATGCGCCAGTTGCGTGCCGCGATCGCTGAACAGCGCCTGGATGCCTTCATCGCCATGTTTTACGAGCGGCGCCGGCAGGCTGCAGTGCGGGAATAGCGCTGATACCGCCGTCTGCCGACACGCGGCCACGCAGGCCAGCACGCCACGGTCGCACGCCCGGCCGCGCATCCCGTGTATAATGCCGCGCTTTAACAACGATCCCGCCCGCCCCGCACACATGCCCGCTGTCCGCGCTGCCGCCATCAGGCCACCGCGCTGCGCAACCGGGCACAGGGAGCCAACCTAAAACGAGGAGTCCCGATGGAAAGCCTGCTGAACCTGCTGATCCCCACCGCCGCTGCTCAGGCTGCCGGTGCGCCCGGCGGCGCCGAAATGGGCCTGATGAATCTGCTCTTTCCCATTATCCTGATCGGTGCCTTTTACTTCCTGCTGATCCGCCCGCAGACCAAGCGCGCCAAGGAACACAAGCAGATGGTCGAGGCGCTCAAGAAAGGCGACGAGATCGTCACCGGCGGCGGCGTGCTCGGCCGCATCACTGACGTTGGCGAAAACTTCGTGCAACTGGAAGTTGCCGAGGGCGTGCAGGTCCGCATCCAGAAACAGGCGGTCGGCTCTCTGATGCCCAAGGGCACCTGCAAAGGTTCCCTGTAACGCTTCCCTCATCGCGCCCTTGCGGCGCCTCGCGGAAACCGCCGTGCCATGGCCACTCCATACACTCTGAATCAATATCCCTGGTGGAAATACCTGCTCATCGGGCTGGTAATG
>RXIX01000026.1 GCA_003989075.1 Candidatus Competibacteraceae bacterium | reverse complement strand
TTTTCTTCCTCATCGGCCTGCGGTTCGGCGAGTGCTTCCAGGGTCAGGGCCGCCCCACCCTCGCCAGCAACGCGCGGTGCCCCGCCGCTGAGACTGATGCGCAGGCGCAGATTATTGGCGGAATCGGCGTTCTTGATCGCCTCCTCGAAACTGATCTTGCCGGCCTGATGCAGGGTGAACAGCGCCTGATCGAAGGTCTGCATGCCCTGGCCGGTGGCCTTTTCCATGATCTCCTTGAGGCTGCTGACCTCACCGCGCTTGATCAGGGTCTCGACCATCGGCGAATTGAGCAGGATTTCGATCGCCGCGACCCGTTTGCCGTCCACGGTTGGAATCAGTCGCTGCGAGACAAAGGCGCGCAGGTTGCCGGCCAAATCGGTCAGCAGTTGCGGGCGGCGCTCCTCGGGGAAAAAGTTGATGATGCGGTCGAGAGCCTGATTGGCGCTGTTGGCGTGCAGGGTGGAAATCGCCAGATGGCCGGTTTCGGCGAAGGCCAGGGCGTGTTCCATGGTCTCGCGGTCGCGAATCTCGCCAATCAGGATCACATCCGGCGCCTGGCGCAGGGTGTTCTTGAGCGCGTCGGCATAGCTGAGGGTATCGACACCGACCTCGCGCTGGTTGATCACGGAACGCTTGTGGCGATGCACAAATTCGATCGGATCCTCGATGGTGATGATGTGACCACCGCTGTTGCTGTTACGGTAGTCGATCAGCGCCGCCAGCGAGGTCGACTTGCCCGAGCCGGTGCCGCCGACGAACAGCACCAGGCCACGCTTTTCCATGATCACCTGGGTCAGCACTGACGGCAGGCCGAGGCTCTCGATGCTGGGGATCTCGGTCTTGATGTTGCGGATCACCATCGAGATCTCGCCGCGCTGCCGAAAGATATTGACCCGGAAGCGGCCAATGCCCGACTCGCCGATGGCCAGATTCATCTCCAGGGTTTTCTCAAACTCGGCGATCTGCGCCGCGTCCATGACCGAATAGGCGATCTGCTTGACCCGACCCGGCGGCAGCGGCTCCTTGTCCAGGGCGCGCAGCACGCCCTGGAACTTGCCACAGGGCGGCGCGCCGGTGCTCAGATAAATATCCGATCCATCGCGCCGGGCCAGGATCAGCAGATAATCCTTCAGTTCCATGCCGATTTCACCTTGATTCGGAAAAAGGTTCGGGCCATTCCACCACCGCGGCGCAACCACCACGACGCGGATCACCGGCACCCTCGCCCACAGGCGCCACGGCATTGACACCACCAAAATACACATCCTGCGTCAACCAGCAATTGACCGGCCAGCGGGTCGCCAGCGCCGCCAGGGATGCCTCGGCAAAACCCGGCTCGACCTGCACGCGCTCGCCATCCCAGTGCAACCGGGACGCTTCGACCGCCGCGCGCGGCGCCATGCCAAAGTCGACCAGGTTGCTGATTACCTGCGCTATTGCAGTGCGGATGCGCTTGCTGCCCCCGCTGCCCAGCACCAGGCGCAACTGCTCACCGTCCAGCAGCAGCGAGGGCGCCATCATCGACGCCACCCGCACCCCTGGCGGGCTGACATGGAAGCCTTCCGGGTGCAGGTCATCCTCGCCCATCATATTGTTCAGCATCACGCCGGTGCCGGGCACGAAATACCCGGAACCCTCGCCATTGGAGATCGTCATGCTGGCAGCATTGCCTTCGGCATCGCAAACACTGACATGGGTGGTGCCGCCCGAGGCGCTGCGCACCCGTTCCAGACTTTCGCTCAGGCCGGGACGCCCCAGATCAACCGGACTCAGATAGCCTTCAGCGCGCCGCCGGTCAACCTCTTCCATCGCCGCCACCAGCAGCGCCAGATGCGCCGGCGAGCCAAACTGCAAATCCGCCGGTGCGCGCGCCTCCAGCAGGCGCAGCAACAGGGCAATCAGCGAACCACCAAACGATGGGGGCGGATTGGTCAGCAGACGCAGGCCGCGCACATCCACCGGTAGCGGCTCGCGCTCGATCACCCGATAGCTGACCAGATCCGCAAGCGTCAGCAGGCCACCGCCCTCGCGCATGTCGGCGGCGATGCGCTGCGCCAGAGCACCCTCATAAAAGGCCCGCTCGCCATCGTCATCGACCAGGCTTTCCAGGAATGCCGCAAGCTCCGGATTGCAAAAACGATTGCCTTCGACCTGATAGCGCCCGTCCGGCTCGAACAGCGCCCGCCCGGTCGCGGTCAGGGTCAGGATCGGCACCAGCAGATCGAGGAAATAGGCCTGGGCGCGATTGATCAGCACCCCCTCGCGCGCCAGATCGATCGCCGGCGCCAGCACCTCACGCAGCGGCAGACGCCCCAAACGCCGGTGGACATGCAGGTAGCCGCGCAGCACGCCAGGCACCGCTACCGAACCCATGCCGACATTGAACACCTGCTCGCTGCCGGGGAAATGCACCGTGACCGGGTGAAAATGCGGCTCCAGCAGGCTAGGCTGCAGGCCCTGCCCCGGGGTATCGACGAAGAAATCGAACAGCACGGCCCGGCCCACAGCGGTACGCGCCAGCAGGAAGCCGCCACCGCCCAGACTGGCCAGAGCCGGCTCGGCTACCGTCGCGGCAAAGCCCGCTGCCACCGTCGCGTCAAAGGCATTGCCGCCCATCCGCAGCACCGCGCAGGCCGCGGCCGTTGTTTCAGGGTGCCCGGCGGCCACAACGGCCCGGGAACGCTGTGCCGCCACCGCTCAGCCCCGACCGCTCGGCCGACGGTGCGGCGTGCGGCCACGGCCACGATGCTCGCCACCCGACAACAGCGGCCTGCGGCGTTCCAGACGCCTGGCCGGCTTGTATTCGGGCAGCAGCTCCTCGGTCACCGGCAGCACGGGAATCTTCTGGCCGATGAAATCCTCGATATCGGGCAGCGAGTACACGTATTCCTCACAGGCAAAGCTGATGGCATCGCCACTGGCGCCGATGCGCGCGGTACGGCCGATGCGATGCACGTAATCCTCGCGATCCTGCGGCAGGTCGAAATTGATGACGTGGGTGACATCGGGAATGTGCAGGCCCCGCGCCGCAACATCGGTGGCCACCAGAATCGGCAGCTCGCCCTGCTGGAAGGCTTCCAGCAGCTTCAGGCGCTTGTTCTGCGGGATATCGCCAGAGAGCACGCCGGCTTCGTAGTCATTGCCCAGCAGATAGCCGGTCACCCGCTCGGCGGCGCGCTTGGTGTTGACAAAGATCATGGTGCGCTTGGGCTCCTGCTGGCGCAGCACGCCAAACAGCAGCGCGATCTTGTCATGCGCGGGGACGTGATAGAGTGCCTGACGGACTTTCTCGGCCGTGACATGCTCGGCCTCGATGCGCACCACCCGCGGATCGTTCATATGCTCATAGGCCAGTTCCATCACCCGGTTGCTGAGCGTGGCGGAAAACAGCATATTGATGCGCCTGTCGGGCGGTGGCATCTTGCGCAGCAGGTAGCGAATATCGGCGATGAAGCCCAGATCGAACATGCGGTCGGCCTCGTCGAGCACCACGACTTCAATCGCCGACAGCTTGTAGACGCCCTGCTTGAAGTAGTCGATCAACCGGCCCGGCGTGCCAATCAGGACGTCAACCCCGGCCTCGAGCTGGCGGCGCTGGCTATCGTAGCCGGTGCCACCATAGACGGCGGCAAATTTCAGGCCGGTGTAGCGGCCGAGCAGTTCGGCATCGCGATGAATCTGTACCGCCAGTTCGCGGGTCGGGGCGATAATCAGGGTCCAGGGCCCGACTGCATCGGCCGCGACCGGGGTTTCCATGAGATGATGCAGGGCAGCCAGCAGGAACGCGGCGGTCTTGCCGGTGCCGGTCTGCGCCTGGCCTGCGATATCCTGACCCTGCAAGGCCAGGGGCAGCGTAGCCGCCTGGATGGGCGTGCAATAGGTAAAGCCGGTATCTTCCAGGCTTTCCAGCAGTGATTCGCTCAGGCCGAGCCCGGAAAAGGGGACGTTGGTAAGATGGTCTTTTTGCATGTGATCAGCGAAATCCCAGATGGGCAGGTTTGGGGGACTTGCATCGGCGCCCGGTTTGGGCTGAAATTCTGCAAGAACATGCTGCAAGGAAATTTGTGCCCCGATTGGCTATTTTGCCACAATATCAGCCGTTGAACGCCGCGCGCCGCCGATTTTCGCGGTCGCACCAGGCGGGTGCCCCTGCCAGACCCCCGGCGCCATTGCATATCCTGTCCATTTCAGCGCTTCCCGCTGCCCGACCGGGCGACCGGCCGCCAGCCTCCTTCCTAAACCGGAGACGCCTTCCGTGAGCGAGCACATCGTACATATCACCGACGAAACCTTCGACGCCGAGGTCCTCAAGGCCGGTCAGCCGGTCCTGGTGGATTACTGGGCCGAGTGGTGCGGACCCTGCCGCATGATCGCTCCGATCCTCGATGAGGTCGCCGCGGAATATGCCGGCCGCGTCAAGATCTGCAAGCTGAACGTCGATGAAAACCAGAACACCCCGCCCAAGTATGGTATCCGGGGCATTCCCACCCTGATGCTGTTCCGCGGCGGCAACGTCGAAGCGACCAAGGTCGGTGCGCTGTCCAAGTCGCAACTGATCGCCTTCCTCGATAGCAGTCTGCGCTAAGCGCCGCCCGATGCGGCGTCCGCCCAGGGTAGACGCCGCCGGATGGCCATGCTAGCTTTCACTGCGGCGTTCATCCCCAAGCCGCCCATACACCAAGCCCGTTCGGCCCGTCGCCCGGCTCGTTTCCCGACCCGAGAACACGCACCCCTCCCCGCCGGCACCGCCTGCCCGCGCCTGCCGTCTCGAGCATGTAGCTTCCATGAATCTGACTGAACTCAAAAAGAAATCCGCCGCCGACCTGATCGCCATCGCGCAGGATCTGAAGCTCGAGGGCATGGCACGGTCGCGCAAGCAGGACGTGATCTTCGCCATTCTCAAGGCTCTGGCCAAGAATGGTGAGGATATCTCCGGCGATGGCGTCCTGGAAATTCTCCAGGACGGCTTCGGCTTCCTGCGTTCCGCCGACAGCTCCTATCTGGCCGGCCCTGATGACATCTACGTCTCGCCCAGCCAGATCCGCCGTTTCAACCTGCGCACCGGCGACACGGTCAGCGGCAAGATTCGCCCCCCCAAGGAAGGCGAGCGCTACTTTGCCCTGCTCAAGGTCAACGACATCAATTTCGAACCGCCCGAGGTCTCCAAGAACAAGGTCCTGTTCGAGAACCTCACCCCGCTGCACGCCACCGAACGCATGCAGCTGGAGCGCGGCAATGGCAGCACCGAGGACATCACCGCCCGGGTCATCGACCTGGTCGCGCCGATTGGCAAGGGCCAGCGCGGTCTGATCGTCTCGCCGCCCAAGGCCGGCAAGACCATGATGCTGCAGAATATTGCCCAAAGCATCGCCGCCAACCATCCCGAGTGCTACCTGATCGTACTGCTGATCGACGAGCGCCCGGAGGAAGTGACCGAGATGCAGCGCTCGGTGCGCGGCGAGGTGATCTCCAGCACCTTCGACGAACCGGCCACCCGCCATGTGCAGGTTGCGGAAATGGTTTCCGATAAGGCCAAGCGCCTGGTCGAGCACAAGCGCGACGTGGTGATCCTGCTCGATTCCATCACCCGGCTGGCGCGTGCCTATAACACCGTGGTGCCGGCCTCGGGCAAGGTACTCACCGGTGGCGTCGATGCCAACGCCCTGCAAAAGCCCAAGCGCTTCTTTGGCGCAGCGCGCAATATCGAGGAAGGCGGCTCGCTGACCATCATCGCCACCGCGCTGATCGACACCGGCTCGCGCATGGATGATGTGATCTACGAGGAATTCAAGGGCACCGGCAACATGGAAATCCATCTTGACCGGCGCATTTCCGAAAAGCGTGTATTCCCGTCGATCGACCTGAACCGCTCCGGCACCCGCCGCGAGGAACTGCTCACCGACGCTGACGATCTGCAGAAGATGTGGATTCTGCGCAAGCTGCTGCACCCGATGGATGAGCTGCAGGCGATGGAATTCCTGCTTGAGCGGCTGAAGAACACCCGGACCAACAAGGAATTCTTCGAGTCGATGAAGCGCTAGGGCGCCCGGCTCCGGACCCGTGACGAATTTTCCCGACGACTGTTCCCGATGAACGCTACTGCCGATACTGCCACGCCTGTTCAGGCTCCCCGTCGTCCGACCCTGCCCGCACCACTGGCGCTACCGCTGCGACTGATTCCCGGTCCGGTGCATTCGACCCTGCTGACCACGGCGCTGAACGTGCTGTTCGCCGCCGGCATTCGCGAGGGCGAATTCGACTTCCTGCGTGACCGGCTGCTCCTGATCCGCCTGCGTGATGCCGGCGTGGAATATCGCCTGCGCTTTGCCGGGCCGGCCGGTTTTGTCCCCGGCGCACAGGCCGCACCTGCAGATCTGAGCATCAGCGGTACGCTGTACGATTTCCTGGTGCTGGCCACCCGTCGCGAGGATTCCGATACGTTGTTTTTCAGCCGCCGCGTGCTGATGGAGGGCGATACTGCCCTGGGCCTGGAGCTGAAAAACTGGCTGGACAGCCAGGATCTGGACGCCACCGGCGGGCCACTGCCGCCGCTGCTGCGCGCCACCAGCGCCCTGCTGCGCGTCCATGAGCGCTTCAGCGGACGCACAGCCTAGCAAAAACAAAAGCCGTTCAGAGTACGCCTGGCGAACCCTGAACGGCTTCTTCCTTCAGCCGCAGCCCACTCGCCCGCCCTACACCGCTGCCGCGACCTGCCTTAGACCCGGCTGGCCCTGCCAGTAGCCATCGCAGGCACCGTGTGGCAGGCCGGCATTCAAGGCCTGCGCCGCTTCGCGTGGATCACGCGCACCGCTCCGACAGGCGGCAAACGCCTCGATCACCGTCTCCATGTCGTGCGGCTGCGGACTGAGGCGCAGCACGTCCACACCCAGCGCGCGCAAATCGGCCAATTCCGCCAGCAGGTTGCAGGTCTGTGCTGACTGGGTCTGAATCCCGTTCAGCGTCAGGAAGATCTGGCTCTCGCGGGTGCTCAGGGTCAGGCCCTCGGGATCGTCCAGACAGCGATACTGGCAATCATCCTTGGGCAGGTCATGGTAGCGGGCCGTGAAACAGCGCGCCGAATAGGCCAGCGGCAGGCGGCCATAGGCGAACACCTCGGTCTCGACACCGGCCGGCCGTCGGGCCTGAATCGCCGCCAGCGTCTCCCGCGACAATTCCACCGGCATCACCCAGCGCTGCGCGCCCAGCCTGGCCAGAACACCCAGGGTGCGCTCGTTATAGACATTGATCCCGGTGCCGAGCACGAACGGCACGCCCTGCGCCGCCAGCAGATGCACCGCGCCCATATCATTCGCTTCAACGGTAAAGCGGCCATTCGCGCACAGCCGGCGCAGCGTCTTCAGTTCCGATTCCGCTTCCAGCAGCGCCAGCGTCGACAGCACCACCTCCTTACCGGTCGCGCTGATGCGTTCCGCCAGGTCCAGCCAGTCGGTGGTATTCAGGGCATGGCGCTTGGAGCATACGGTTTCGCCGATATACACGATGTCCAGCGGCGCCGCGCTCATCCGCTCGTAAAAATCGAGCAGCATCTGCCGCGGCCAGTAATACAGCACCGGACCGAGCGCCAGGCGCGGCAGGCCTTGTTCAACGGTTGCCATGGCGATTGCTCCTCACTGCCAGGTACGGTGATAGGCGCCAAGCGTGGTCTGATGCCCCTCGGACACCTTGCCCAGTTCGCGCAGCCATTCCGGTTTTGGCGCATAGCCGGCCGGATTACGCCGGCAGGCATCAATCGCCGCCCGCCAGACCCGGGTCACCTGGGTGACATAGGCCGGACTGCGCTGGCGACCCTCGATCTTGATTGCGGCAATACCCATGGCCTGCAACTCCGGCAGCAGCTCCAGGGTATTGAGGCTGGTCGGTTCCTCGATGGCGTAATAGGTCTGGTCGCCAACCATGAAGCGGCCCTTGCACAGGGTCGGATAGCCGGCCGGCTCGTCGGGCTCATAACGATCGATGAGCAGGCCACCGAGCCGCGTTTCCAGGCCACGCGGGGTTTCCTCCCAGCGCACCGCCTTGGCCGGCGAGCAGACCCCGCACATATTGGGCGATTCGCCGGTGACGTAGGAAGACAGCAGGCAGCGCCCCTCGACCATGATGCACAGACCGCCAAAACCAAAGACTTCGATGCCGACCGGGCTGCTATCCAACACATGGCGTACCTGCGGCAGCGACAGTACCCGTGGCAGGACCACCCGACGGATGCCAAAGCGCTCATGGTAAAAGCGGATCGCTTCGTAGTTGGTGGCCGAACCCTGTACCGACAGGTGCAGCGGCAGTTGCGGATGCCGCTGGCAGGCGTAGTCGAGCACGCTGATGTCGGCGGCGATCACCGCATCCACACCCAATTCGGCGGCCTGATCAACCGCCCGCTGCCAGCGCGCCCAGCCGTCCGGCTGCGGAAAGGTGTTAAGGGCGACGAAGACCCGCCGGCCACGGGTCTGGGCATAGCGCACGCCCTGCTCGGCGGCCTTGGCGTCGAAGTTCAGGCCGGGAAAATGCCGGGCGTTGGTGTCGTCGCGAAAGCCGATGTACACCGCATCGGCGCCGTGATCGACGGCCGTTTTCAGCGACGGCAGGTTGCCCGCGGGACAGACCAGTTCCAAGGTGGATGCCTTGGCGGTAGGAGCCGGACTGGCCATGCTATTCACCCCGCTCGCGGGCGATGGCGCGATAGCCGATATCGGTACGATAGTAGGCGCCTTCCCAGCGCAACTGCTTGACCAGGTTATAGGCCTGGCTTTGCGCCTCGGCGACGCTGCCCCCCAGGGCCGTGACGCACAACACCCGACCACCATGGGTCACGACGTTGCCGTCCTTGGCCTCCTGGGTGCCGGCGTGGAAGATCTTGAGGTCATCATCCAGATCCTCATCATGCGCCGGCAGGCCCTCGATGACATCGCCCTGCCGATAGCGGCCCGGATAGCCACCGGCCGTCATCACCACGCCCAGCGCCGGGCGCGGATCCCACTCGGCTTCGACCGTGGCCAACTGCCCCTCCAGCGCTGCCTTGCACAGCTCGACCAGATCCGAGCGCAGGCGCATCAGCAGCGGCTGGGCCTCGGGATCGCCGAGCCGACAGTTGTACTCCAGCACCTTCGGTCCCTCGGCGGTCACCATCACCCCGGCGTAGAGAAAGCCGACATAGCGGCAACCCTCGGCGGCCATGCCGCGCACGGTCGGGGCAATGATCTCCGCCATGATCCGCTCATGCAGCTCCGGGGTCACCACCGGCGCCGGCGAATAGGCACCCATGCCACCCGTGTTCGGTCCCTGATCGCCATTGTCGCGGGCCTTGTGATCCTGTGACGAGGCCAGCGGCAGAATGAACTCGCCATCGGTCATGACGATGAAGCTGGCCTCCTCGCCGACCAGGAATTCCTCGACTACCACGCGTTGACCGGCAGCACCAAACGCCGAACCGCTGAGCATGCTCCGGGCGGCAGCGATGGCCTCCTCGATGCTCTGCGCCAGCACCACGCCCTTGCCCGCCGCCAGCCCATCGGCCTTAACCACCAGCGGTGCGCCCATCTCGCGGATGAAGGCTTCAGCAGCATCGGCATCGGTGAAGCTCTGGTAGCGGGCCGTAGGAATGGCGTGCCGGGCCAGGAAATCCTTGGCAAAGGCCTTGGAACCTTCCAGCTGCGCTGCCGCCTGCCGGGGTCCAAAGCAGGCCAGGCCCGCCGCCGCGAACAGATCGCTGATGCCCAGGACCAGCGGCACTTCCGGGCCGATGATGGTCAGATCGACATGATGCGCCTGGGCAAACCGGAGCAGGTCCGGCGGATCATCGGCAGTGATCGCGATATTGGTCACCTTGGGTTCCAGGGCGGTACCCGCATTGCCCGGTGCGACGTAAACATTACTGACCCGGCTGGACTGCGCCACCTTCCAGGCCAGGGCATGTTCGCGACCACCGCCGCCAACGATCAGGATATTCATCAGTGTACCCCTCAACCGCAGTCCTCTCCCGCAGGGAGAGGCGGAATGTTGTTAGTGCCGGAAATGCCGCATGCCGGTCAACACCATCGCCATGCCGTGCTCATCGGCGGCGGCGATCACCTCGGCATCGCGCATCGACCCACCCGGCTGCACCACGGCAGTAACGCCAAACTCGGCAGCGGCGTCGATGCCATCGCGGAACGGGAAAAAGGCATCGGAGGCCATCACCGAGCCTTGCAGACTCAACTGCACATCGGCGGCCTTGATCGCGGCGATGCGCGCCGAATAGACCCGGCTCATCTGCCCGGCGCCCACCCCGAGCGTCATGCCGTCGCGGCAGAAGACGATGGCATTGGATTTGACGAACTTCACCACCTGCCAGGCAAACAGCAGATCGGCCAGTTCCGCCGCGCTCGGCTGACGCTGGCTGACCACCTTCAGATCGGCCAGGCCCACCTGACCCAGATCGCGATCCTGCACCAGCAGGCCACCGGTAACGCGCTTGTAATCCCAGCCCGCTATCCGTTGCGCGCCCCAGTCACCGCAGGCCAACACCCGCACGTTCTGCTTGCTGGCCGTCACCGCCAGGGCCTCGGGCGCGACCTGTGGCGCGATGATCACTTCGACGAACTGGCGATCGACAATCGCCTTGGCAGTCGCTGCGTCCAGCGGCCGATTGAAGGCGATGATGCCGCCAAAGGCGGAGGTGGGATCGGTCTGATAGGCGCGGTCATAGGCTTCCAGCAGGCTGGCGCCCACCGCCACGCCGCAGGGATTGGCGTGCTTGACGATCACGCAGGCCGGCGCAGCAAAGCTCTTGACGCATTCCAGCGCCGCATCGGTATCGGCAACGTTGTTATAGGACAGTTCCTTGCCCTGCAACTGGCGGGCAGTGGCGATGCAGGCTTCACCCGGCTGTGGCTCAACATAGAAGGCCGCGCCCTGATGCGGATTCTCGCCATAGCGCATGTCCTGCGCCTTGCGAAACTGCACGCTGTAGCTGCGCGGGAACGGATCGCGCACGTCCCCGGCGCGGATCGAACCGAGATAATTGGCAATCGCACCCTCGTAGCGGGCGGTGTGTTCGAACACCTTCAGCGCCAGATCGAAGCG
Organism: Candidatus Competibacteraceae bacterium; assembly: GCA_003989075.1. Lineage (GTDB taxonomy): Bacteria > Pseudomonadota > Gammaproteobacteria > Competibacterales > Competibacteraceae > RXIX01. The sequence goes on along the minus strand of RXIX01000026.1, from coordinate 24,385 downwards.
GGTCGCGGCGCTGACCGCGCCATTGCCGGCACGCATCTCATCAAGCACCCGCGCGTAATCGGCGGCATCGACCACCACGGTGACGGCGGCGTGGTTCTTGGCGGCGGCGCGCAGCATGGTCGGTCCGCCGATGTCGATGTTCTCGATGGCATGGGCCAGACTGCAGTCCGGCTTGGCCACCGTCGCCTCAAAGGGATACAGATTCACCACCAGCAGATCGATCGGCGGAATGTCATGCGCGCTCATCGCCGCCTCGTCCTGACCGCGCCGGCCCAGCAGGCCGCCATGAATTTTCGGGTGCAGAGTTTTGAGGCGGCCATCCATCATTTCCGGAAAGCCGGTGTAGTCGGCCACCTCGATCACCGGCACAGCGCTGTCTGCCAGCAGGCGGGCCGTGCCACCGGTGGAGAGAATTTCCACGCCCAAGTGATGCAGGGCACGGGCAAAATCGAGGATGCCGGTCTTATCGGAGACGCTGATCAGGGCGCGGCGAATGGCAGGCGCGGGGGTCGGGTTCATGCGAGGAGTCCGTGCGTCGGGGAGAGGGAAAGCGCGGTTGTAACGGGAACGGGTGTGTCCGCAGTTTTACGGGATATCGGCGGCCAGCGGACCAAAGTACAGGTCGTAAAAGCGATCCTTGTCCGGGTCGTACTGCATCAGCTCGCCATTTTCCAGGTCGTAGTACCAGCCATACATGCGCAGGCCACCTTCCTCGACCCGCTGGCGAATGAAGGGAAACGTCATCAGATTATTCAGCGAGGTGCGCACCCCGGCGCGCTCGCAGGCGCGCTGCCTGAATTCGCGGCTGGCGTCCGGCCAGCGCCGCAGCACCTCATCGCGGGCCGGTGCGGCAATCCGCACCCAAGGGGCGATATAGCCCTCGCCCTCGTCGTTCTCGCCATAGCCATCGAGCAGCGCACTGATGCCACCGCAGTGGGAATGCCCCAGGACGATGATGTTGTTGACCTGCAGATTGCAGACCGCGTATTCCAGTGCAGCGCTGGTGCCGTGAAAGCGGCCGGTGGTCTCATAGGGCGGGATCAGGTTGGCCACATTGCGCACCACGAACAGATCGCCCGGTGCTGAATCGGTCAGGATCGCTGGATCAACCCGCGAATCACTGCAGCCAATCAACAGGGTGCGCGGCGTCTGGCCTTTCATCGCCAGCCGGTTGTACATCTCCCGGTTAGGCTCAAAACTCTTGACGCGAAAGCGCTGGAAACCTTGCAATAGTTCGTTGATTTCGGTCATGGTGCAATCTCCCGTTAAGCCGTGGTCCGGCGCGCATTATACCCGTCCTTCACCAACCTTTCCCCTGGAGACGTCCATGCAGTGTGCCATCTACAAGAGCCCGAAAAAGCAGGATACCTACCTGTACATCGCCACCAAGGATGACTTTTCCGCCCTGCCCGATCCGCTGCTGGCCATGTTCGGCACGCCGGCGCATGTCATGGACCTGGACCTGCACCCGCAGCGCCGCCTGGCCCAGGAAGACACCGCCGAAGTGCTGCACAACCTGCGCGAGCGCGGCTGGCATTTGCAGATGCCGCGCCGCGATGATCTGTTCATGCCGCATCACTGACTGCACGCATAACCCGCCATCGTCCCACGCCCTTGCCGCTCATCCGCCCAGGAATGCCCGCCGATGTTCTCCGAACGCGTCGATCGCCTGACCAGTTCACTGATTCGCGAACTGCTCGCCCTTACTCAGAAACCCGACATTATTTCCTTCGCCGGTGGCCTGCCGGCACGCGAGGCGATGCCACCGCTGGATTTGACCGCACTGCCGCCTGATCTGAGCCAGTACGGCACCACCGATGGTGAACCAGAACTGCGCACCGCCATTGCCGCGCAACTGAGCGATCTGGGTCTGCGTTGTCGCGCCGAGCAGGTCCTGATCACCAGTGGCTCGCAACAAGGCATTGATCTGGTCTCCAAGCTGTACATCGACCCGGGTACGCCGGTCGCAGTGGAAGCGCCGAGCTATCTGGCAGCGCTGCAATCGTTTCGCCTGTTTGGCGCGCGCTTTGAGGAACTGCCGCTGACCGCATGCGGCATCGATCCGGACCAGCTGCGCCAGGTGATCCAGCGCCAGCGGCCGGCCTTTGTCTACCTGATCCCGACCTTCCAGAACCCGGCTGGTGTCTGCTATGACGCCGCGACCCGCGCCGCAGTGGCCAGCGTGCTGCGCGACACCGGCACGCCCCTGCTGGAGGATGAGCCCTACCGGGAACTGGTCTATGAAGCGGTGGATCGCGGCCCGCTGTGCGCACAGCTCGAAGACGGCAATAGCTGGATGTACATGGGCACCTTTTCCAAGACCGGCATTCCCGGGCTGCGCATCGGCTATATCGCCGCGTCCGAGGATGTGCAGCCCTATCTGGTGCGCCTCAAGCAGTCCACCGACCTGCACAGCAATCGCATTGGCCAATGGTGGTGCGCCCGCTTCCTGACTGATGCAGATTATCCAGCGCATCTGCAGCGGCTGCGCGCCTTCTACCGCGAGCGACGCGATGCGATGCAGGCGGCGCTGACCCGTCATCTGGGCGAGCTGGCGGACTGGACCCTGCCCCATGGCGGGCTGTTTTTCTGGGTACGGCTTAAGGGGGGCGGCGATACCCGGGCACTGCTGGTGCGGGCGCTGGAGCGCAAGGTCGCGTTCATGCCCGGCGAGGCCTTCTTCGCCAATGCCAGCGCTGGGCGCGGCGCGTTCATGCGCCTGAACTTCAGTCACGCTACGCCCGAGCAACTGGAGCGTGGCCTGGCGGTGCTGGCGGAGGTGATCCGCGAACAGCAGGAGCAGCCGCGCCAGGAAAATGTCGCCGGTGTCGTGGCGATCTGAACGCTGAACCGGCCAGCGGCAGCGTCAATTCGAGCACAGCGCACACGCTGCCGCAACGGACCCAGCACCCGCGCCTTAATCCTGAAAGCGCGGTTGCCGCTTCTGCATCGCTGCCGTGATTGCCTCGCGGGTATCATCGGACAGCAGCATGGCGGCATTCCAGGTCGCCACATAATCCAGGCCATCGGCAACGCTGTGATCGCGGCTGTAATTGAGCACCTGCTTGATGCCGCGCACGGTCAGCGGTGATTTTGCGGCAATGCTGAGCGCGATCGCCCGTACTGCATCACGCAGTTGTGCGGCGTCGGCATACACCCGGTTCACCAACCCCATCGCCTGCGCCTCGGCCGCATCGAACTGACGGGCGGTAAAGGCCAGTTCACGCACCCGGCCCGCACCGATCACCTGCGGCAGGCGCTGCAGACTGCCCACATCGGCGATGATCGCCAGATCCGCTTCCTTGAGCGAAAACGCAGCCTCGGCACTGGCATAGCGCATATCGCAGGCGGCAATCAGGTCCAGCCCGCCGCCAATGCACAGGCCCTGCACGGCGGCCAGCACCGGCTTGCGGCACTGCTCCAGCGCAGTGAAGGAAGCCTGCAGATCCAGAATGGCGCGGCGCAACTGCTCTTCCTTGCGCCCTGGACCACGGGTTTCAACCGCATCCAGCACTTCGCCCATCAGTTCAAAATCGATGCCCGCGCAAAAATGCCGGCCCGCGCCACTCAGCACCGCCACCCGTACCTCGGGGGTATCGTCCACCCAGCGAAAGGCCGCGCCGATTTCCCGCCACAACGGACCGTTGAGCGCATTGGCCTTGTCGGGGCGGTTGAGTTCAATCCAGGCAACCTGATCGCTCAGGTTCACAGTCAGGCAGCTAAAATCCAGCATCGCAGCGCTCCAGAAGGCGGCAAGTCCAGCATCAGGACGGTTGATTCGGCCGCCGCCACCATGATCTGAACAGCACCTTGAATTTGCGCCCGATTCCCCAGCGCTCATTAGCCAGAGCTTCGAGGAAATCAGCCAGCGACTTGGATTGCTCGATGGTGTACAAGGTCAGCACGGTGGTCGGCACGAATACCAGCATGAACAGCAGCAGGCGATACCAGCTCGGCTCGCCGGCTTCATCAAATACGTTCATGCCCAGAATACCGGTCGTGATCGTGCCGATCATGCCAAAAGTGGTCACCACGGTCAGCCGCACCACAGTATTGGCTTGACGGCGAATGCCATCGCTTTCCAGATAGCCATGCATGTCATAGACGGACTGGCGCACCTCGTTATACAGGCGCGGCGTATCCAGATGGCGCACGCACATCTGGTACAGATCGCGCAACTGCATCTGGTTGGACAGTTCGTGAAACCAGTAGCGGTGGGTAAAGCGCAGGAAGATTTCCATAGTGTGGCGAATTTCGCGCTTGAAGCGCTTGACCGATTCCACGTCGTGGATTTCCAGCCGGCTGAGCGCCACCACCAGGCGATCGGATAGCATCAGCAACGCCACCTTGTGCATATGCGCGATCAGGAACAGCAGAAAATACTGGTGGCGAAAATGGCTGAGCAAACCATTTTCAGCATCGGTGAAGAAGTGATCCTTATGATTGCCGACAATGACGAACGCGTGGCCGCAGCACATGGTGCGGGTGTCAATCCAGTCGTGGCCCTCGCGATCCTCGCGATAGCGGTCATAGCAATAGCGGGTTTCGAAATCCTGCAGATAACGTTCTGAATACGGCAATGAGCCCGAGGCGCCCGGCCCGGCCACCAGCCCCAGGCGCACATAATCACCACGGGTCAACCGGCGCGGATCATCCAGCGCCAGATAGCCCATCAGCGGCATGCGGTGGTATTCGATCTGCCGATAGCGCAGCGCGCCATTACGATCGGAGTAGTGCAGCACCATCGGCCGCAGCAGGTATTCCCAGTGCGCGGCCATGCGCGGGGTGCGGTGCTCGCAGGCAAAGCGCAGGAATTTTTCGCGATTCTCGTAATCCGAGGCTGCCAGCACCGTACCGGCGTGATCGAGCCATTCGATCTTGCTCAGACAGTGCCCGCCCTGACCGGCAGCGCTCCAGTTCGGCGGATAGGCGCGGCCAAAACGGGCCAGCGCATCCTGGGCCCGGTGCAGCGACAGATCATGGGTATGGATTTCCACCACCAGGATGGCGATATCCAGATCGAGAAAGAAATACAGGTCGATATGGGCGATTTCAAATAGCACCGGTGTTTCGCCCGCCTCAAAGGTCACCCGCGCCCGGGCGACATCGGTGCGGCGGAACACCTTGATCGGCGATTCGCCATAGCCGGCATCGTCGCCGGCACCACGCCCACTGCCCTCGCCATAGAGAAAACGCTGCACATAGGGCAGAAAGGTGATGAATTCGGCGTAATGCCGCTCCTTGAATTCAGCCGGATCGCTGGGAAACTCGTCGTCCACTTCAGCCCAGGGATTGTCCGGAGCCAGTTGCAGCAGTTCCCAGTGCTTCTGAATCTGTGAAGTCTGGAACGGCATCAACTGCAATGGCCAGAGCAGGATTTGCCGGAAATGGCGGACATGAGCAGCGCTGTTGTTGTCGGTATCGCTCATTGCTTCAGTCCCTGCCGCAAGACGTGTAAAGACGTATTACCTCGCCTCCACCCCCTGTCCCGACTGGGAGAAGAAGCAGGGGCGAGGGCCGAACGACCGAATCCCAAACGGCTCTCAGGCTTCAACCACCGGAATCTTGCCGATCTTGACCTGCCATTCCTTCGGCCCGGTCTTGTGGACGCTGGAGCCCTGCGAATCGACCGCCACCGTCACCGGCATGTCCTTGACCTCGAACTCGTAGATCGCTTCCATGCCCAGATCTTCAAAGGCCAGCACCCGCGCTGACTTGATCGCCTTGGACACCAGATAGGCGGCGCCGCCGACCGCCATCAGATAAACCGCCTTGTTGTCCTTGATCGCACTGATCGCCAGATCGCCGCGTTCGGATTTGCCGATCATGCCCAGCAGGCCGGTCTGTTCCAGCATCTGCCGGGTGAACTTGTCCATGCGCGTGGCCGTAGTCGGACCGGCGGGGCCGACGACTTCATCACGCACCGGATCAACCGGACCGACGTAGTAGATGAAGCGGTTGGTGAAATCGACCGGCAGTTTCTGCCCGGCGCTGAGCATGTCGGTCATGCGCTTGTGGGCAGCATCGCGACCGGTGAGCATCTTGCCGTTGAGCAGCAGCACCTCGCCGGTCTTCCAGGTCGCTACGTCCTCGCGGGTGACGGTGGCCAGATCGACGCGACGGGCATTGGTCGGCGCATAGGTCAACTGCGGCCAATCCTCCAGGCTCGGCGGCTCCAGCTTGGCCGGACCGCTGCCGTCGAGATGGAAATGGGCGTGACGGGTGGCGGCGCAGTTGGGCACCATTGCGATCGGCAGATTAGCGGCATGGGTCGGATAATCGAGCACCTTGACATCCAGCACCGTGGTCAAACCACCCAGACCCTGCGCGCCGATACCCAGAGCGTTGACCTTTTCATACAGCTCGATGCGCAATTCCTCAGCGCGATTGGCCGGGCCACGGGCGATCAGTTCCTGAATATCAACCGGGGCCATCAGCGATTCCTTGGCCAGCATGAAGGCCTTTTCCGGCGTGCCGCCAATGCCAATGCCGAGAATGCCCGGCGGGCACCAGCCCGCGCCCATGGTCGGCACGGTCTTAAGCACCCATTCAACCAGATTATCGGACGGGTTGAGCATGGCGAACTTGGACTTGGCTTCCGAACCACCGCCCTTGGCCGCGCAGATCACCTCGACATGGTGACCGGGGACAATTTCGTAATGCACCACCGCCGGGGTATTGTCCTTGCTGTTCTGGCGCTTGCCGGCCGGGTCGCGCAGCACCGAGGCGCGCAGCTTGTTCTCCGGGTTGAGATAGGCGCGGCGCACGCCTTCGTCGACCATCTCCTGCACCGACAGCGTCGCATCCCAGTGCACGTCCATGCCGACCTTGAGGAACACCAGGGCAATGCCGGTGTCCTGGCAGATGGGCCGGTGGCCCTCGGCGCACATCCGCGAGTTGATCAGGATCTGCGCGATGGCATCCTTGGCCGCTGGGCTTGCCTCGCGTTCATAGGCTGCGGCCAGCGCCTTGATGTAATCGACTGGGTGGTAATAGCTGATGTACTGAAAGGCGTCGGCGATGCTCTGGATGAAGTCTTCTTGACGGATGGTGGTCATTGCGCGCTCCTAGGGGCAGGAATGCCAGGACACGGCGCCGCGCCCCGGCTCGATCTTCGGTGCAACGGGGTGCATTTTAGCAGTATTCACGCCCGGCGGCGGTGCGCCCTGGACCGGGCAGCTCCCTGCGCATCCGGCAGCCGTCACCTGCGCGCGCTTTCCGCTACGCTTAGCGTCGATCAAGCTGATGCCTTTCCAACCCAACACCGGTGGACCCGCGCCACCCTCACTTTCTTTCTTCAGGAGCCGTCCCGCCCATGGCTGACGATTTCAGCGAAAACGCCCTGCGTTATCACCGCATGGCCCCGTATGGCAAGATCGAAGTCACCCCGACCAAACCGCTGGCCAACCAGCATGATCTGGCGCTGGCCTATTCGCCGGGTGTTGCCGCCGCCTGCGAGGTCATCGTCCAGGATCCGCGCGAAGTGTCCACCGTCACTGCGCGCGGCAATCTGGTGGCGGTGATCACGAATGGCACCGCCGTGCTCGGCCTCGGCGACATCGGCCCGCTGGCGGCCAAGCCGGTCATGGAAGGCAAGGGCGTGCTGTTCAAGAAATTTGCCGGTATCGATGTATTTGATATCGAAATCAACGAGCACGATCCCGACAAGCTGGTAGAGATCATTGCCAGCCTGGAGCCCAGCTTTGGCGGCATCAATCTGGAAGATATCAAGGCTCCGGAATGCTTCTACGTTGAGCGCCGCCTGAGCGAGCGAATGAAGATTCCGGTGTTCCACGATGACCAGCACGGCACCGCGATCATCACCGCTGCCGCCGTGCTTAACGCTCTGTCGCTGGTCGGCAAGGATATCGGTCAGGTGCGGCTGGTCACTTCCGGCGCCGGTGCTGCGGGCATCGCCTGCCTGAATCTGCTGGTGGGCCTGGGTCTGCGCCGCGAGAACATCATCGTCTGCGATAGCCGCGGGGTGGTTTACAAAGGACGAGGCGCGCTGGATCCGGAAAAGGCCGCCTATGCCGCAGACACCGAGACGCGCACCCTGGCCGAGGCCCTGGTGGGCGCTGATGTGTTCCTGGGTCTGTCCAAGGCCGGCGTGCTGACGGGTGATATGGTCAAGACCATGGCCGACAAGCCCCTGATCCTGGCCCTGGCCAATCCGGTGCCGGAGATCATGCCCGAAGAGGCCAAGGCCGCCCGGCCCGATGCGATCATCGCCACTGGCCGCTCCGACTACCCCAATCAGGTCAACAACGTCCTGTGCTTCCCATATATCTTCCGCGGCGCGCTGGACGTCGGCGCGACCACGATCAATGAAGCGATGCAGCTGGCCTGCGTGCGCGCCCTGGCCGACCTGGCGCGCGAGCCGCATTCCCAGGAGGAAACCGCCGCCTATGGGGACCAGCCGCTCAACTTCGGCCCGGAGTATCTGATTCCCAAGCCCTTCGAGCCGCGCCTGCTGCTGACCCTGCCACTGGCGGTTGCGCGCGCCGCCATGGACAGCGGCGTCGCTACCCGACCGATCCGTGACTTCAGTGCCTATCACACCCAGCTCAGCCAGCGGGTCTATCGCTCCGGCCTGGTGATGCGACCGCTGTTCGATCGCGCCAAGACCGACCGCAAGCGGGTGCTGTATGCCCAGGGCGAGGAAGAGCGGGTCCTATGGGCGACGCAGGCCGTTATTGATGACGGTCTGGCTACACCGATCCTGATTGGCCGGCGCTGGCGGGTGGAACAGCGCATTGCCGAACTGGGCCTGCGCATTCGCCCCGACCGCGATTTCGAGCTGGTCGATCCGCAGAACAACCCCTACTACGAAGACTGCTGGCAGGAATATCACCGGCTATGCGGCCGCCAGGGCGTCGACCCGAGCAAGGCACGCATCCGCGTCAATACCCGCGCCACGGTGATCGGCGCGCTGCTGCTGCGCCTTGGTCACGCCGACGCCCTGCTCTGCGGCCTGATCGGCGGCTACCCCGACCACGTCGAATATGTACTCGACATCATCGGCCTGCGCGCGGGCGTGAAAACCCCGGCGGCGATGAACATGCTGATCACTGCCCACGGACCGCTGTTCTTCTGTGATACCGACTTCAACGCCGATCCCAGCGCTGAGCAAATCGCCGAGATCGCCCTGCTCGCCGCCGAGGAAGTTGCCCGCTTCGTACCACCGAAGGTCGCACTGCTGTCGCATTCCAGCTTCGGCTCGCACACGGCGCCGCAGGCGCGCAAGATGGCTCAGGCCCTGGAACTGATCCGCCAGCGCGCCCCGGATCTGGAAGTGGAAGGCGAGATGCGCGGCGATGCCGCCCTGTCCGAGGAACTGCGCAACCGGGTATTCCTGCATTCGCGGCTCAAGGGTGCGGCTAACCTGCTGATCATGCCCAATATCGACGCCGCCAATATCGCCCACAACCTGATCAAGGAAGTGACCCAGAGCGTCTCGGTCGGACCAATCACGCTCGGATTGGCGCAGCCGGCGCATATTCTCACCCGCTCGGCCACCGCACGGCGCATCGTCAACATGACCGCCATCGCTGCCGTCGACGCCCAGGAGCAGGCCCTGCAACAGCGCCTCATGCCCCGCTAGGCATCCGGTGCATTGGTTTCACGCCAGCCATCTGGCCAGATCGGCATCCCCGCGCAAGCGGGGATTTCACGCCTCGCGGGCCAGTTGCAGGCCCAGCACCGACATCATCCCCGCGCAAGCGGGGATTTCACTCCATGCACTCGAAGTGCGCGCATAACGCTGGACACAAGGCAATGACCGGTGCGGGACCGGCTTTACTCCGGCGCATCGGTCGCGGCCGCATGCGCCATTCTGGCGCACTCCATCGGGCATATTGCACTGTTTTTGGGTCAACCAGACCCGGTTTGCCCCATGTGTTGTCGCTGGCTATACTCGCAATCGCCTTGTCTTGTCCCCCATGCCCCTTTAACGACTGCTTATCGTTATGAAAGGGCTGGATTTCCATATCGGCGGTGGCGTGAGTCAAAATTTTCGCCCGCGCACTGGGCCAGCGGCCCATCAGTGGCACGTCATTTGTCTTTGCTCTCCCGATCTCTATCCCGCAAGCAAGCGAACCTACTCATGCAGCAGACGCGCACTACCGGCTTGTACCGGCCCGAATTTGAACGAGACAGTTGTGGTTTCGGCCTGATCGCCCAGATGGACAACCGGCCCAGTCACTGGCTGGTGCAGACGTCCATCGCCGCCCTGGCCCGCCTGACCCACCGCGGCGCAGTCGCGGCTGATGGCAAGTCCGGCGATGGCTGCGGCCTGCTCATGCAAAAACCCGACACCTACCTGCGCCAGGTCGCGACTGCGGCCGGCATGACCCTGGGCGAGCACTACGGGGTCGGCATGGTGTTCCTCAACCGTGACCCGGCCCTGGCCGAGGCGGCGCGCGCCGATCTGCAGGCGGAACTGGAACGGGAAGGCCTGAGCGTCGCAGGCTGGCGCCCGGTGCCGGTCAATCCCGAAGCCTGCGGCGAGGAATCGCGCAAGACCCAGCCGCACATCGAACAGCTATTCGTCAACCCGCCGGCGGCGATGTCAGCCGAGGCGCTGGAACGCCACCTGTTCGTCGCCCGCCGCCGCGCCAACCAGCGCATTCGCGGCCGCGACCCGGTCTACTATGTGCTGTCGCTGTCGGGCCGGGTGATCAGCTACAAGGGCCTGGTGATGCCAGCCAACCTGCCGCTGTTCTACCCTGACCTCAGCGACGCGCGCCTGGAATCGGCGATCTGCCTGTTCCACCAGCGCTTTTCCACCAATACCCTGCCGCAGTGGTGGCTGGCGCAGCCGTTCCGCTATCTAGCCCATAACGGCGAAATCAACACCATCCGCGGCAATCGCACCTGGTCCGAGGCGCGCAGCCACACCTTCTCCAGCCCGCTGCTGCCGGACATGGCCGAGATTCGCCCGCTGGTGAACATGCACGGCTCCGACTCCAGCAGCCTCGACAACATGCTGGAAGTGCTGGTCATGGGCGGCATGGACATCTTCCGCGCCATGCGCCTGCTGATTCCGCCAGCCTGGCAGAACGTCGAGCACATGGACCCGGATCTGCGCGCCTTCTACGAATACAACTCGATGCACCTGGAACCGTGGGATGGTCCGGCGGGCATCGTGCTCACCGATGGCCGCTATGCCGGCTGCGTGCTCGATCGCAATGGCCTGCGCCCGGCCCGCTACGTGATCACCGAGGACCGCCACATCACCATCGCCTCGGAGATCGGCGTCTATGACTACACACCCGAGCAGGTGGTCGCCAAGGGGCGCATGAAGCCCGGCGAAATGCTCGCCGTCGATGTCGAAACCGGCCGCCTGTTGACCCCGGCCGATATCGACAACGATCTCAAGAGCCGCCACCCCTATCGGCGCTGGCTGCGCGGCAATGTGCAGCGCCTGCGCTCGCTGTACCGCGATGAGCCGGAACCGGCGCCGCTGCCGGCCACGACCCTGGACAGCTTCCAGAAGCTGTTCGGCGTCACCTTCGAGGAGCGCGACCAGGTGCTGCGCGTGCTGGCCGAAGCCGGCCAGGAAGCGGTCGGCTCGATGGGCGACGACACCCCGTTCGCGGTGCTCTCGGCCCGGCCACGTTCGCCCTACGACTATTTCCGTCAGCAGTTCGCCCAGGTCACCAACCCGCCGATCGACCCGCTGCGCGAAGCGGTGGTGATGTCGCTGGAAACCTGCCTCGGCGCCGAATGCAACCTGTTCGAGGAAAGCCCGAGTTACGCGCCGCGCCTGACCGCCAATTCACCGGTGCTGACCGAAGGCCGCTATCAGGCGCTGCTGGCCAATCCCGATGGCCGCTATCCGCATACCATCCTCAACCTCAATTACCCGGTCGGCGAAGGGCTGCGCGCGGCGCTGGAACGCATCTGCGCTGAGGCGGTGGCCGCGGTGCGCGGTGGCACGGTCCTGCTGGTGCTCTCCGATCGCGGCATTGCCCCGGGACGGCTGCCGGCGCATGCGCTGCTGGCCACTGGCGCAGTGCATCACCGCCTGGTGCGCGACGGTCTGCGCTGTGACGCCAACCTGATTATCGACACCGCCACCGCCCGCGACCCGCATCAGATCGCCACCCTGCTCGGCTATGGCGCCACCCTGGTGCATCCCTACCTGGCCTATGACCTGCTGCGCGATCTGCGCGCCAAAGGCGAAATCAGCAAGGGCGACTACCCGACCCTGGTTGAGAACTACCGCAAGGGCATCAACAAGGGCCTGTACAAGATCATCTCCAAGATGGGCATCTCCACCCTCAACAGTTATCGCGGCGCGCAACTGTTCGAGATCGTCGGCCTGCACGACGAAGTGGTGGAGCTGTGCTTCAAGGACACGGTCAGCCGCATCCAGGGCGCGCGCTTCGCCGATCTGGAAACCGAACAGGCCGAACTGGCCGCGCTGGCCTGGAAGCGCCGCGCGCCCATCGAGACCGGCGGCCTGCTCAAGTACATTCACGGCGGCGAATACCACGCCTACAACCCGGACGTGGTGCAGACCCTGCAGCGCGCGGTCGACAGCGGCGATTACCGCGACTACCAGATCTATGCCCGGCAGGTCAACGAACGCCCGGTCGCGACCCTGCGCGACCTGTTCCAGTTCAAGCCGGCGCGCGCGCCGATCCCGCTGAGCGAGGTCGAACCGATCGAAGCCATTCTGCCGCGCTTCGACTCCGCCGGCATGTCGCTTGGCGCGCTGTCGCCGGAAGCGCATGAAGCGCTGGCCATGGCCATGAACCGCCTCGGCGGTCGTTCCAACTCCGGCGAGGGCGGCGAAGATCCGGCCCGCTACGGCACCGAAAAGAGTTCCAAGATCAAGCAGGTCGCCTCGGGCCGCTTTGGCGTCACCCCGGCCTACCTGGTCAATGCCGAGGTGCTGCAGATCAAGGTCGCCCAAGGCGCCAAGCCCGGTGAGGGCGGCCAGTTGCCCGGTGACAAGGTCAACGCCACCATCGCCAAGTTGCGCTTCTCGCGGCCGGGCGTGGCGCTGATCTCGCCGCCGCCGCATCACGACATTTACTCAATTGAGGATCTGGCGCAGCTCATTTTCGACCTCAAGCAGGTCAATCCACAGGCGCTGGTATCGGTGAAGCTGGTCGCCGAGGCTGGAGTTGGCACCATCGCCGCGGGCGTCGCCAAAGCCTACGCCGACCTGATCACCATTGCCGGTTATGACGGTGGCACCGGAGCCAGCCCGCTGACTTCGGTCAAATACGCCGGCAGCCCCTGGGAACTGGGCCTGACCGAGACCCACCAGACCCTGCGCCTCAACAACCTGCGCGACAAGGTGCGTCTGCAGACTGATGGCGGTCTGAAAACCGGCCTCGACGTGGTCAAGGCGGCCATGCTCGGCGCGGAAAGCTTTGGCTTTGGCACGGCGCCGATGGTAGCGCTGGGCTGCAAGTACCTGCGTATCTGCCACCTCAACAACTGCGCCACCGGCGTCGCCACGCAAAACAACGTGCTACGCCTCAATCACTTCCGCGGCACCGCCGAGAAGGTGATGAACTACTTCCGCTTCGTCGCCCAGGAAACCCGCGAGATCATGGCCAGCCTGGGCATCCGCAGCTTCGAGGAGCTGATCGGTCATACCGAGCTGCTGGAAATCCTGCCCGGCACCACCAGCAAGCATGCCGGGCTGGATCTGTCGCCGATTCTCTCCGACGCCGGGCTGCTGCTGGAACGGCCGCAGTTCTGCATCGAGCCGCGCAACGAACCATTTGACAAGGGCGAACTGGCCGAACAGATGGTGCGCGATGCCCTGCCGGCGATCGAGGCAAAAAGCGGTGGCGAGTTCCACTACACGGTGCGGAACGTGCACCGCTCGATCGGCGCGCGACTGGCGGGCGAGATTGCCCGCCGCCACGGCGATCTGGGCATGGACAACAGCCCGATCAAGCTGCGCCTGAGCGGCACCGCCGGGCAGAGCTTCGGCGTGTGGAACGCCGGCGGCCTGCATCTGTACCTGGAAGGCGATGCCAACGACTATGTCGGCAAGGGCATGGCCGGCGGCAAGCTGGTGATTTATCCACCGAAAAACAGCCGCTTCGCCAGCCAGCACACCCCGATCATCGGCAACACCTGCCTGTATGGCGCCACCGGTGGCACCCTGTATGCTGCGGGCACCGCCGGCGAGCGCTTCGCGGTGCGCAACTCCGGGGCGCTGGCGATCGTGGAAGGGGTCGGCGATCACGGCTGCGAGTACATGACCGGCGGCGTGGTGGTGGTGCTGGGCGAAACCGGCGTCAACTTCGGTGCGGGCATGACCGGTGGCTTCGCCTTCGTGCTTGACGAGCATAACGCCTTTGTCGACCGCTACAACCATGAACTGATCGACATCCACCGCATTGCCACCGAGAACATGGAGCCGCAGCGCAACTACCTGCTGGCCCTGATCGAGGACTATGTGGCCGAGACCGGCAGTGCCTGGGGTCAGGCGGTACTTGACGATTTTCGCTACTACGCCAGCCGCATCTGGCTGGTGAAGCCGAAAGCCGCCGATCTGGAATCGCTGCTCGATACCCTGCGCGAAGCCGCCTGAGCGCCGCTGCACAAACGCCTCTCTCCCCGCCACCGGAGAGGGGATTGGGGATGCGGGCGGCTGGATTGCGAGTCGTGGCCCTGTGCGCCACGTCCAGCCTTCGGCCACCCCGTTTCATCACCGTTTGCCGTTGGATGCACCGATGTCGAAAGCCAAACCTTTGCTGTTCATTGAAACCCCGCGCCAGGATCCCACCAAGGTTCCGGCCCGTGAACGGGCGCTGCAATTCAAGGAAATCTACGGAACCTTCGACCCGGCGGCGGCGGCGACGCAGGCTGGGCGCTGCCTGCATTGCGGAAACCCGTACTGCGAATGGAAATGTCCGGTTCACAACTACATTCCCAACTGGCTGCAACTGATCGCCGAGGGCAACCTGTTCCAGGCTGCCGAACTGTCGCACCGCACCAATTCACTGCCGGAAGTGTGCGGCCGGGTGTGTCCGCAGGACCGGCTCTGCGAGGGCGATTGCACCCTGAATGACGGCTTTGGCGCGGTCACCATCGGCGCGATCGAAAAGTACATCACCGATGAAGCCCTGAAAGCCGGCTGGCGGCCGGATCTGTCCCAGGTCACGCCCACCGGCAAGCGGGTGGCCATCGTCGGCGCCGGACCGGCCGGCCTGGGCTGTGCCGATATCCTGGTGCGCAATGGCGTGCAGCCCGTAGTATTCGACCGCCATCCGCAGATCGGCGGCCTGCTCACCTTCGGCATCCCACCGTTCAAGCTGGAAAAAGAGGTGGTGCAGACCCGGCGCGAGATCATGGAAGGCATGGGCGTCGAATTCCGCCTCGGCATCGAAATCGGCCGCGACCTGCCCTTCCAGCAACTGCTCGACGAGTACGACGCGGTCTTTCTCGGCATGGGTACCTATCGCTTCATGAAGGGCGGTTTTCCCGGCGAGGACCTGCCCGGCGTCTACGAAGCCCTGCCCTACCTGATCGCCAACATCAACCGCCTGCTCGGCATGGAGCGCGATCCGCACGACTTCATCGACATGCGCGGCCAGCGGGTGGTCGTGCTGGGTGGCGGCGATACCGCCATGGACTGCAACCGCACCGCCATTCGCCAGGGCGCGGCCAGTGTCACCTGTGCCTATCGGCGCGATGAGGCCAACATGCCCGGTTCGCGGCGCGAAGTAGCCAATGCCAAGGAGGAAGGCGTGCAGTTCCTGTGGAACCGCCAACCGATCGAAATCATCGGCGATCAACAGGTAACCGGCGTTAAGGTCTGCACCACCCGGCTTGGCGCGCCCGACGCCCGCAACCGGCGCATGCCCGAGGTGATTCCCGGTTCCGAGGAAATCATTCCCGCCGACCGGGTGATCGTTGCCTTTGGCTTCCAGCCCAGCCCGGCGCCCTGGTTCGAGTCCTTCGGCATCAGCGTCGATCCGCGTGGCCGGGTGCAAACCGGGGCTACCGCCGCCTTCAAGTTCCAGACCCGCAATCCGAAAGTCTTCGCCGGCGGCGACATGGTGCGCGGCTCCGACCTGGTGGTCACGGCGATTTTTGAAGGCCGGCAGGCTGCGGAAGGCATTCTCGACTACCTGGAGGTCTGAACTGGCTGGAGGAGTGGTGGTGGAAGGCATGGACGCTACCACGGAAACTTGGCACACTTGGCGGAATTTTAACCGGACTGCACCGGTGGCGTTTGCCAGGCCATGCCTCACCGTCGAGTAGGCCGCTCGAAAAGATCACATTCATGACCACCACACTCCACAATGAACGCCTGCTGCGCGCCCTGCTCCGCCAGCCGGTCGATGCTACGCCGGTCTGGCTGATGCGCCAGGCCGGACGCTATCTGCCCGAATACCGCGCCACCCGCGCCCGCGCCGGCAGCTTCATGACCCTGTGCCAGACGCCGGAGCTGGCTTGCGAAGTCACCCTACAGCCGCTGGCGCGTTTCCCACTCGATGCCGCCATCCTGTTCTCGGACATCCTCACCGTGCCCGATGCCATGGGCCTGGGTCTGTCGTTCAGCGAGGGCGAAGGGCCGCGTTTTGCCCGGCCACTGCGCAGCGTCGCCGATATCGAGCGGCTGGGCGCACCCGATCCAATGCTGGAACTGCGCTACGTCATGGACGCAGTGCGCCTGATCCGCTGCGAACTGGCCGGGCGGGTACCGCTGATCGGTTTCGCCGGCAGCCCCTGGACCCTGGCCACCTACATGGTCGAGGGCGGCTCCAGCAAGGACTACGCCCGCGTCAAGGGCCTGCTCTACGAACAGCCGGCGGTGCTGCACCGGCTGCTGAGCGTGACCACGACCGCAGTCACCGCCTATCTCAATGCTCAGGTCGAGGCCGGCGCGCAGGTGCTGATGCTGTTCGACACCTGGGGCGGTATTCTCAGCCCGTGTGCCTATCGTGAATTTTCGCTGGCCTACATGCAGCGCATCGTCGCCGGGCTGCGCCGCGAGGCCGAGGGTCGGCGGGTGCCGGTGATCCTGTTCACCAAGGGCGGCGGCGCCTGGCTGGAAGACATCGCCGCCAGCGGTTGCGATGCAGTCGGCCTGGATTGGACCGTAGATCTGGGCGCGGCGCGGCGCCGCGTGGGCGCACAGGTCGCACTGCAGGGCAATCTTGATCCGGCGGTGCTGTACGCCAGTCCGGCGCGGATTCGCGAACAGGTCGCCACGGTGCTCGCCGACTACGGTCCCGGTCCCGGCCACGTCTTCAATCTTGGCCATGGCATCCAGCCCGGCGTCGATCCGGAACATGCCCGGGTTTTGATCGAGGCAGTCCATGAGCTGAGCACAGCCGCAGGTCATGCGCGTGCCGGGGCGTGAACCACAGCCGCCGGCAAGCGGAGCGATGACGCGGCCGTCCAGCGTGCGCATCCTCTCCTGCGGCGTGGTCGTGGTGCACTGGCAGCGCGATCACTACGAGTATCTGCTGCTGCGCGCCTACAATTACTGGGATTTCCCCAAGGGCGTGGTCGAAGCCAATGAATCACCGCTGCAGGCCGCCATCCGCGAGGTCGAGGAAGAAACCTCGCTGACCGGACTGCGCTTTCGCTGGGGTGAGCAGTACCGGGAAACCCAGCCCTATAACCAGGGCCGCAAGGTCGCCCGCTACTACGTCGCCGAGACCACCAGCACAGCGGTCTGGCTGCCGCCCAACCCGGAACTGGGCCGCCCGGAACATAGCGAGTTCCGCTGGGTCAATCGCCACGAAGCCTGGTCGATGCTGACCCCGCGGGTGCGGGCGATTCTGGAATGGAGTGATCCAATCCTGGGTCAGAACACGCGGCGGCGCTGAGGCGTGATCCTGGCGGTTCGCCGCCCGGGAATAGGCAACTGCTCGGAGTAACTGCAGCGTGAACCACTACCAGCCACTCCCCCTGCACCACCTGGACGCCGGCGCTGGCTACTTTCGCCCCCAGCAGCAGCTGCCCAACCATGTCAGCGGCGATGATCCAGCGCTGACGGTGATGACCGATCTCAGTCAGGTCACGGCCTACACGACAGAACTGGCCACGCCGCTGAGCACGGCGCTGGACATGATGATCCGCCGGCGGGTGCGCATGCTGCTGGTGCGCGATGCCAGCGGCCAGATCATCGGCCTGATCACCAGTCGCGACCTGGCCGGCGAACGGCCGGGGCGCATCCTGGCCAAGGCCGGCGGTGCCTGGGAAGATCTGCTGGTCGCCGACATCATGACCCTGCAGCCCAGGCTGGACGTGCTGCGCCTGGAAGATGTGCGGGTAGCGCGGGTCGGCGATGTGCTCGCCACCCTGCGCCAGATGAACCGTCAGCATGCCCTGGTCGTGGACAACGACCCCGCCACCGGCCGGCCGGCGGTGCGCGGCCTGTTCTCGCTGTCGCAGATCGGCCTGCTGCTGGGGCTGGACCTTGATCCGGCGCAGCGCGCCACTACCTACGCCGAGCTGGAACAGGCCGGCCTCGACACCCTGTTCAGCGATCCGGCGCCCTGATCGGAGTTCAATGCTGGCGCAGCGCGTAATCGAGAGTTTCGCGCAGGCGCTGTGCATCGACATCGCTGGCGATCACGCCCTGGCCCAATTCGCGCAGCAGAATCAGGCGCAGCCGCCCATCCTGTACCTTCTTGTCCACCGCCATCAGCCGCAGGAAATCATCGGTGGTCAGGCGCAGCGGCGGATCGAGCGGCAGGTGGGCACGGGCCAGCAGGGTCCGCACCCGTTCCACCTGGGTCCGGTTCAGCCAGCCCAGCCGCGCCGACAGATCGGCGGCCAGCACCGTACCGGCCGCGACCGCCTCGCCATGCAGCCACTGCCCATAGCCGACGCCGGTTTCGATGGCATGGCCAAAGGTATGGCCAAGATTGAGCAGAGCGCGTTCGCCGGTTTCGCGCTCGTCGGCGGCGACGATCTCGGCCTTGTTGCGGCAGGAGCGCTCAATTGCCTCGCTGAGCGCGGCGGCATCGCGGATCAGTAGCGCATCCAGATTCGCCTCCAGCCATTCCAGGAACGGCCGATCGCGAATCAGCCCGTACTTGATCACTTCGGCCAGGCCGGCACTCAGCTCGCGATCCGGCAGCGTGTTCAGGGTCTCGGTGTCGGCAAGCACGCAGCGCGGCTGATAAAAGGCGCCGATCATGTTCTTGCCCAGTGGATGATTGACTGCGGTCTTGCCGCCAACGGAAGAATCAACCTGGGCCAGCAGCGTAGTCGGTACCTGGATGAAATCCACGCCGCGCTGATAGCAGGCCGCAGCAAAGCCGGCCAGATCGCCAATCACCCCGCCGCCGAGTGCGAGGATGGTGCAATGGCGATCGAAGCGCTTTTCCAGCAGCGCGGTGAACACTGCATCCAGGGTTTCCAGGGTCTTGTAGCGCTCGCCATCGGGCAGAATCACCGCCTCGTAGCGCAGGCCCTGCAGCGCGGCGCAGGTCCGTTCCAGATACAGCGGTGCAACGGTGGTGTTGGTCACCACCAGCACCTGCCGACCGGCGATATGTGGGCGCAACAGTTCAGCCTGACCGAGCAGGCCAGGACCGATATAGAGCGGATAGCGGCGATCGCCGAGTTCAACGTGCAGGGTTTTCATGGGCTTGGGCAAGTCCGGGCCAAAAGGAAAAGGGTGCGGTGAGCCGGTGCGCTCAGTGCGGCAGGCTGGACGGCAGATGATCGAGAATCTGCTGCACGATGGTGCGCAACAATTGGCCATCACTGCTGACCACCAGATCGGCGATCTCCCGGTAGAGCGGGTCGCGCTGTTCAAGCAGGCTGGCCAGACGGGCGCGCGGATCGGCGGTTTGCAGCAGCGGACGCTGGGTATCGTGGCGGGTGCGCTGGAGTTGTTCATCGACCGAGGCGTACAGGTAGACGACGAAGCCGCGCCCGGCCAGACAGCGGCGATTATCCGGGTCGAGCACTGCGCCGCCGCCGGTGGCCAGCACGATACCGGGACGCTGAGTCAATTCGGCGATCACAGTCTTTTCGCGGGTGCGGAAACCGGCTTCGCTCTCCAGTTCGAAAATCAGCGGGATACTGGCGCCGGCGCGCTGTTCGATCTCGTGGTCACTGTCGAGGAATTCACGATCCAGCACCTGAGCCAGGCGGCGACCGATGGTGGTCTTGCCGGCGCCCATCGGGCCGATCAGGAAAATGCGTGGCACTGTGTGTGGCATGGTGGACAAAATCCGTTAACGGGCAGTGGCGCTGAGGGACGTATTGTACGGTATCCGGCTTGCCGGGCGACGGCTGGACACCAGGCCAAGGCCTGCACCGGACATGAAAAAGCCCCGCCGGAGCGGGGCTGGTGTTTTGCAGAGGCCGGGGATCAATCCTGATCGAACACCTCGACCAGGGCATTGCCGGTCGTGACGCCGGCACCACGCACGATGGCGGTGTAGGCACCGGGGACGAGAGTGGTGAGCAGGGCCGCTTCCGTCGGATAGCTGCTGCTCATGGAGCGGTTGAAGGTGGCGGTGACTGTTTTGGCCGCGCTCATGGTCACCGTGCAGGTACTGGTACCACTGCAGACGCCACTCCAGCCGGCGAAGGTCGAGCCGCTGGCCGTGGTGGCGGTGAGGGTAACCGAAGCGCCGCTGGTGTAAGGCTCGCTGCAATCCGTGCTGCAACTGATGCCGGCAGGATCGCTGGTGACCGTACCTGAACCGGTGCCGGCCTTTCTCACGGTCAAGGTGTAGCGGGGTGGGGTGAAGGTCGCGGTGACCTCTTTGGCGGCATCCATGCTCACCTTGCAGGTGCTGGCGGTACCGGTACATGCCCCACTCCAGCCGGCGAAGGTCGAGCCGCTGGCAGCCCTGGCGGTGAGGGTGACCGCAGTGCTGCTGGTATAGGACTCGCTGCAATCCGTGCCGCAACTGATGCCGGCGGGATTACTAGCGACCGTACCCGAACCGGTGCCGGCCTTGCTCACCGTCAAGGTGTAGCGGGGCAGGAAGGTCGCGGTGACTGTCTTGGCCGCGCTCATGCTCACCTTGCAGGTGCTGGTACCGCTGCAGGCGCCACTCCAGCCAGCGAAGGTCGAGCCGCTGGCGGCGCTGGCGGTCAGGGTGACCGCAGTGCCGCTGGTATAGGACTCGCTGCAATCCGTGCCGCAACTGATACCGGCGGGATCACTGGTGACCGTACCCGAACCGGTGCCGGCCGTTCTGACCGTCAGGGTGTAGCGGGGCAGGTTGAAGGTCGCGGTGACCGCTTTGGCGGCATCCATGCTCACCGTGCAGGTACTGGTACCGCTGCAGGCGCCGCTCCAGCCGGCGAAGGTCGAGCCGCTGGCGGCCCTGGCGGTGAGGGTAACCGAAGCGCCGCTGGTGTAGGACTCGCTGCAATCCGTGCTGCAACTGATGCCGGCGGGATCACTGGTGACCGTGCCACTACCGGTACCCGCTTTAGCTACTGTCAATGCATAGCTGCTGAGCATGAAATTGGCGGTCACGCTCTTGGCGGCATCCATGCTCACCGTGCAGGTACTGGTACCGCTGCAGGCGCCACTCCAACCGGTGAAGGTCGAGCCGCTGGCCGTGGTGGCGATGAGGGTAACCGAAGCGCCGCTGGTGTAGGACTCGCTGCAATCCGTGCTGCAACTGATGCCGGCGGGATCACTGGTGACCGTACCCGAACCGGTACCGGCCTTGTTCACGGTCAAGGTGTAACCGGGCAGGGTGAAGGTGGCGGTAACCGCTTTGGCGGCATCCATGCTCACGGTGCAGGTGTCCGTGCCACTGCAGGCGCCACTCCAGCCGGTGAAGGTCGAGCCGCTGGCGGCGCTGGCGGTCAGGGTGACCGAAGCACCGCTGGTATAGGACTCGCTGCAATCCGTGCCGCAACTGATACCGGCAGGATTACTGGCGACCGTACCCGCACCGGTGCCGGCCTTGCTTACCGTCAGGGTGTAGTTGGGCAGGAAGGTGTAGCGGGCAACCACGTTCTTATTGGCATTCATGGTCACCGTGCAGGTGCTGGCGGTGCCGGTGCAGGCGCCGCTCCAGTTGGCAAAGCTGTAGCCAGTCTTGGCCGCCTGGGTCAGGGTGACCGTGTCGCCGGACAGGAACGGTATCTCGCAGTTGCTGCTGATGCTGCAATTGATGCCGCTGGGCTGGCTGTACACCGTGCCGTTGCCAGCAGCGTCCACTACGACATTCAGCCGGTAAATGGTGAAGGTATTGGTGGTCACGCGGCTGTTGTTGGCCTTGCTCAGTTCGGCAATCTGGTTTTGCGGATCGGCGTAGGCACCGAGCAGATAGACTCCGGACGGCAGGCTTGCCGGCAGCACGATATTGCCTTCGCAGACATAGGTAGCATTCACCGCCAGACTGCTGACATTGCATTCCGTGCCGGAATTGACATCCGTGGCCGGGTCTACCGTGCTGTCGATGGTGAAATACAGCCCCACCTTGAAGCTGCCAGCCGCTGCCGCGCCCTGGTTGGCCACGGTGAGCCGGAAGTTGACGTTACGCTGGCCGTTCGTGCCCGGTCCCGGACTGACCAGCGAGGTCAGCACCAGATCCGGAAGCGTGGTGGAGCCGAAGGTGGCGGTGACCGACTTGGCGGCATCCATGGTCACTGCGCAGGTGCCGGTGCCGGTGCAGGCGCCGCTCCAGCCCGAGAAGGCCGAGCCGCTCGCCGGGGTAGCGGTCAGGGTGACCACGGTGCCGGCGACGAAGTTGACCTGACAGGTGGCGCCGCAGTTGATGCCGCCGGTGTCGCTGGTCACGGTACCGCTGCCGGTGCCAGCCCTGCTGGTGGTCAGCGCGTAGGTGATGGGTGCGAACACGGCGGTGACGCTGCGCGCGGCGGTCATGGTGACCGTGCAACTGGCGCTGCCGGTGCAGGCGCCGCTCCAGCCGCTGAACTGGTAGCCGGTCGCAGGGATGGCGTTGAGCGAGACCGTGGTGCCGTAGTTATAGTTCTCGCTGCAGTCGCTGCCGCAGTCGATGCCGACCGGGGTGCTGGTCACCGTACCCGACCCGTTCTTGACGATGGTCAGGTTGTGCTGAACCGACTGGAAGTTTGCCGATACGGTCCTGTCGGTATCCAGCACCACCGTGCAGGTGGTGGCGGTACCGGTGCAGGCGCCGCCCCAGCCGGTGAAGCTCATGTTGGCGGCCGGCGTGGCGGCCAGGGTCACCGGAGTGTTGATCGGGTAGCCTTCCGAGCAGTCGCTGCCGCAGTTGATGCCGGCGGGAGCGCTGGTGACGGTGCCGGCGTCGCTGCCGGTGCCGGTCTTGCTGACGGTCAGGGTCTTGAGCGGGGCGAAGTTGGCGTTAACGCTGCGTGCTTCGCTCATGCTGACCGTGCAGGTGCCGGTGCCGCTGCAGGCTTCGCTCCAGGAGACAAAGACCGAGCCGCTGTCAGGGATCGGCGTCAGGGTGACGCTGGTGCCGGAGGGATAGCTTTCCTGGCAATCGGTGCCGCAGAAGATGCCTTCGGGGCTGCTGACCACCCTGCCGCTGCCGGACCCGGATTTGCTGACCGTGAGCGGGTAGGCGATGCTGAAGAAGGCGGTCACCGTCCTGGCTTCGTTCATGGTCACGGTGCAGCTTGATGCGGTGCCGCTGCAGGCGCCGCTCCAGCCGGTGAATACGGCGTCGGAGCCGGAGGTGGCGGTCAGGGTGACCGTGCTGTCCTTGGCGTAGCTGCCGCTGCAGTCGCTGCCGCAGTCGATGCCGGCCGGGTTGCTGACGATCTTGCCGTTGGCCGCGCCGCTGCCGGATTTGTTGACCGTCAGGCTGAGGGTGTTATCCAGCGTGAAGGTGGCGGTGACGCTCTTGGCGGCATCGACCAGCACCTGACAGGTGGCGGTGGCGCCGCTGCAGGCGTCGCTCCAACCGGTGAAGGCGGAGCCGGGTTGTGCGGTAGCGGTCAGGGTGACCGTGGTGTTGAGCAGGTAGCTTTCCGAGCAGTCGGAGCCGCAGGCGATACCGCTTGGGCTGCTGGTGACGGTGCCACTGCCGGTGCCGCCCTTGATCACCGTGACCGACAGCGCCGGGGCGAAGTAGGCGGTGACGTTCTTGGCGGCGTCGATGGTGACATCGCAGCTCAGGGCCTTGCCGGCGCTGGCGCAGGCTTCCGCCCAGCCGACGAACACGGAGTTGGTACCGGCGACGGCGGTCAGGGTGACCGTGGTATTGGCGGCGTAGACTTCGGCGCAGTCCGCACCGCAGTTGATGCCGTCCGGGATGCTGGTCACGCCACCGCTGGAGCCGGTGGCCGATTTGACGGTTACCGACAGTTCATTCACCAGGTTGAAGCGGGCGGTTACGCTCTTGGCGGTGTCCATGGTCACCGTGCAGGTGGCCGTGCCGCTGCAGGCGCCATCCCAGCCGACAAAGACGGAGCCGGGTTGCGCGCTCGGCGAGAGCGTGACCACGCT
>RXIX01000025.1 GCA_003989075.1 Candidatus Competibacteraceae bacterium | reverse complement strand
GGCCTGAGTCTTTTGCAGTTCGACAAATTCGGCCAGATCATCATCGTTGAGTGGATTGGTCTTGCCCAGATTGCGGCCGGGGTCGAGCTGGTAATACCAAATGTTTCGGGTAGGACTGCCCTTCTCGAAGAACAGCACCACGTTTTTGACCCCAGACTGGTATACGCCGCTGGGGCAGTCGAGGACGGTGTGCAGGGTGCAGCTTTCCAGCAGCAGCTTGCGTAAGGAAACCGAGGCGTTGTCGGTGTTCGACAGGAAAGTGTTTTTGAGCACAATCGCTGCCCGGCCACCGGCCTTGAGCATCTTGATGAAGTGTTGCAGGAACAGAAAAGCCGTCTCGCCGGTGCGGATCGGGAAATTCTGTTGCACCTCCTTGCGCTCGCCGCCGCCGTTGGCTACAGCAGAAAGGATCACATCCATCCGATCCTTATCCTGAATGTCGGCCAGGTTCTCGGTCAGCGTATTGGTGCGGAGGATATTCGGCGCTTCGATGCCGTGCAGGATCATATTCATGATCGCAATCACATAGGCCAGCGGCTTCTTCTCCTTGCCGTAGAAGGTGCGCTCCTGCAGCGTTTTGAGATTATCGGCAGTCAGCCCGGCTTGGCCGCGCAGATAGTCGAAGGATTCGCAGAGAAAGCCGGCTGAGCCGCAAGCACCGTCGTAGATGCGTTCGCCGACCTTGGGTTGCACCACCTGCACCATGGCGCGAATCAGCGGACGCGGGGTGTAGTACTCGCCACCGTTGCGCCCGGCATTGCCCATGTTTTTAATCTTGGCTTCGTACAGGTGCGAGAGTTCGTGCTTCTCGGCCTGCGAACGAAAGCGCAGTTCATCGATGTGGTCGATGATTTCGCGCAGGGTGTAGCCGCTCTGAATCTTGTTCTTGATCTCGCCGAATATCTCGCCGATCTTGTATTCGATGGTGTTCGGGCCAGACGCCCGTTGCTTGAACCCATGCAGGTAGGGAAACAGCTTGCGATCCACGAACTCACGCAGATCATCGCCGGTCAGCGCCTTGTTGTGGTCGAGCCTGCCGGCCTGCCCTGAGCCTGTCGAAGGGTACTTGGGCGCGGCCCAGGATGACCAGCGGTAGGCTTCGTCAAGGATGAAGGTGTATTTCCTGCCCTCCAGTTCCGCCTCCATCGCCTTGTCCTGCTCCAGGCCATCGAGATACTTGAGAAACAGCAGCCAGGATGTCTGTTCGGTGTAATCAAGTTCGGTGGTGCAACCCGCCTCATTGCGCAGGTCAGCATCGATATTCTTAAAGGCTTGTTCAAACATGGTCTGGCGCTTTTGCGGTAACCGTGCGCGGCGTATCCAGCCCGCGTTCCGCCAGTGCCGCAGCCCGGAACAGGGCGCGACCCTTGTTCATGGTCTCTTCCCACTCCTTCTCCGGCACCGAATCAGCAACGATGCCCGCGCCGGCCTGCACATGCAGCATGCCATCCTTGAGCACTGCGGTACGGATCGCAATCGCGGTATCCATATTCCCCGACCAGGACAGATAGCCGACCGCACCGGCATAGATGCCGCGCTTGACCGGTTCCAGTTCGTCAATGATCTGCATGGCGCGAATCTTGGGTGCACCGCTGACCGTGCCGGCTGGAAAGGTGGCGCGCAGAGCGTCAATTGCGCTCAGCCCCGGCCGCAGTCGTCCGGTGACATTGGAAACGATGTGCATCACATGCGAATAACGCTCGACCACCATCTTCTCAGTCAGTTGCACGCTGCCGGTCTCGCTGACCCGGCCTACATCATTGCGGCCCAGATCAATCAGCATCAGATGCTCAGCCAGCTCCTTGGGATCGGCCAGCAGTTCGCGTTCCAAAGCCCGATCCTGCTCCTCACTGGCGCCGCGCTGCCGGGTGCCGGCAATCGGCCGCACGGTCAGCAGGCCATCTTCCAGCCGTGCCAGAATTTCCGGTGAGGAACCGACGATATGCACATCGCCCAGATTGAAAAAGTACATGTAGGGCGAGGGATTCAGGCCACGCAGCGCCCGGTACAGATCCAGTGGCGCGGCCCGGAACGGCGCGCTCAGCCGCTGCGAGGGCACCACCTGCATGCAGTCACCGGCCAGAATGTAATCCTTGATCCGCTCAACGGCGTGCTCGAAACCGGCCTGAGTGAAGCCGGAAATAAACGCGCTGGGCGCGCTATCACCGGGCGCAGTCTGGCGCGGGCTGTACAGCGAATGACCGGCGCGCAAGCGGTCTACCCAACCATCAAGACGTTGTTCAGCGCGGGTCAGCGCGCGTTCCACTGCCGGATCGACCAGGGTGATCAGGTACAGCCGCCCGGCCAGGTTGTCGAATACCACCACATCCTCGGACACCAGCAGCAGAATATCCGGGTTATCCAGCGGATCGGGGTTGGGGCAATGGGCCAGCTTGGGCTCGATATAGCGGATGGTGTCGTAGCCGAAATAGCCGACCAGCCCGCCGATGAAGCGCGGCAGGCCAGCCGTCGGTGGTGGTACCCGGTAGCGGCGCTGAAAGTCCTCGATCCAGGCCAATGGATCGGCTACCTCCAGCGATTCGACAATTTCGCCGGCGTGCTCGACGCTGACGCGCGTGCCGCGCACCCGCACAATCTTGCGGCAGGGCAGGCCAATGATCGAATAGCGGCCCCATTTCTCGCCGCCCTGCACTGATTCGAGCAGGTAGCTGTACGGCGCGTCGGCGAGTTTGAGGTAGGTGCTCAGCGGCGTGTCGAGGTCGGCGAGCACTTCGCGGGCCACTGGAATACGGTTGAAACCCTGTTCAACCAGGCGTTGGAAGTCGTGCGGATTCATGGGATGCAACAGCCTTGGGCAGCAAAAGGGGACAGACAGGGCAAAACGGATGGGTGACGGGCTAGCGCCGCCATCGCTGCGGCAGCGTGGTGCTGGCGGGCGCGAACAGAGCGGGGGTGGACATCAGCGGATAGCGCCGAGTAGGGCGGGCAATGCGGCGATCGAGTCGATCACTGCATCCGGCCGGGCATCGCGGATGTCGTGGCCGTGGTTGTAGCCATAGGGCACGCAGACCACTGGGCAGCCGGCATTGCGGGCGGCGCCGACATCGTTGAGCGAATCACCGATCATCAGGCCGCGGGCAATCGGCACGCCGAGCCGCTCAGCACACAGCCACAGCGCATCCGGCGCCGGCTTTGGGTTTGCGGTGCAATCGCCGCCGACTACGGTGGCAAAAAAGGCACCGATGTCCAGCCGCTCCAGCAGCGGTTCGGCAAATTCGGCGGCCTTGTTAGTCACGCAGGCCATGGCAAAACCGGCCTCGCGCAACGCCGCCAGCCCCTCGCGCACGCCCGGATACAGGCAACTGTAGGCGCTCAGGTGCGCGGCATAGGCGGCCTTGTACAGCGGCCGGGCGCGGGCGAACAGGGCCGGATCGGCCTGGCTCGCGTCCATATCACCGACCAGGGCGCGGCGGATCAGATTGTCCATGCCATTGCCGACCCAGGTACGCACCTGAGCTTCGCTGCGCGTGGGCAGGCCGAGCGTGTCCAGCATCTGGTTGATCGCTACGGCCAGGTCGGGGACGCTGTCCACCAGGGTGCCGTCGAGATCGAAAAAGAGCGCATCGACTTGGGACAGCATGTCTAGTCCTCCACCAGAGCCAGTTGCGCACGCATCGCGGCCAGGGTGGCGCGGTAATCGGGGGTGTTGAAGATCGCCGAACCCGCGACGAAGGTGTCGGCGCCCGCAGCGGCAATGGCGCGGATGTTATCGGTCTTGACGCCGCCATCGACTTCCAGCCGGATTGGATAGCCGCTCTCGTCGATCAGACGCCGCGCTTCGCTAAGTTTTTTCAATGTGCCGCTGATGAAGCTCTGGCCACCAAAACCGGGGTTGACCGACATCAGCAGCACCATATCCACCTTGTCCATCACATAGCGCAGGCTGTCGAGCGGAGTGGCGGGATTGAACACCAGCCCGGATTTGCAGCCCTGATCGCGGATCAATTGCAGGCTGCGGTCGATATGCTCGCTGGCTTCCGGGTGAAAGGTGATGTAGGTCGCACCGGCGGCGGCAAAGTCAGGAATGATGCGGTCCACCGGCTTGACCATCAGGTGCACGTCGATCGGCGCGGTAACGCCATGGCGGCGCAGCGCTTCGCAGACCAGTGGCCCCACCGTCAGGTTGGGCACATAGTGGTTGTCCATTACGTCGAAATGGACGATATCGGCGCCCGCCGCCAGTACGGCATCGACTTCCTCGCCGAGACGGGCAAAGTTGGCGGACAGAATCGAAGGCGCAATCCAGTAATTCCGCATGAGCGTCGGTCACCTCGGACGAAGACCCCGGCGGCGCGCCAGGGTGAGTGGAGTCGTCAACTACCCCGCCCTTTAGGGCGGGGCTTGCGGCTGTGCTCGGACGGTCCCTTGTCGTCATTGCACGCTGCATTGGGCATTCAAGCATGGATTCCTGGCATAACATGCGTACCCGTTAGGTCGGTTGACACCCCGGATCAAGGGGCTGCGTTGAAGCAGAGCGACCTCGCTCTTCGTTCCGAGTCTTGATCGATTGCGACCCGTGTGGATTGTTCCACTCAGACGAACAGCGCCAGTATTTTTCTGCACGGGAAACGGTTTACCGCGAGGGTGCCTATGTGCATTAGGTCTGATTACATAGGAAGTTATGACTCAATTCAACCCAAAAGCTGACCGCGCTGTGCGCGGTGCGCTATCCCTCCCCGCCGTAAACAGCGGGGCTTCTCGCGCAATTCTGATGACGGGTAACTTTACCAGAATTGTGCACCATGCCGCGCCTGCGGGCGCGGTGAGCGGCAGTGCCCCTGAGCGGGCATCTGGCCGGCCGCTCAACTCAGACGCTGTTGCGCCAGGGCGCGGAAACGGGTCGCGGCGGCTGGATTGGGGATTTCCTCGGCCATGGCAGCGATGACCGCGTCGAGGCTGGCGATTTTGCTGAAATGATCGGCACAGATCAGGCTGGCGATGGGGCCGATGAATTCCTTGAGTGTTTCTTCCAGCACCAGCTTGGCGGTGTCCGTCAGTGGCCGGTTCAGGCTGGAACGCGGATCGCCGATGGCGGCGTTGTGCACCGTATCCTCAAGCTGGCGCAGAATCTCCGCAGTGGGCGCTAGCGTGGTGCGCAGCGACGGTACCGTGCCTTCCTTGAAAGAAATTTCACCGCTGGCGACCGCGCTGATGACCGGCACGGCATTCATGCCTTGGCGGCCCTGGGAGAACAGAAACACGATAGTGCCGTTATCGAGGCCGATCTGCGCGAGCAGGTGGGTATTGTTCATGATGAACAGGGTGCCGGTGCGCCGGGCTTCACAGAGTGTGCGCAGGTATTCGACGATGGCCGGCAGGGAAAGCGATTCTTGACTCATGCGGGCGTCTCGGATGAGGCTGGCGGCGGGGAGGCAAGGGCATGCTCCCGCGCCGCGCTGGTTTTCAGGGTTGCGACAGGTTCTTCTGCAGCCGGCGCATCGCTACGACCACACTGTTGCGGAGCAGATCAACGGCGCGGGTGACGTGATCGACTTCGTCGTGACTGTCGGTGCGGGCTTCCAGCGGCAGGTCCATCTGACCGGCGGCAATGCTCTCGGTGGTCTTGGCCAGCCGTTCCAGGCGGACAATCAGCGTCTGGCGCAAATAGACAAAGTTGAGCAGGAACGCCAGCAGGATCAGGCCGATGGTGTAGGGATTGAGGAACGTCCTGACCACGTCGAGTACGGTCATATCGGGCAGCTTGACGCTGATGATGCCGCGCACATCGCCGACCTTGTAGCCGAAGGCTTTCTGACTGCCGTACTTTTCAATCACATCCGGCGGTGCATCCTTGGGATCGCCGTGGCACTTCAGGCAGGACTGCTGCACGAAGATTGGCTGGGCATAGCGATATTGACCGCTCTCGAAGGCCTCGCGGTATTCCTGCTTGGCATCCTTGCTGTCCTTGAACAGCTGAATGGCGCTGGTTTCAAAGGCGTCGGGTGCGTTGGCCGGGTTGCGGTATTCGTCGCTGGTAACGCGGAAGGTGGCGCGGGTGGCGGTTTTGCTGACGATATCCGACAGTTCGCGGGTGGCCAGCGCCGGATTCTTGGAAAAGAACTCCAGGGTTTTATCGCCACTGGCGCGCCGGCTCAAATAGTCGCGGAATTCGGGCGCCAGGTGATCCACCCAGACCACGCCCGTGTTGGCGACCCAGGCCCGAAAGGCTACCACCTGTTCGGCCACGGCCATGGCTTCGTTGCGCAACTGACGGGTTTTAAGCGACTGCACGCCAATGAGCAGCGCGACGACTACCAAAAACACGGTCAGGAAGAACACCAGTGAGAACTTGAGCTTAAGGCTTGATCTGGAAAGCAGCATGGGTGAAATCCTTTAGGTTCTGGGATCAGCAGGAGTGGCGCTGACAAAAACTGCGGGGTCTGGCGTACTGGATGCTGTTTGTAACCAATGCCCGGATGCGTCAGCGCGATGACGGCGCATCGGGTGTTGCGGCCAGCCCGGATGTCAAACGCTGCCGATGCCATGGAGTTATTTTTTTAGTATCAGATATGAGGCGAAAAACATTTTTTCAGCGGTTGTGATGCCGCGATGAATATTATGCGGCAGCGACTGTACAGGCTGCCAATGTTGATTTTTAGGGACAGGGGAAAGTGCGGTCCGCGTTCAAGGCGTGCTGGCGAAGAAGGTCCGCAGCAGCCGCGCGCAGGGTGCGGGGTCTTCAAGATGCGGGTGGTGGCCGCCGGGCAGAATGTGGATGCACAGCCGGGCAATGCGCGCATAGCGCTCCTGCATGTAGGCGCGGCTGATCAGATAGCCGGCATCGCCGCACAGCAGCAGAGCTGGGGCAGTGATCCGTTCCATGTAGGCGAGAATCTGCGGCTCGCTCAGGTAGAGCGGTGAGACGAAACGCAGGCGTGGATCGCTGCGCCAGCGGAAACCGCCCTCGACCGCCTGCAGTCCGCGCTCAACCAGGATGGCCGCTGCCTGCCACGATAGGCCGCCTGCTTCGCAGCGTGCCTGAATGGCCGCTTCGATGCTGGCATAGAGCGGCAGCCGCTTGTGAGTCAGGGCGTTCATCTGCGCCATGGCCTTGACCAGGTGATCGGGGCCGTCGGCCGGATTGCTGGTCGGCGGGCCAAGGCCCTCGATCAGCGCCAGATGCGTGACCCGTTCCGGCAGCGCTGCGGCCAGGAAACTGGCAATGCCGCCGCCCATGGAATGGCCGAGCAGGGCAAAGCGCGACCAGCCCAGTGCATCGGCGGCAGCGACCACGTCGGGCACGAAATCGACGAAGTGATAGTGCGTGCCCGGTGGCCGGTGCGCGGAGTGGCCATGGCCGGGCAGGTCCAGCGCCACCAGACGCAGCTCCGGCAGCAGTGGCGCCAATGCGTCGAAGCTGGCGGCATTATCCAGCCAGCCATGCACCGCCAGCACCGGCAGGCCATCCGCCGGTCCCCAGGCGCGCGCTGCCAGCCGCAGATAAGGGGTGCTCAGTTCCAGCGCTGTACCGGTCATGGCGCGCCCGCTGGCAGAAAGTCGAGCAACAGGCCGCAAAACACGGTCAGGCCAAAACCGTTGTTGTTGAGAAAAGCCTGGAAGCAGGCCGCCGGTTCCCGATTGCGGATCAGATACTGCTGGTAAAGGGCGAACCAGGCTGCCACGAACAGGCCCAGGTAATAGGCGCCGCCGCGCCCTGCCAGCAGCCCGATCAGAATCAGTACTGCCAGCAGCGCGATCTGCAGGTAGCCGATGATGCGCCGGTCGTGTTTGCCAAACAGGATAGCGGTGGACTTGACGCCAATGCGCAAATCATCCTCGCGATCCACCATGGCGTACTGGGTATCGTAGATCACCGACCAGAGCACATTGCCCAGGAACAGCAGCCAGGCTACCGCCGGCAGCTCGCCGATTACCGCTGCGTAGGCCATCGGAATCGCCCAGCCAAAGGCTGCGCCAAGATGTACCTGTGGCAGTGAGTGAAAGCGCTTCATGAATGGATAGCTCAGCGCCAGGGCCAGCCCGGCAAAGGCGAGCTGAATAGTCAGCGTGTTCTGGGTCAGCACCAGGGCAAAGGCCAGCAGGCATAAGGTCAGCAGCAGGGCGATCGCTTCGCTGAGGCTGACCCGGCCTGCCGCCAGCGGCCGGTCGCGGGTACGCGTGACATGCGGGTCGAACTTGCGGTCGGCGATGTCGTTGATGACGCAGCCAGCCGAGCGCATCAGTACCACGCCGAGCACAAAGACCAGCACCACGCCGCGCGGCGGTTGGCCCTGGCCGGCCAGCCACAGCGCCCACAGCGTCGGCCAGAGCAGCAGGTAGATGCCGATGGGCCGGTGCAGGCGCATCAGCAGGGCATATTCGCCCAGGCGATTTTCAAAGCGGTCGATGTTCATCATCGGGCACCCCGAGGCGTTCGACGGCTGCGGCGTCCGGGGCTGGCACGGGCAGAAAGATCTCGCAGACCAGCAGCGGGCAACCGTCGATGCGAAAGATGGAGCGTCGCCCCCAGAGCCGGTCGGGGGCGGTGTTCAGGCCGGCGCAGGCGCGCTGGTACAGCGGATGGCCGGCGCTGAGGCGAGCGATCCGCAGCGGGCCACGGTCCACGCCGGGATCGGTGAAGAGCACCTCGCCGAGCGGTCGGCTGCCCAGCCGGGTGAGATGTCGCCCGCGACCGCGCAGGGTGGAGACCGGGACCAGGGTCCGGGCAAAGACCCGCGCCTGGCCACCGCAGAGTAATTGCACCTCGCGCGTCCAGACCAGAGCATGAGGTTGCAGTTGCAGGGTTTGCGCCTCGTCGCGGCTGGGCCGGCTCCAGCCCTGCCAGAGCACGCGCACCTGAAAGCAGCCGGGACAGTCCTGGCGCAGGCGTCGGGTCAGCGAGCCGGTATCCAGCAGCCATGACACCAGTTCCGGTGGCAGGTCGCACGCATGGCGCGTGGCGTACTGCCGCCAGCGGGGTGTGGGTTGCAGGGCAAGGGAGGGGTGGTCGGGCAAGGTCATCGTGCGTGGCGGGCGGCAGAATGGTGAATTATGACACGGTTGCCGCGCTGGGAGGGAATGGCGCCTAGCAGCTTGGGTGTGGATCGTGGCATGCTTGACCGGGACATGCTACCGCGCCCATCCGGACGCCGCGCATTTTGGACTGCTGCGAACCCTGTTATGCATGATGCCCAGAACCCGCTTGTTTTTTCCCTGTTCCTGATTTTTACCGGTGCGGCGGTATTCGCGACCTTGGCGTTGTACGCGCGCCAGGCCCTGCCGATCGCCTATATCGTGCTGGGTATTTTCATCGGCCCTTATGGTTATGGCTGGATCAATAACGCTTCGGCCATCGAAGAGATGGCGCAGATCGGCATCATGTTCCTGCTGTTCCTGCTCGGGCTGGATCTGTCGCCGCAGCGCCTGTTGCAGATGCTGCGCAAGGCCATGGCCATTACCCTGGGCACCTCGCTGATATTCGCGCTGATCGGCGGCGCGGTGGCCTGGCTGTTTGGCTATACGCCCGGCGAATGCCTGCTGGTCGGCACGGCGGTGACCTTTTCCAGCACCATCATTGGCCTGAAGCTGCTGCCGACGCGTACCCTGCACCATCAGCATACCGGCGAAATCATTATCAGTATTCTGCTGCTGCAGGATCTGCTGGCGATCGCCGTATTGCTATTGCTCGAAGGTCTGGGCGGGCGCGGTTCCACCCTGCAGGGCCTGGGTTTGCTGATGGTGACCCTGCCCATCCTGCTCGGTTTTGCCTACCTCGGTTCGCGTTATGTGCTGATTCCACTGATTCTGCGCTTCGACAAGATTCGCGAATATATCTTCCTGACCGCCATTGGCTGGTGTCTGTGCATCTCCGAGCTGGCGGCGCTGCTCGGCCTGTCCTATGCCATCGGCGCCTTTATCGGCGGAGTGGCGCTGGCGACCAGCCCGATTGCCCTGTACATTGCCGAGAGTCTGAAGCCGCTGCGCGATTTCTTTCTGGTGCTGTTTTTCTTCTCGCTGGGCGCCGGCTTCGATCGTGGCATGCTGGGCGCGGTGTTCCTGCCGACCCTGGTGCTGGGCGTGCTGCTGCTGGTCGCCAAGCCCTGGGTGTTCCGTGGTTTCCTGCAGTGGGCTGGTGAGCGGCCGCGCATTGCCATGGAGGTCGGGGTGCGCCTGGGGCAGGTCAGTGAATTCGCCCTGCTGATTGCGGTGCTGGCCCAGCAGAACCAGTTGATTGGTCGCGAGGCCTCCTATCTGGTGCAGGCAACTACGTTGCTGACCTTTATTGCCTCGACCTATTACCTGGTGCTGAGCTATCCGACTCCGGTGGCCATTTCCGACAGCCTGCGCCGTGATTGAGGCCTGTTCTGGAGCCTGGTGGCGGGCGTAGTGGATTATGGATTGGCGTTCAACGGGATTTTCCCTATAATCGCGGCCATTTTTCGGCCAGCCAGCTCCCTGCTGGAGCTGGAGCCCTGATTGGACATCCCTTGCAATCTTCCCGGTGAACGTCCCACGAGAGTGACGCAAGCGCTGTGTGCAGCCGGTTGCGGTGTGCCCGCGAGACCGGCGCGCGCTTCGCCCGGTAAATTTCCGGTTGTTTTTTTGAGCTGCTGTGCATTGTAGGAGAGAGAATTAATGCCCTCGAGCGAATTGGCCGCCCGTTGCCTGGTGGACACCATGACCGGGGCACCGGTCGCTTCCGGCCCGGTGGGCCAGGACTCCTTCCCACTGTTGCGTCGGGAGCGGGCGAATGCCATCCGCGCCCTGAGCATGGACGCGGTGCAACGGGCGGAATCCGGTCATCCTGGTGCCCCGATGGGGATGGCGGATTTTGCCGAAGTGCTGTGGAACGACTTTCTGCGCCACAACCCCGGCAATCCCGACTGGATCAACCGTGACCGTCTGGTGCTGTCCAACGGCCATGCCTCGATGCTGCTGTATTCCCTGCTGCACCTGAGTGGCTATGAGCTGAGCATCGACGACCTGCGCAACTTCCGGCAACTGGGTGCGAAAACGCCCGGTCACCCTGAATACGGACACACCCCGGGCGTGGAAACCACCACCGGGCCGCTGGGTCAGGGTATTACCAATGCCGTGGGCATGGCGATTGCTGAGCGCGCCCTGGCGGCCCGCTACAACCGCCCCGGCTACCCGATCATCGACCATTACACTTATGTGTTCCTCGGCGATGGCTGCCTGATGGAAGGCGTGTCCTACGAGGCGGCATCGCTGGCCGGCACCCTGGGGCTGGGCAAGCTGATCTGTCTGTATGACGACAACGGTATTTCCATCGACGGTCCGGTCAGTGGCTGGTTCACCGAAGATATACCGGGCTGCTTTACTGCCTTTGGCTGGCATGTCATTCCCAATGTCGATGGCCATGACGCGGCGGCGGTGCATGCCGCCATCGAGCAGGCCCGCGCCTTCGGCGATGCACCGACCCTGATCTGCTGCAAGACCACCATCGCCTGGGGCTCACCGGGCAAGGCGGGCAGCGAGAAGTCGCATGGCGCGCCGCTGGGTGCCGCCGAGGTGGCCGCGACCCGCGAAGCGCTGGGCTGGACCCATGAACCGTTCGTGATTCCGCCGGAGATTTATCGCGCCTTCGATGCCCGCGCCAAGGGTGCTGACTGGGAGGCGAGCTGGAATGCACTGTTCAGCGCCTATCAGGCCGCCTATCCGGAACTGGCGGCGGAACTGCTGCAACGCCTGAGCGGCAACTTCCCGGCCGACTGGGAAGCGCAGGCCTGGTCCTTCATTCAGGCGACCCAGGACGGTGGCGAGGCGTTGGCCACCCGCATTGCCTCGCAGCGGGCGCTGAATGCCTACGGACCGCTGTTCCCGAGCCTGATTGGCGGCTCGGCGGACCTGACCGAATCCAACGGTATTCCCTGGCAGGGCTGTCAGGGGCTGAGTCGCGCTCGTCCCGACGGCAACCTGATCTACTACGGTGCCCGGGAATTCGCCATGTACGCCATTATGAACGGTCTGGCGCTGCACGGCGGCTTCATTCCCTTCGGCGGCACCTTCCTGATGTTCTCCGACTATGGCCGCAACGCCATGCGTATGGCTGCGCTGATGAATCTGCGCTGCGTGTTCGTGCTCACCCACGACTCGATCGGCGTCGGCGGCGATGGTCCAACCCACCAGCCGATCGAGCAGATTGCCAGCCTGCGCCTGGTGCCGGGATTGTCGCTGTGGCGCAGTTGCGATGCCGTGGAAACCGCTGTGGCCTGGAAGGCAGCCCTGGAGCGGCGTGATGGGCCGACCTGTCTGGTGCTGACCCGGCAGAAGCTGTCGCATCAGACCCGCACGCCCGAGCAGGTACGAGGTATCGCCCGGGGTGGCTATGTGCTGCTGGATGTGGACGGCACGCCGGAGGCGATCATCATTGCCACCGGTTCCGAAGTGGCGCTGGCGGTCGATGCAGCGCGCCAGCTCAACGGCCAGGGCCGGCGGGTGCGCGTGGTGTCGATGCCATCGGTGGACGTATTCGAGGCCCAGGATGCGGCCTGGCGCGAAGCGGTGCTGCCAGCGGCGGTAACCCGGCGCGTGGTGGTGGAAGCTGGAGTGACTGCGCCCTGGTATAAGTACGCCGGCATGCAGGGCACGGTGATCGGCATTGACCGTTTCGGTGAATCCGGCCCGCCGGAAGTCATCTTCGAGTATTTCGGGTTTAACGTTGCCCGGGTGGCAGCCGCCGTGACGGCGCTGCTCGCTGACTAGGCCCGTGTTCCCCAGATTTTTTGCCAGAACCGGCTACAGTTTAGAATGCCTGTAGCACAGGGGTGGGCCGTGCTGGTCCACCCCACTTTTTGACCCTTCACACCGTACTGAACTGGAGGAAAACATGGCGATTCGAGTGGGTATCAATGGCTTTGGCCGCATTGGCCGGATGGTGTTTCGCGCTGCTGTCAAGAACTTCCCGGATATCGAGATCGTCGGCATCAACGACCTGCTCGATCCTGACTATCTGGCCTACATGCTCAAGTATGACTCGGTGCATGGCCGTTTCCAGGGTGAAGTGGCGGTTGATGGCAATACCCTGATTGTCAATGGCAAGAAGATCCGCCTGACTGCGGTCAAGGATCCTGCCGAGCTGAAGTGGGACGAAGTCGGCGCCGACGTGGTCGTCGAGTCCACCGGCCTGTTCCTGACCAAGGAAACCTGCCAGAAGCACATCGCTGCCGGCGCCAAGAAGGTCATCCAGAGCGCACCGAGCAAGGATGACACCCCGATGTTCGTGTTCGGCGTCAATGACCAGACCTATGCCGGCCAGACCATCATCTCCAACGCCAGCTGCACCACCAACTGCCTGGCGCCGGTTGCCAAGGTTCTGAATGACACCTGGGGCATCAAGCGCGGCCTGATGACCACCGTGCATGCCGCTACTGCGACGCAGAAGACCGTTGACGGCCCGTCCAACAAGGACTGGCGCGGCGGCCGCGGCATCCTGGAGAACATCATCCCGTCCAGCACCGGTGCCGCCAAGGCCGTCGGCGTGGTCATCCCCGAGCTGAACAAGAAGCTGACCGGCATGGCCTTCCGCGTGCCGACCTCGGATGTGTCAGTGGTCGATCTGACCGTCGAGCTGAACAAGCCGGCGACCTACAAGGAAATCTGCGCGGCGATGAAGGCAGCCTCCGAGGGCGCCATGAAGGGCGTTCTGGGCTACACCGACGAAAAAGTGGTGGCCACCGATTTCCGTGGCGAGAGCTGCACCTCCACCTTCGATGCCGAAGCCGGCATCGCGCTGGATGACACCTTCGTCAAGGTCGTGGCCTGGTATGACAACGAGTGGGGCTACTCCTGCAAGGTTCTGGAGATGGTCCGCGTCATCGCCAAATAAGCACGCGCCACGCCGTGGCGGTCCCGTGTTGAACTGAGGTCCCGTGCCCCCGTTGCCTGTCGCAGGTAGACGGGGGTTTTATTTGCAAAGAGGATGATCCAGATGAATTTCAAGCGTATGACCGATCTCGACCTGGCCGGCAAGCGAGTGTTTATCCGCGCCGACCTGAATGTGCCGGTCAAGAACGGCAAGGTCACCTCCGACGCGCGCATCACCGCGTCGATGCCGACCATCGAGTTCGCGCTGAAGGCTGGCGCCAAAGTGATGGTCACCTCGCATCTGGGCCGGCCTACTGAGGGCGAGTTCTCCGAGGAAAACTCGCTGCAGCCGGTTGCCGATGTGATGGCCGCCAAGCTGGGCAAGCCGGTGCGGGTAATCCGTGACTGGGTCAATGGTGGCTTTGACGTTGCCGCCGGTGAAGTGGTGCTGCTGGAAAACTGCCGCATCAACAAGGGCGAAAAGAAGAACGTCGAGGACACGGCCAGGAAGTATGCTGCCCTGTGCGATATCTTCGTTATGGACGCTTTTGGTACCGCGCATCGTGCCGAGGCTTCCACCCATGGCGTCGCCAAGTTCGCACCGGTGGCCTGCGCCGGCATCCTGCTGACTGAGGAACTGGATGCGTTGACCAAGGCGCTGGCCAAGCCGGCCCGACCGCTGGTCGCGATCGTCGGCGGCTCCAAGGTGTCGACCAAGCTGACCGTGCTGGAAAGCCTGTCGGAGAAGGTTGACCAGCTTGTGGTGGGCGGTGGTATCGCCAATACCTTCCTGAAGGCCACCGGCAAGAACGTCGGCAAGTCGCTGTGCGAGGATGATCTGGTGCCGACCGCCCAGATGTTGATCGAGAAGATGACCGCGCGCGGCGCGACCATTCCGATCGCGGTTGATGTGGTCTGCGGCAAGCAGTTCGATGCGGCGGAACCGGCGGTGCTGAAGGATGCCGGTGCGGTTGCTGATGACGACATGATCTTCGATATTGGCCCGCAGAGCGCCCAGGAACTGGCCGACATCATCATGAAGGCCGGCACCGTGGTCTGGAACGGTCCGGTTGGTGTGTTCGAGTTCGACCAGTTCGGCGAGGGTACCAAGACCGTCGCCATGGCGATTGCGAACACCCAGGCCTTCACGCTGGCCGGCGGCGGTGACACCATCGCCGCGATTCAGAAGTACGACATTTATGACAAGGTGTCCTACATCTCTACGGCAGGCGGCGCATTTCTGGAATTCCTGGAAGGCAAGGTGCTGCCCGCGGTGGCGATGCTGGAACAGCGCGCTAACGACTGACGTAACAAGTCGTTTTTGCTGAGGAAAAAAGCGGCCGTAAGGCCGCTTTTTTGTTGATTTGATCAATGTCAAGGGGCGCGGCTGTTGGCTGTGCGTAGCGCTTGCCATGATCCTGCATTCCAAACCTGTGGCTGTTGGCAATGGTTGAAGCATGCCGGTGATTGGCTGGGTGGCGCTGGCGTGCAATTTCGAGGGTCGTCCATAGTTGCTCGATCGCGCATTGCAGCAGATCGCACAACGGACCTCTCGCATGAAAGGTTCCTGCGGGCGACTGCATGCCCTGCAGTCACGCAATTGAGCGGCGCTGGTCGAATCGAGCGGCTTGCTGTTCCTCGATCAATCCCCTGATGGCGCCTGTCGCCCGGGACGCATTGCGCAGCGTCCACGCGGCGGATGTGAATGCCATGACATGCGCCTGTTCTGTAGGGTGAAGGATTTGCCGGGCATGCGCTAGGCAAATGTGTCAGCGTGAGACACGCAGCAGCCAGTTTAGCTTTCCTCCACGTCTCTCCTTTTCGGCTTTCCTGATAGTGCGTCTCCTGATTTATTTGGTGAAATGCTCTGATCGATTTTCGCAAGGCAACGGATGCTGTTCTGTAAAAGCAAATGCTTTATTGCGTATATTTTCATGAATGCGATTATAAATTTTATTTAAAATCATTTAGTTAATAAAAATAGTTGATTAAGGAAAAACTGTTGGAGCTTGGTTGTGTCGCCTTTTTATGCGATAGGATTATTGTGCATGGAAATCATGGTTATCCCTGATAATGGAATAAGTAATCCAGATCATGCCGTTTTGATCGGGCGGTTTTATGTGTCAATATTCCAGTCATGGATGCTTATGTTGATGCATGATGGGGTATCAATGCATGAATGCGTATGCCAAGATGCCATCAATGAGCTGATTAATAATATAAAAAGTGCCATATTTGTATAACGTCATAAAATTTTGACATAAAAAATCTTAAAAACAAGACATAAAAATGATCGACAAATTGCACAATCAAGAAAATACATACTAGGATCAGTGTGGACGATCAACACATGGCGAAGGTTCGGAGTTGCTAAGATTTTTACTTGGCTTGGCTGGATAAAAACCATGTGATGTATTGTGGTTTTCGGATAATGGCGGTCATTAGGGGGTTGCAATGTCCACATTGAACCGTAGAGATGTTTTGCTTTTTTTTTCTGATCATGACGGTATGAGTTTGGTTGATAATATTGGTCTTGATCACTGGAATGTGACCAAGATTAATGACATCAACAGCGCCAAGAAAGCTATTTTTACCGATAATCACCGGGTGGGTATCGTGTTTATGACCCGCTATCAACCGGATTTTTTGCGCTGTATCCAGGAACTGGTTAGTTTGGGAAAACATGTGCAATGGATTGCCATGACCGATGATATTACTATTTCTAATCCCATGGTTCGCGAGACGATTGTGAACCATTTCTATGATTACCAGCGATTACCCATTGACATGTCGCGATTGTTGCCGGCTCTCTGTCGCGCCTATGGCATGAGTGAGTTGGCACGATCTATCGCCAGGAATTACGACACGTCGATTGAAAAAAATTACATTCTAATTGGCAAGTCCACTGCCATGAAGAATGTCCGGCAGCAGATCATTAAAATGGCGCCGGTTGAAAAAACCGTGTTGATTACCGGCGAAAGCGGAACAGGCAAGGAACTGGCAGCGCGCGCCCTGCATCAATTTTCCCAGCGCGCGAAAGGTCCATGGATTACGGTCAACAGTGCTGCATTGCCGGCCAATCTGATTCAATCCGAACTTTTTGGATATGAAAGAGGTGCCTTTACCGGCGCAAACCGCTTCAAGATGGGCAAGATTGAAGCTGCAAACGAAGGTACAATTCTGCTTGATGAGATAGGCGATATCGCTCCGGATGTACAAATAGCCCTGCTGCGCTTTCTGCAGGAGAAAACCATCGAGCGCTTGGGCGGTACTGAAAGTATTGGTCTGAATGTGCGTGTCATTGCCGCTACCCATCGCGATTTGAAGCGCGCGGTGGTCGAGGGTACTTTTCGTGAGGATCTGTACTATCGCTTGAATACACTGCATCTGCAAATGCCGCCACTGCGGGAAAGAGAAGACGATATTATAGATCTAGCTTATTGTTTTCTAGAGAAATTTCTCAGGGAGCAAAACAAGTCGAAACCCAGAGACTTCAGCATTGAAGCCTTGCGGGTCATGCGTGTGCACAACTGGCCTGGCAATGTGCGCGAGTTGATCAACCGGGTCGAGCGAGCGGTGCTGTTTTGCGATGACCGGCTGATTGCTCCGAAACATCTGGATCTGGATCGGCGCAATAATTCCAGACAAATCGTCACTATTGAAGAGGCGCGCAAGAGAGCCGAGCATGATGCAATCCACATCGCGATTCAGCATGCTAATGGAAACCTGACCCGCGCGGCCAAGGTTCTGGGTATTTCCCGCGCCTCGCTGTACCGGCTTTGCAAGTTCAATGTAGAGATGAACGAAAATAATCAGGCGCATAGAAAACTCAGGAAATAAGTTCTGTTAGTGTCCGGGTTCAGGAATCCATTTATGGAAATGGATACGGGATTTTCTGACATGGAATTTCAGGATTTATGTCGCTTGTGAGGTGGTCGCCATGCAATTCAGGATAGGGCGAGCGGGATTATATGATGCAGCGGTTTTACAGGCAGTTTGGCCTTGGACTTCATGGATGCCTGACTGTTTGCGGCTGCTGGATTCTGGAGCGTTTCTGGATTTGACCTGTGGCAGTTTGCATATCCATGGCCGTATTCGGTTCCAGGCTCAAGATGATTGCAAACCTTTGCGATTCATGCAGAGATTAAAGGGAGCGCTTGCTGAATACGGAAAGCAGTATTTTCGGGACAAAGGATGGCTTTCAATAGTGGGCATCGGCTGGCTTGGCATCGCTATGAATTCAGCTGTTGCGCAAACATCTTTTGTGCCTGCTGCAGAAACGGCAAGCATTTTGACTATGACGATCGGGCTGTCGGAAACGGCGGGTATTGAGTTTATTGGCAATCCCTATGCGCTTGCCCAAGCGGGATCGACGACGAGTACGGTGACATTTGCGACTACGGTGCGTTCAGTGCAGGACGGCTTGGGATTTACGTCAATTGCAGTGCCTGGGGTCAGTGCGCATGCAGCGACTGCCGGGGCGGGCATCGCGGTTGGGATGGCCCCCGGGGCATGGCTTGGTGGCGCTCTCGATGAGAGCGGCATGCTGGCCCAGTTCGCGATAAGCCAGGCGACCTATGCTGCTGCGTGGGCTACCGAGCCGCTCTTTGGCCGCGCCACCGCCATGACCGAGGGTATGGCCCTGGGTATTCAGCTCCGCGCCGATCCCGACCGGGGGAGCGATGATCTGTTCCTGCATCTGGATTGGGATTTCGATACGCTGCGCTGGCAGGGCACGCCGGCGAGCAGTCTGGCCTACATGCGCGATACGCTGACGACTGTGCAGATCAGCGCGACGGGCGCGGTGCGCTACGATGAGGTCGGTTTTCTGGGCTACCTGGAAAATGGCTTGCCCACGGTCCGGGTGTTTGATGTGCCAGGGAGTGACGCGATCCGTGACTGGTTCGCCACGCAGTTCAACGCTGCTGCGGGTCGCCTGCTGCTGCAGCCGGACGCGGAGCCGTTGCGCGTAGCGGTGCCGCTGCTGGATGCCTTTGATCGGGAATTTGCTCCGCTTGGGCTGATCCTGTTCAGCCGTCACACCGAGCAGTCCTACGAGGCACCGCCCCGCGCGGTGATACAGGTCGAAGAATCCGCCGGCTACCGGGCGTCCGGTGCGCCTGGCGATCCGCAGGTGCACTGGGATCCCTCCAGCGGCCTGCTGGCTTTTGATCCGATTCCGCTCGATATGCTTCGGGGTGGGCGCGACTGGACATTCGATGCCGATGAACTGGCGGATTCCCTGCTGGGTGGATTTCTGGAGATTGATCCGCTGGCGCAGTTGGGCACTCTGGAGGGCCGGCGGTATTTTTCCGGTAGCGATCTGCGCCTGTTCGATGGAAACCATCATGTGGTGCTGACTGCACGCACGCCGACCGTGGTCCTGGACGGCAGCTTGCATCCGGTGCAGGGTTTCAATGGCTTCGCGCCAATTCTGATGACGGAACCGGGCGCGCAGAGCGATTCCCGCTGGCTGGCGGCATTTCTCAGCCGCATCAGCATGGATTCGTTCTACCTGCCGGAACTGTTCCTGGGTTTTGACACTGGGGTGCTGGAGGCCATCGATACGCCGGTTTCGACACCGGTCAGCGCGCTGCTGTCCTTCGCGGGGCCGGTGCCGGTACCGCCGCTCGCGGAAGCCGCCACCCTGTGGCTGCTGGGTGGCGGGCTGGCGCTGCTGTTGCTGTGGCGGCGACGGTCTAGAAACGGATCGGTAGCGATATGCTGATGCCGTAATCCGGGGCGTCATCGGTCAGGCCGATGGCGCCGGTTACCAGCAGCAGGGTCTGCCGGTTGATCACCGAGGATGCGCCGAGCAATAGCACACCGCTGACC
Source organism: Candidatus Competibacteraceae bacterium (assembly GCA_003989075.1). Classification (GTDB taxonomy): domain Bacteria; phylum Pseudomonadota; class Gammaproteobacteria; order Competibacterales; family Competibacteraceae; genus RXIX01. The sequence goes on along the minus strand of RXIX01000025.1, from coordinate 16,025 downwards.
TGATCGCTGCCGGTAACCGTGCGGCCATTCAACTCGGTTTCGGCAGTAAAGCTCTGGGCCAGCGCAAGACTCAGCGAGGTTTCCGGGCTGGCGGCCAGCGAGACGCCGAAGGACAGGCCAAGCTCGTTGCCAGGTTGGACACCGTCTTTTTCAAATGTGGTTTGGTAGGCCAGGCTGGCAGTGAAGGCCAGGGGATCCTGACGCTTGAGCGCAGTCAGTGAGGCGCGCAGGCGGTTGAAGCCATCGCCCATCGGTACGTTCTGATCGACGATTTCCCCAGTGCCGGTGTTCCAGGTCAGGCGTCCGACCAGGTCCGGTTGCCAGCCACTTTCGCGGCTGAGGGTTTTGGCGATGCCCAGGCGGATGTCGCCGATGGCCGAGCCGGTATTTTCAGTGCTGTCGAAGCCGGCCAGGCCGGTGGGTCGCAACAGCTCCTGATTGACGCTGCGATAGGGCAGGTCGAGTTCCACCTGGGCGTCATAGGGCAGGCCGACGCGGGCGCGCAGACCCAGATCAAATTCATTGCGACGGATCCCGAAGCTGCGCGCCAGGATGCCTGCGTCGGTTTGCACCAGGGTTGGGCCATCGTTGACCCGGCGGTTGTAATTGAAGTACGGCTCGAAGTCGTAACTGCCCGCTGGCAGCAGCAGGGCGCCCTCGGCGGTCAGGGTCCGTTCCAGGGCCCGTTCTGCAGCCTGTGCATCGATGGCCACCGCGCCGGGACCGGTCGGAGCAGGCGGCGCGACCGCGCTGCTTACCGGTTCAGGCGTGGGTGTAGGTGTGGCGACAGGTGCCGGCGCGGTGATTTGTGCGGTACGGGTCCTGGCAGTGGCGCGGCGTCTGGTGCTGGCCGGTGGCGTGGTGTCGCCATCCATGCGGCGTTCCAGTTCGCTGACCCGTGCCAGCAGTTCAGCAATGATGCGATCCCGTTCGCGCAGTTCCTGGCGTAACTGGCGGGCGTCGGCTTGTGTGATGACATCGTCGGCGCTGGCGGGCGCGCCGCTCAGCAGGCACAGGCTCAGGGTGCTGATGCCCAGCGTCGTGCAACAGCTCGTAAGCGGATGGCGTGAAAGGGGGTGGCGGGTCCAGCGAAACGGCAGACGGGCCATGAATAATCTCCTTGCGTGCATTTGACGATGAAATCGGTTCCCTGCATGGCGGCGGAAAGTGCTGGAGGGGGCTCAATTGAACGTGACGAATTCCTCGGGGCGCGGTGCAAGCGGTGTGGATGCGCTGCGTGGATGACCGGGCGCTGCTTCGACGACGAAGCCAACGTGACCGATTTTTGGGTAGTCGATCCAAGCCTGCATGAAGTGCTCTACGGTCATGGTGCGGTTGCCCCAGGCCGGGTCAGCGAGCAGGACGCGGTTGTCGCGTTGGCCACGGAACACCACGAAGTGGTTGTAGCCCCGGGTCTGGATCGGAATCAGGATCGGTGCGCGCCGATTGAGGTCGTCGAGGGTGAGCTGGCCCAGGCCGGTGCCCTGATAGCCGCGACCATCGACATAGCGCTTGAGGTCGAGTAGGGAAAAGCCCTCACGAATCTGCACGAGCTGAGGATTGCGCAGATATTCGCTACGGTTGATTAGCGCGGTGGCGACATCCTTTTCGGTGACCGGGTCGCCGTGCTGGTAGCGCAACAGGGTGGTCAGGGCTGCGGCGCCGCAACTCAGATCCCATTTCTGGATTACAACCCGTTCGCGGCGTATTTCCAGCAGTGACTTGACCGGCGGATAGTCCTCGGCGTGAGTGGTCTGGATCGGGCCGGTGAGCAGGAGCGTGGCGAGGATGATCGCGGGAAAGCAGCGGCAGGGTATGAGGCTGGCACGCATGGTTTGGCAACTCCATGTGCAGATTTTTCTATCACAATCCTAGTATAAAAATATCAATTTTGATTCTATAAATAATAAAAATGTGACTTGCTGGGGATGATGTCAACCGGGGCACATGGCGTGGGCGATGGGTCAGGTGGGGTCGCGCGGTGCGTGCGTGGGCAAGTGGTGCCGCGCCGCGTTAGCTGGAAACGGGTGACAGAGAGTTTTTTGCCCGTTTCCTTTTTTTCTGCGGCGCGAGTGCTGGGATACAGGGTATACAGGTTCTACAGTGGAGTGCCGGGAACGGTGCAGGAATAAAGCAGGGCATTCACCGAGCCGCTGGCCAGGGGGGTACAGGCTTGGCGGGCGCCGTCACTGGCGGATTCGGTGAACGCCCTGGCATCGGCGCAACTGGTGGCGGTTTTCAGGTGCTCGACCAGGGTTGCAGGTGTGTTGGAGCTGGCATCGACGGTGAAGACGGGTGTGGAGCCGCTATTGACCGGGGTCGCCGCGCCGCTGGTGCAACTGCAGGTGCTGCCATTGCCGTTGCTCACGCAGGTGCAAGCGCTGTTGCCATCGGTGGCAGGGGCATTGTCCGGATTCGTCGCGGGTCCGGGCCAGGCGCAACGAATAATTACGGTCGCTGCCGGGCTAGTGGTTTCAGCAGCGAGTGATCCCAGAGGTATAAATAGCGCCAAAATGCCAGCGAATCCGGTGCGGGAAAGAAATCGGCTTTGCATATTCATGAGTATCTCGATCCTGCCGTCTAGAAGGAATTGCCGGGACACGCACGGCGCAGGCGTCCGGGAAGGGACGCCTGATCGGCTAATACGGTGATACCACCGGTGTACTAGCGCCCTGACCGAGTTGCGCGGGGCGACCGAGCTCATAGGCAAACACCGTCGAGGATGAAGCGAGATGGCCCTGCAGGCTAATTTCGTAGGTATGGCCAACGGTGTTGGTAGTGGCGGAATTAATCGCACTGTCAGTTGCCGTTGCCGTGGTGCCGCCGAGTCCGCCATAGGCGGTTGCTGAACCGACAACTACAACCAATGTGGAATTCTGCGCGGCTGTGGGTCCCGGACTCAGTGTCGTGCTGGAAAATGTACTGGTATCGGTTATGGCGTCCGATGGACCGTAGGCGATTGCCGAAGCTGTAACAACGCCATTGACGACGCCGCCTGCGGTCACACGATCCAGGTCAATGCTGGATAGTGTCAGCGGATTTTGTGATGGTGGCGCTGCAATAGCGGTCGCGGTCAAGGCGCACAGGGATAGAGCGCTTAACTGCATATGCTTGATCATGTTGTCTATCTCCAATGCTTGAGTCGTGCGCGAGCGGTCATCGCGCCGCAAGGTTTGATAACCGCTCTTTCGAGAGACTCGCAACTTAGTTGCCGAGCTCCGAGCCACTTGCCGATTGACTGCCGGCAACCGCGCCCAGGAAGCCGGTCGCTATGGCAGCGCTAGCGGTCGCGCTATAGGCGATTGGGTTTGGAGCAAGCAGATTAACGCCGCTCACCGAATTTGTGGTTGACAGGGAGCCAATATCACCGGTGGCGATGGCCATGCCTTCGGTGATCGCAAGACCGAAAAGACCTGCGCTGATCTGATCCATTTGCGGGCCGGACAGCACGGTCTCGGCATTAGCATAACTGGTGGCGCCCAGCAGGGCGGCGGCGGCAAGAATCGCGAAACGTTTCATGGTGAGTCTCCTGAATAAGTCAGCCAAATGTTTAGTGCTTACGCCGGAAAGCTGAGCTAATTGTGGGCATAGGATTCGGAATAGGATCCCGCGCCTGTGCCGACGACCCAAATGCTGCCGACTTGTACCGGCACCAGCAGCACACCCTGAACGATGGTTTCAGTTTCGGTTACGGTCGCCGCTAGGTATTTGCCCGCCGCTGCCGCGAGTGCCGTTGCTGTGGCGACGCCACCCGCAGTCACGCCGTCCATCTGACTGGTGGTCAGCGGGGTTTCAGCCATGGCCAGACCGGAAGCGGCCAGCAGAGTGGCACCGACAATAGCGCTATACAGTTTGGTTTTCATGAGATTGCCTCCAATAATGAAGTGATGCAGGGCATCTTGCTTTTTACCGAAGACGCCAGAGATTCAGCGTCGATAAGGATTTAGCAACCATCGTGCCAATCGTTAACTTGATGTTTTTAATAATAATTAATTGAATGACCGTAAATCGAATCTGTGTCATGAATAAAACGGTTTTATTCCGCCTTCGGGAAAAAGCCTGCAATAACCAGCGCAAACCGGCCCTGCGCATTTGTTCAATAAAAAAGACAATATGCCGGGCATTGCTGTGTCTCGGTAGGCAAAAAGCAAACAGATCCGCAGTGTTAGCGGGAGATTGGGCAGGGCATGAAAAAGCGTCTGAAAAACGGGCGGTCGGTCGGTACCGATCCGTATCGGCTGGGGGTTGCCGTGATCGCAGCGCGCCGCCGGTGCCTGAAGCGCGTGGTCCAGCGGTGGTTTTGCGGCACGCCGCCTTGCGTATAATGCGCAGCCGTCCACTGGTCGGGTGGACTTGCTACTTCAACGTGCCTGGATATCGCCGCGCCTCATGAACACGTCCTACGACGCCTCCGCCATCGAAGTCCTCAGCGGTCTGGACCCAGTCCGCAAGCGCCCCGGCATGTACACCGATACCAGCCGGCCCAACCACCTGGCTCAGGAAGTGATCGACAACAGCGTCGATGAGGCCATCGCCGGCCACGCCCGCGCCATCAGCGTGGTGCTGTATGCCGACGGCTCGCTCTCAGTCGAGGACGATGGCCGCGGCATGCCGGTCGATATTCACCCCGAGGAAGGCATTCCCGGCGTCGAACTGATCCTGACCCGTCTGCATGCCGGCGGTAAGTTTTCCAACCGCAATTACCAGTTTTCCGGTGGCCTGCACGGTGTGGGCGTGTCGGTGGTGAATGCCCTGTCCAGCCGTCTTGAGGTCTGGGTGCGGCGCAACGGTCGCCAGTATCACATCGCCTTTGCCGGCGGCGACAAGGTGTCCGATCTGGCCGAGGTCGGCACGGTGGCGCGCCGGATCACCGGCACCACGGTGCGTTTCTGGCCTGATGCGCGCTATTTCGATGCACCCAAATTCTCCGTGTCGCGCCTTAAGCATGTGCTGCGCGCCAAGGCTGTGCTGTGTCCGGGGCTGAAGGTCAGCTTCAGCGACGAGGCTAGCGGCGAGCAGATCATCTGGCATTACCAGGATGGCTTTACCGATTACCTGCGCGAGGCACTCGGTCAGACCGCGTTGTTGCCTGATCCACCGTTTGTCGGCCACGTCAGCAGCGCCCATGAAGCCGCCGACTGGGCGCTGACCTGGCTGCCGGACGGTGGCGAGCCGGTCATGGAAAGCTATGTCAACCTGATTCCCACCCCGCAGGGCGGCACGCATGTCAACGGTCTGCGCGGCGGCCTGACCGATGCGGTGCGCGAATTTTGCGAGTTCCGCAATCTGGTACCGCGCGGCCTGCGCATCGCCCCGGAAGATGTCTGGGAAGGCTGCTGCTATGTGCTCTCGGTCAAGCTGGCTGATCCGCAGTTCTCCGGCCAGACCAAGGAACGGCTGTCCTCGCGCGAATGCGCGGTGTTCGTCGCCGGCGTGGTCAAGGACGCGCTGAGCCTGTGGCTGAATCAGCACCCCGAGATGGGCGAGCGCATCGCGCAACTGGCGCTGGCTAATGCCCACAGGCGTCTGCGCGCCAGCCGCAAGGTGGTGCGCAAACAGGTCACCAGTGGCCCGGCGCTGCCCGGTAAGCTCACCGACTGCACCGCGCAGGATCTGGCGCGCACCGAGCTGTTTCTGGTCGAGGGCGATTCCGCCGGTGGCTCGGCCAAGCAGGCGCGTAACCGCGAATTCCAGGCAGTGATGCCCCTGCGCGGCAAGATTCTCAACACCTGGGAAGTCGATTCGGCCGAGGTGATGGCCTCGCAGGAAGTACACGATATCGCCGTGGCGATCGGTATTGATCCCGGCGCCGAGGAGCTGGGCGGGCTGCGCTATGGCAAGGTGTGTATCCTCGCCGACGCTGATTCCGACGGGCTGCACATTGCCACCCTGCTGTGCGCGCTGTTCGTGCGCCACTTCCGGCCGCTGGTAGCGGCGGGCCATGTGCATGTGGCCATGCCACCGCTGTTCCGGATCGATGTTGGCAAGGAGGTGTTCTATGCCCTGGACGAGGCCGAGAAGCAGGGCATTCTTGATCGCATCGCTGCCGAGAAGAAGAAAGGCAAGGTCAATGTCACCCGCTTTAAGGGCCTGGGTGAGATGAATCCGCTGCAACTGCGTGAAACCACCATGGACCCGGCCACCCGGCGCCTGGTGCAGTTGACCCTGGATGGTGCCGATACGACCCTGGCGCTGATGGATCTGCTGCTGGCGAAAAAGCGCGCCGGTGATCGCAAGAACTGGCTGGAGGAGAAGGGTAATCTGGCCGAACTGTGAGCGGCGCGGGGCGTGGTACGGTTTGCGGCTACGCCCCGCCGGGTTCAGGAGCGCGTCGCGAATTCCACCGGCCGCACGGCGCGCGCTACCTTGTCGAGCACACCGTTGACAAAGCGGTGGCCCTGTTCGGCGCCAAAGATCTTGGCCAGTTCCACTGCCTCGTTGATGATGATCCGGTAGGCGGTGCCGGGCTGCTGCATCAGCTCATAGCCGCCAATGCGCAGGATGGCGCGTTCCACCGGATCAACCTGGGACATCGGTCGGTCGAGAAACGGACTCAGGGCGGCATCGATCGCGGCCAGTTGCGCCGGAACCTGATGGAGCAGTTCGCGAAAATAGTCCGGGTCGGCCTTGCCGAGATCCTCGTCAGCGAGGAACTGGTTGGCAATCAGGCGCGGTTCCTGGTCGGTCAACTGCCACTGATACAGCGCCTGCAGGGCACAGCGCCGTGCCCAGCTGCGCTTGCCGGGCACGTTCTTGCGGGGAGGAGCAGCCACGGGCTCAACCTTCCAGCCGGTGCAGCAGGCTGACCATCTCCAGAACCGACATCGCAGCATCGGCGCCCTTGTTACCGGCCTTGGTGCCAGCCCGTTCCACTGCCTGATCGATGCTGTCCACGGTCAGCACGCCAAAGCCGATCGGCAGGTCATATTCCAGCGCCACGCTGGCCAGCCCCTTGGTGCATTCGCTGGCGACGTATTCAAAATGCGGGGTACCGCCGCGGATCACCGCGCCAAGGGCGACAATGCCATCGTAGCGCTCGCTGGCGGCCAGACGCTGCGCCACCAGCGGCAGCTCAAAGGCTCCGGGTGCCCAGATCAGATGAATATTGGCATCGGCCACGCCATGGCGGCGCAAGGCGTCGGCGGCGCCGCTGATCAGGCTCTGCACGATGAAGCTGTTGAAGCGGGCCGCGACCAGGGCGAAGCGGGCATCCTGGGGTGGGGTGAAGTCACCTTCAAAGGTTTTGAACGGGTACATGGCGGGCAGTCCGTGACGGTTGGGCAATGAGTGGTCAGGAAATGTATTCAACCACTTCCAGGTTGAAGCCGGACAGGCCGGTGAGGCGCTTGGGCGCACTGAGCACCTGCATGCGCCGCACGCCGATATCAAGCAGGATCTGCGCGCCGATGCCGTAGGTGCGCAGCGCAGTGGTGTAGTCGACGCTGCGGGCGGTGTCGCCGGCTTCGAGCTGGTAGCTGCGCATGCGCCGGATCAGGGTCGTCGGGTCTTCCTGGCGGCTGAGGAACACCAGAACCCCGGCGGGTGCGTTCGCCACCCGCTGCAGAGCATCGCGCAGCGGCCAGCCGCTGTCAGCCAGCCGCAGGGCCAGCAGATCGCTGAGCAGGTGCTGGACGTGCACGCGCACCAGCGCCGGCTGCTCGGCCTGAATCTCGCCCTTGACCAGAGCGAAATGCACCTGCTTGCTGACTACGTCCTGATAAGTGAGCACCCGGAACGGGCCAAACTCGGTGTTCATCACCGCATCGGCGACCCGCTCGACGGTTTTCTCGTTCTGTATCCGGTAGCGGATCAGGTCGGCAATGGTGCCGATTTTCAGGTCGTGACGTCCGGCGAACAGCTCCAGATCAGGCCGCCGCGCCATGGTGCCGTCTTCATTGAGAATTTCGACGATCACCGCCGCCGGTTCCAGGCCGGCCAGCCGGACCAGGTCGCAGCCGGCTTCGGTATGCCCGGCGCGGGTCAGCACGCCGCCGGGCTGGGCCATCAGCGGGAAGATGTGCCCGGGCTGCACCAGATCTTCGGGGCGGGCATCGGGGCGCACCGCAGTGCGAATGGTGTGGGCGCGATCATAGGCGGAAATGCCGGTGGTGACGCCCTCGGCCGCCTCGACCGAGACGGTGAAATTGGTCGAGTAGGGCGTGGCGTTGTCCTGGACCATCAGCGGCAGGCGCAACTGCTGGCAGCGCTCACGGGTCAAGGTCAGGCAGATCAGTCCGCGCCCGTAACGGGCCATGAAGTTGATGTCCTCGGGGCGGACCAGCGGCGCCGCCATCAGCAGGTCGCCTTCGTTTTCGCGGTCCTCGTCATCCATGATGATGACCATCTTGCCCTGCCGCAGGTCGGCGAGGATTTCATCGATGCTGTTGAGTGCCATGATCTAGTTCCAGAACCCGTGTTCGCGTAGCAGGGCTTCGCTGAGTGCGCCGCTGCTGGGCTGGGCGGCGCGTTCGCCGAGCAGCAGCCGTTCCAGGTAGCGGGCGATCAGATCGACTTCCAGATTGACCCGCCGGCCGACCTTGCAGGTGGCGAGGGTGGTTTCCGCCAGGGTGTGCGGGACGATGTTGAGTTCAAAGGCGGCGCCGTCGACCCGGTTGACGGTCAAGCTGATGCCGTCGATGCAGATCGAGCCCTTGGCGGCGATGTAGCGGGCCAGCGCGTCCGGGGCCTGAATGCGCAGGCGCCAGGAACGGCCATCCGGGCGCCATTCGCTCACGGTGCCGACGCCGTCGACGTGGCCGCTGACCAGGTGGCCGCCCAGGCGCGTGGTTGGGGTCAGGGCCTTTTCCAGATTGACCGTCATGCCCGGCGCGGCGTCACCGAGGATGGTGTGGTCAAGGGTTTCACGTGAGACATCCGCCCAGAAGCCATCGCCGGGCAGTTCGACAGCGGTCAGACAGACACCGCTGACCGCGATGCTGTCGCCAAGCTGCACGTCGCGCAGGTCCAGCCGGCCAGTGGCGATGCGCAGACGGACATCGCCGCCGCGTGGCTGGATCGCGGTGAGGGTTCCGACTGCGGTGATGATGCCGGTGAACATGGCAATATCCTTCTGGAAACCTTAAAGAGCGGGCAGTGTGCTGTTGGGGTCATGGTTGTGCTGAATGCGCCACAGTTCAGGCGATGACAGGCAGTGCAGCTAGGGCGCGGGCCGCAAGCGCAGTCGCCAATCCTGACCTACTGCACGGGTTTCGACGATCTCCAGTGCGCGCCGTTCCTGCATCCGCATCAATTCCGGCAGTCGGAATAGAGCGCGTGCCTGATCGCCGAGCAGAATGGGCGCCATGTACACCACCAGTTCATCAACCAGATGGGCCTGCAACAAGGCACCGGCCAGGGTCGGGCCACACTCGACATGGATTTCGTTACACTCGCGGCGGGCGAGTTCTGCCATGACTGCGTGCAGATCCAGCCCCGGCCCGGCGGCGCAGGGCGTGACGACCAGATGCGCCCCCGCTGCCTGCAGGGGGGTGTGCAAGCCGCTATCCGTCACGGCAGTGAAAATCAGCACCCTGCCGGGGAGCTGCAGGGTCCTGGCCGTGGGCGGTGTGCGCAGGGCGCTGTCGAGGATCACCCGCAGCGGCTGGCGTAGCGCATCCGGCAGGCGCACGTTCAAACCGGGATCATCGGCCAGCAGCGTGCCAATGCCGGTCAAGATAGCCGAACTCCGCGCCCGCAGTCTTTGCACATCCTGCCGTGCCGCTGTGCCGGTCAGCCATTGGCTTTCACCCGAAGCCAGCGCGGTGCGCCCGTCCAGGCTCATCGCCAGCTTAAGGCGCACCACAGGCCGGCCGGCGGTCATGCGCAGGATGAAACCCGGATTCAGCGCCCGCGCCTCGGCTTCCAGCAGCCCGCAGGCGACGACCACGCCGGCCTCGCGCAACTGCGCCAGTCCCTGACCGGCGACGCGGGGGTTGGGATCGGCCATCGCCGCGACCACCCGGGCTACGCCGGCATCAAGCAGTGCCGTGCTGCAGGGCGGGGTGCGTCCGTGATGACAACAGGGTTCGAGGGTGACATAGGCCGTTGCCCCCCGGGCCCGTTCGCCCGCCTGCCGCAGGGCGTGGATCTCGGCATGTGCTTCACCGGCGCGCTCATGCCAGCCCTCGCCGACGATTTCGCCCTCACGCACCAGCACACAGCCGACCCGCGGGTTGGGATCGGTGCTGTACAGGCCGCGCTGCGCCAAGCTCAGGGCACGCGCCATGTGGCGGTAATCAGCGGATGACATCAGCGGTTGTCCGGCGCGCCGGGCGGCGTCTGCAGGCGCTCGATTTCCTCGCGGAAGGCGTTGACATCCTCGAAGCTGCGGTAGACCGAGGCAAAGCGCACGTAGGCGACCGGGTCGATCTGGCGCAGTTCATCCATGACCCATTCACCGATCTGCCGGCTGCTCAGCTCGCGTTCACTGCTGGCACGGGCGCGGTTGCGAATCCGCTGCAACAGTTCCTCGATACGCTCGGCGCTCACCGGGCGTTTTTCCAGCGCCCGCATCAGCCCGGTGCGCAGTTTTTCATCCAGGAACGGTTCGCGACGCCCGTCGCGCTTCACCACTGGCGGCATCAGCAGTTCGGCGACTTCGTAGGTGGTGAAGCGGGCGTTGCAGCGCAGGCACTCGCGGCGGCGGCGCACTTTATCGCCTTCCGCCGACAGCCGCGAGTCGATCACCCGGGTATCGGGTGTGCCGCAGAACGGGCAGTGCACTGCCGTGCGTCCGCTGCCGGCTGCGGTTTCAGCCGTAGACCGGGAAGCGTGCGCACAGCGTCTGCACCTGGCTGCGCACCCGCTCAATCACCGCTTCGTTGCCAAGATCATCAAGGATGTCGCAGATCCAGCCGGTCAGTTCGCGGCACTCGCGTTCCTGGAAACCACGGGTGGTGATCGCCGGCGAACCGATGCGGATGCCGCTGGTCACGAAGGGCGACTGCGGATCGTTGGGCACGGCGTTCTTGTTGACGGTGATCCAGGCGCGGCCCAGTGCGGCGTCGGCGGCCTTGCCGGTCAGGCCCTTGGCGATCAGGCTAACCAGGAACAGGTGATTATCAGTGCCGCCGGAGACGATGTCGTAGCCGCGCTCGATGAAGACTCCGGCCATGGCCCGGGCATTGGCGACTACCTGCTGCTGATAGGCGACGAATTCCGGAGACAACGCTTCCTTGAAGGCCACCGCCTTGGCGGCGATGACATGCATCAAGGGGCCGCCCTGGGTGCCGGGAAACACCAGCGAGTTGAGTTTCTTCTCGATCTCGGGATTGGACCGGGCCAGGATCAGGCCGCCACGTGGACCGCGCAGGGTCTTATGGGTGGTGGTGGTGACGACGTCGGCGACCGCTACCGGGCTGGGATAGACGCCAGCCGCGACCAGTCCGGCGACGTGCGCCATATCGACAAACAGGTAGGCGCCAACCTGATCGGCGATGGCGCGGAAGCGCGCCCAGTCGATGACCCGCGAGTAGGCGGAGAAGCCCGCGACGATCATTTTCGGCCGGTGCTCCAGCGCCAGGCATTCCACCTGGGCGTAATCGATCTCGCCGGTGGCTTCGTCAAGGCCGTACTGCGCTGCCTGGTACAGGCGCCCGGAGAAGTTGACCTTGGCGCCGTGGGTGAGGTGGCCGCCGTGCGCCAGGCTCATGCCGAGCACGGCATCGCCCGGTTCCAGCAGCGCCATGTAAACCGCAGCATTGGCCTGTGAGCCGGAATGCGGCTGGACGTTGGCATAGGCGGCGCCGAACAGTTGTTTGGCGCGGTCGATCGCCAGTTGCTCGGCGATGTCGACGAATTCGCAACCCCCATAGTAGCGCTTGCCCGGATAGCCTTCGGCGTATTTGTTGGTCAGCACCGAACCCTGGGCTTCAAGTACCCGTGGACTGGCGTAGTTTTCCGAGGCGATCAGCTCGATGTGGTCTTCCTGGCGTTGCCGCTCGCCCTGCAGGGCGGCCCACAACTCGTTGTCAAAACCGGCGATCCGCATCTCTCGACTGAACATTCGCGACCTCTGCAAAGAGCGCCCGCAGTTTCCCCAGGGTCAACAGCGGGCAGATCATGGAAAGCGGACAATCATACCTGATCTTGCCACCGGTCGGGGCAAAATTCGCCCATCAGCGGCAGAACGGAAATACGGCGCGACCCGGTGTGACGGGTCGGCCATGGTAAAAAATGGCGGGACTGGTCGATATGCGGGCGTTTCCGGATCCCTGCCGGTACGCAAACAGCACGGGGCCCATGTTTGGGCGTGTTAACTCAAGTAAATTGTTCCGCAGGATTCTACGGAATCAGGCAGGGGATCTAGGGCATCGGCGCTTCAAGGAAGGCGTCAACCACAGCCACCCAGGCCTTGCCGACATTGCGCAGTTCATAGCCGCCGCCGCCAACGCCAAGAATGCGGCCCTCGGCAAATTCCTCGGCGATCTGGCACAGGCCCCGGGCGGCGCGGGCGTGGGCGCGGGCTGAGTAGTGCAGGTGGGCGAGCGGGTCACCGTCGAGACCGTCGGCGCCACAGTTCATGAAGATGAACTGCGGTTTCCACTGGCGCAGGAAGCCCTCGACCTTGTCCCACATCATCATGAAATCGTCATCGGCTGACAGCGGCAGCAGCGGGATGTTGAGCTTGCGGCCCTTGGCCTCGCCCTTGCCGATTTCGTGCGGAAAGCCGCTTTGCGGGAAGTTGTAGCGGCCATCCTCGTGGATGTCGGCGAAGATCACCGTCGGATCGGATTCAAAGGGATAGAACAGACCATCGCCATGATGGGCGTCGATATCGACATAGGCGATACGCTCCAGGCCATACTCCTGCTGCAGGATTTTGATCGCCACGCCAACATCGTTGAACACGCAGAAACCGGCGGCGGTGTCGGGCATGCTGTGGTGCAGGCCGGCGATGGGTACGAAGATGCGCCTCGCCTCGCTGTTCATCAGCTTGCGAGTGGCATCCACTACCGTGCCGACTACGGTGGCTGCGTCCTCGAACACGCCCTTGTAGGCCGGGGTATCGCCGTAGTCGAGCAGGCCCTCGCCGGCTTCGGACAGGGTCTTGACCTTGTCGACGTACTCGACAGTATGAAACAGCTTGAGTTGATCCTCACTGGCCAGCGCCGGGTGGAAGACGCGAACCTGGTAGTCGAGATGGCGCAGGTGCATCTCATCCCAGAAGGCGTGGATGCGATCTTCTCCGAAAGGATGGTCTTCGAATCCGTAGCGGCCCAGTTCTTCGCCGGTATAGACGGCCACCGTTCTACTGCGTGACATTATTGTTGATCCTCTCTTTGAATGTTGGCGCTGTTTCAATCACAGTATGATAGTCCAGTCCGTGGCGAGTTTGGCACGGCATTTTGCCAAAACCGACCATCGTGCCGCATCCTGCGCCGCATCATGGCCGTCTGGTTTTTTTCCGTATCCTGTCAGGAGTTGTCATGTCTACCCCCGAATCTCCCGCGACCCCGTCAACTACCGACACATTTCCGCGTGATCGCCAGCCAACCGTGCGCATTCTGGCGATGCCCGCGCACGCTAATCCCAATGGCAATATTTTCGGCGGCTGGATCATGGCGCAGATGGACGTTGCCGGCAGCGTGGTGGCGGTCGAGTACGCCGGTGGCCGGGTCGCAACCGTGGCTGTGACATCGATGGAGTTCCACAAGCCGGTGTTCGTCGGCGACCTGCTGAGCTGTTTCGCGCGGATTCAGAAGGTCGGCTCGACCTCGATCACGGTCAAGGTGGAGGTGTTCGTGCAGCGCGCCCGTGATGGCGAACTGCTGTCCGATCAGGTCACCGAGGCGGTGATCGTCTATGTCGCGGTCAACGCGGACGGCTCGCCGCGCCAACTGCCGGAACGCGGGCCTGATTTTAAACAGTACTGGTAGTCCGGTTCAGATAGAAATCAAGGGCCTGGATTGCCAGGTATACCCCAACCCCCGCCGCCCGGCGTTTCGATGACGACAGCATCCCCGGCCTGCATCGCGACGACCGCCGTACCCGGCAGTTCCTCAGTCCGTCCATCAGCCCGTTCCACAGCATTGCGTCCGACCTGACCCGGTTCCCCGCCGGCCAGGCCGTAGGGTGGAATGCGGCGATGGCCGGAGAGAATCGCCGCGCTCATCGGCTCCAGGAAGCGAAGCTGCCGAATCACGCCATCGCCGCCGCGCCAGCGGCCCGCGCCGCCACTGCCGGCGCGGATGCAGAACTCCTCCAGCCGCACCGGAAACCGCCATTCCAGCACCTCGGGGTCGGTCAGCCGGGAATTGGTCATGTGGGTCTGCACCGCCGAAGCGCCATCGAAACCCGGTCCCGCGCCGGCGCCGCCACAGATCGTTTCGTAATACTGGTGGCGGTCGTTGCCGAAGGTGAAGTTGTTCATGGTGCCCTGTGCGGCGGCCATCACCCCGAGCGCGCCGTACAGGGCATCGACCACGCACTGCGAGGTTTCCACATTGCCGGCCACCACTGCCGCCGGCGGGCGGGGATCGAGCAGGCAACCTGCCGGGATGACTATGTCCAGCGGGCGCAGGCAGCCGGCGTTCAGCGGGATGTCGTCGTCCACCAGGGTGCGGAACACGTACAGCACCGCCGCCAGACCTACCGCGCGCGGTGCATTGAAATTGCTGGCCTGTTGCGGCGAGGTGCCGGTGAAGTCGATCCGGGCCGAGCGGCGTTCCCGATCCAGTGTGATAGCGACCCGGATAGCCGCGCCGTTGTCCATCTCGTAGGTGAACTTACCCTCCTGCAGCCGGTCCAGCGCCCGGCGTACCTGTTCGGCGGCGTTATCCTGGACGTGGCCCATGTAGGCGTGGACCACCGGTAATCCAAACTGTGCCACCATGTGCTGCAGTTCCTGCACACCCTTGCCGTTGGCGGCAATCTGGGCCTGCAGGTCAGCGAGATTTTGCTGCGGGTTGCGAGCCGGCCAGGGGCCACGGTTCAACTGTTCGAGCAGTTCCCGCTCGCAGAACCGTCCGCCTGTCACCAGTGGAAAATTGTCCAGTAACACGCCTTCCTGATCGATGCTGACGCTGTCCGGCGGCATCGAGCCGGGCGAAATGCCGCCGATGTCGGCGTGATGGCCGCGCGAGGCGACGTAGAACAGAACCTGTTCCCCTTCTGCATCGAAAACCGGGGTGATGACCGTGATGTCCGGCAGATGCGTCCCGCCGCTGTAGGGCGCGTTGCTGGCGTAGACGTCGCCGGGCAGGAACCGGTCGCCCTGTGCCTGAATGAGTGCCTGCACCGCTTCGCCCATCGAACCAAGATGCACCGGAATATGCGGGGCGTTGGCGATCAATTGACCGTTCTGGTCGAACAGCGCGCAGGAAAAATCCAGCCGTTCCTTGATGTTGACCGAATGCGCGGTATTGGCCAGGGTCACGCCCATCTGTTCGGCGATGGCCATGAACCGGTTGTTGAACACCTCCAGCAAAATAGGATCCGCTGCAGTCCCGACCGCTACCCGTCGAGCGAGGGGTTCATGCCGCGTCAGCACCAGATCGTGCCGCGCCGTGATGTCGGCCTGCCAGCCGGGTTCGATCAGCGTCGTAGCGCCGGTTTCACTCAGGATGGCGGGACCGGGGATGCGATCGCCGGGGCGCAACTGGTCACGCCGGTACAGGGGCGCATCATGGTCGCGACCCGCAATATGCACCGGGACCGTCGTGATGGGTTGCGGGGTTGATGATGCCGCCTTGGATTCTGGCACAGGGCCAGCCGGTTCAGGCGCATCGGCGTGGCCGATATCGAAGCCACCGCCGATCACCTCAAGCAGCGCTGCCTGTACGATCAATGCCTTGTCCGGCATGAGAAAACCATAGCGCTGCCGGTGAGCGCTTTCAAAGCGTGCCTGCAGGGTGCTCAGCTCATCGGCGGTGATGCTCAGAGCGCTATCGCTGTTGGCGTAGCGCAGGCGAACGGTACGGGCGCTGCGGATGTGCGCGGCGGGAATGTCCTGCGCTGCCATTTCCGTCCGGCCGGCCTGTTCCAGTTTGGCGAATACCCTTTCCAGGGTTGGCAAAAGTGCGGCG